>NZ_KZ614145.1:313603-627206 GCF_002884495.1 Rummeliibacillus pycnus | reverse complement strand
TTCGTTTCATCATCTAGATCAAATTTAGTCGCACTATAATTTTCAACAGGAATGAAAATTATATTCTTTTCATGTATGCGTGATATATAACGCTCGTCATGGGCGTCTTTCATCGTAGTAAAAAGGGCTTCAAATAAATTGAGTCCATTATTAATTTTGTGCGGTTCCATATCTTCTCTTGGATTACTTAACTTTAAACCGAGAACAGGACGTTCCTTCTTACCACTTTCATCTTCGAATAGCCATATTGGAAAATTACTTAAAACACCGCCATCGACAACAATGGATTCTCCTTTTGAAACCTTCAACTTCACTGGCTGAAAGAAAAAAGGGACTCCACAGCTCATTCGAAGAGCTTTAGCAACCGAAAATGTGCCAGGATTCACTCCATACTTACTCAAATCATCTGGAAGGACCAACATTGTACCGTTTGTTAAATCAGATGCAATAAGCTTCAAAGAACCTGTAGGCAAATCATCAAATGTATAGACATTTCTATCCGAAAGTTTTTCATAAAACCATTTTTCGAGTGCTTTCCCTTGGTATAGTCCCATTCTAAAATAGAGATTAATCCACTTCATAAATGGAAATGGTAATACAGTTTTTGGAGGATCTAAAAATGTAGTCACATCGAGTTCATCTAACATCGTCTCAATTTCATCTACCGTATATCCTGCAGCGAGGAAAGCCGCCAATATGGCTCCTGCACTCGTTCCAGCAACTCGTTCAAAATGAATATCATTTTCCTCTAACACTTGAAGTGCACCAACAAATGCAAAACCTTTTATACCTCCACCTGAAAACACACCATCGACGAGCAAAGTATCCCCTCCTCATCTATTCTCATTACACTGTAAGAAATATATGGTTAAATTAAAACTTATGCAGGAATTTTTTCGAATATGCCCTTTCTTAAATTTTTTAGCAAATAAATCCATTTCCTCATTCAAAGATTTGATTTAAATACGAACATTAAATGAGGGTATTGTATATGCTGTATCTATTAAAAAAGCGCTATCTGAAGCAGCATACTAAGAAATAAAACTAGAAAAGAAGTACTATCTGAATACTTGAATTGTTCATTTATTTTTAACTAGAAAATCATTTAAGAAATGGATCCAAATACACTATTACAATAAAGAAAGTGTTGTTTTAATTATTCTTTTTTTGGGAAGAAAATTCCTTCACAGATATTAATTTTGTGAAAAGCCTTGCATCTAACAAATTTAATGATATGCTAGATATTGAAAATTAAATAGCACTAGGGGTGTCCCATACGGACTGAGACTGAACAACTTGTTCTAAACCCTTTGAACCTGATCTAGTTCAAACTAGCGGAGGGAAGTGAGTCGTCTTTCATGAAATTTGTTATGTAACCCACTCTACCTCGAGTGGTTTTTTTGTGTACTAAAATAATTCATTTAAGCAAACAAAATTAAATAAATACATCTACTAGGGGCGCCTATCGGCTGAGATTGTACCCTTTGAACCTGATCTAGATCATTCTAGCGGAGGAAAGTAGTTTAGCATCATTTGTATGATGTTCTAGTCAAAACTGCTTTCTATTCCATGAAAGCAGTTTTTTATTTGATTTAATTTAGAAAGGATATGAAAATGGCACTTATTCTAAAAGATGTATCGTATAGTTTTACAGATGAAAATAAGAGCAAAAAGAAAGTCATCTCTCACTTAAATATGGAAGTACAGCAAGGTGAATTTGTTTCAATCATCGGAAAAAGCGGTACAGGAAAAAGTACAATTTTAAGACTGATAACTGGGCTCCTTCGACCAGAGGAAGGTGAAATTCAAATTAATGAAAACGACATTTCCCTTGGTGATGTCGGCTACATGCCACAAAAAGACCTGCTACTTCCTTGGCGAAGCATTCTTGAAAATATTATGCTTGCTTCCGAAATTCAAAAAGACTTACATATTTCAAAAGAAGAAGCAAGAATGTGGTTGCAACGCGTTGGATTAAGTGACTACGAAAATGCGCTTCCTAAGCAGTTGTCTGGTGGCATGAGACAACGTGTTGCATTTTTACGAGCATTATTAACAGGCAAAGATGTACTACTACTTGATGAACCATTTGGAGCTCTTGATGCATTAACGAAAAGAGAAATGCAATCCTGGCTATTATCCATCTGGCAAGATTTAAACAAAACAATTATTTTTATCACACATGATTTAGAAGAAGCCATCTACTTAAGTGATCGTATTCTATTATTACATCGCAATCATGATCTTGAAGAGATTTCAATAGAGCTTCAAAGACCTCGTATTCCAGAGATGATTCATTCCCAAAAAATCGTAACATTACGACAAGAATTGGAGAAGAAAATTTCAAATGAAACAGATTAAACATTTTTTGCAAACTTATAGCCTTTTTTTGATTGTTTCAATTATTTTTCTTGGTGTGATCGAATGGCTCGTCCAAACTGATAAGATTCCAAGCTTTATCATACCCGCACCCACTAACGTCGTACGTATGATCATGGATAATTGGCGTCCTTTAATCTTGGAACATTTGAGTGCCACCATGCTTGAATTCCTTATCGGCTTTGTCATTGCTGTGATCGGGGGTGTTATTTTAGCTGTCTGCATGTTCTTTTCAAAAACAATTGAGAAGATTCTCTATCCTGCAGTTGTGATTTCACAAATGATTCCAATCATTGCACTCTCCCCTATTTTTGTGCTGTGGTTTGGCTATACCATTTGGAGTAAGGTTGCCGTAACAATCCTCATCTGTTTCTTCCCGATAGTGGTTGGTACTTATGATGGATTAAAGTCATGCGACAAAGAATATATCGAATTATTACGTTCAATGGGGGCATCTCGTTTTCAAATATTTCAAAAGCTACATATTCCAATGGCCCTCCCCTCTTTTTTCTCAGGGTTTAAGATGGCAATAGTTTTTGCACTCGTTGGGGCAACAATCGGTGAGTGGCTCGGAGCTAGTGAAGGGTTAGGCTACTACAGTCGGAGAATGTCTGGAAATTTAAATGCTGAAGGTGTTTTTGCAGCCATCACTATTCTTACAATTGTGGGCATTCTGTTATTTGCACTAGCTTCTTGGATGGAAAAGAAAGTAACCCATAAATGGAATCATACAAGATAGATAAATAGATGAATTATAGGAGATGTTAATTGATGAAAAAATGGATCAGTATACTATTGCTAGTATCTCTAGCCGTATTCATTACAGGATGTAATGGAAAAGACCAAACTACCGATGAAAGTGGAAAAAAACTAGATAATTTAAGTATCATGCTTGATTGGTATCCGAATGCAGTCCATTCAGCAATTTACGTTGCACAACAAAAAGGTTATTTCAAAGATGAAGGCTTAAATGTAGACATTCAAATGCCAGCTGATACAAACGATCCTTTAAAACTTGCTGCTACTGGAAAAGTAGATTTAGCGATTAGTTATCAAAATCAAGCCATTCTATCTAAATCAGAAGGGATTCCAATCGTATCAGTTGCAGCACTTGTTAGACATTCTCTAGATACGCTAATGGCCAAAAAATCATCTGGCATTAAAACACCTAAGGATTTAGAAGGTAAGAATGTAGGGTATTCATCAAGTGAAATAAGTGAAGCAACGATCAAGGAAATGGTTGAAGCTGATGGCGGCGATTTTAGTAAAGTAAAAATGACCGATGTCGGTTTTGACTTAATTCCTGCTATTGCTACAGATCGTGTAGACGCTATTACAGGTGGATATATCAATCACGAATATGTTCTGTTAAACAAAGAAGGCTATAATATGCATGCGATCAAAGATAGTGATTATGGTGTACCCGATAATTACGAATTAGTACTGGTTACAGGTCAAAAAACGTTCGATCAAAAAAGAGATGCGATCAAAAGATTTTGGAAAGCAGTCACAAAAGGGCAAGAAACCGTTAAGAAAAACCCAAAAGAAGGCTTGCAAATTTTACTAGACCATGAAAACGATAGTTTCCCATTAAAAAAAGATGTTGAAACGAAAAGTCTAGAAATACTACTACCCCTAATGGAGGAAAAAGGTGTCCCATTCGGCTATCAAGAAAAAGCTAGCTGGCAAAAAGCAGCTAAATGGCTATATAAAAACGGAGTCATTAAGAAACAGGTTCAACCAGATGAAGTGATGGACAATATTGTTTCTAAATAGGCAAAGGGGAGATAAAATGAAGGACTTGAATAAAACGAAAAAACTAACGTATACAGCTATAATTGCAGCTATTACAACCGTTTCAAGTAATGTTATTTATATTCCACTAGGCTTTGTGAAGATATTCCCGATCCAACATTTTGCCAATGTGTTATCAGCTGTTCTATTGGGGCCATGGTATGCTATTTTACAAGCATTTATTTCTTCTACTTTAAGAATCATGATGGGAACAGGTACAGTATTTGCATATCCTGGTAGTATGATTGGGGCACTACTGGCATCCATTCTTTATGCAAAAACAAAAAGAATCGAGTTTGCAGGTTTAGGAGAAGTTTTTGGCACAGGAATACTTGGGGCAATCGCAACCTACCCAATTGCTGTTCTGGTTTTAGGGCAAGAAGCAACATTATTTGGCTTAGTCCCTGCTTTTGCGATTAGCTCATTTACAGGTGCTCTTATGGGATATAGTCTATTAAAAATATTAAGTAAAAACCATGCTCTTAGTCATATTTTGAACTAATGATATAAGTCTCTCAGAATTGTTCTATATTACAAATCTATTCATAAAATGAACGTAAACAAGGTGATTCTACCTTTTAAATTTTTAGAAAAGGAGATAAGAGATTATGTTTACTGTTCAATTTTTGGATCATAAAGAGATTGTATTAAGTCAGCTCCTTAGAAAAGTTCCTTTAGTTAACGAAGAACTAAAAATTAAAGGGCGTAAAGGCAAAATTGTTAATGTCGTGAAAGTGGATCAAACTAAATTTCATATTCATATGATCTTCGAAACAAAGAAAAAGCCAACCGTACTAATTGATTTTGACAATAAAAGAAAATAGTTTTTGAAAACAAAGTGCCGAGAAAACTTCCCGGCACTTTGTTTGTTAATTTGTAATGCTTCAATACAAGTATTTTAACGACTGTTTACATTTTATTATTCAGGATTAGCTATTTCCTTACAAAAATAGGGCCCTTCAAAAGTTGAAAATAACCTTTCGAAGAACCCTATTATTTCTTATTTTGCATGTAATTCGGCCACTACAATTTCTGGTCGATTAAAAATTCGAATAGTTGATCCACTGTTACCTAGACCTCGGCTAATAATTTGTGTCATATCGCCAATTTGCTCCACACCATCAATATGTGAAGGAAATAAATGGAGTTGATGATCGATCATCCCTCCTAGCCCTGGAATTCGAATCTGTCCACCATGTGCATGACCATTGAATGTTAAATCCACACCATGTTGCACGTAATTCTTATAATATTCTGGCCTATGAGCAAGTAAAATTTGGAACTTTGATGGATCAACACCATTCAATGCTAGATTAAGCATTTCATCCGTTGTTTTACCACTAAGAGGATCATCAATACCGATAATTTGTATGGTTGCACCGTTCATTGAAAAGTTTTCCGAACGATTTGATAATACATGTACGCCTATCTCGGTTAGCTTCGCTTTGATATGATCAGTATCATTTGTTGATACTTCATGATTACCAACTACATAATATACAGGTGCAATTTTCACAAAACCTCTGACTGCCTCTAAACTACGATCTAAATCATAGTTGTAGCGATCTACTAAATCTCCCGTAATAACAATGATATCTGGCTTTTGCTCCCTCACCTTTTGAATGAGTTGCCTTTGCTTGTCACCAAATCTTGCATGATGTAGATCTGATATTTGTACAATACGTAAACCGTCCATTTTCTTAGGCAATTTCTTTAAAACAACGGAGTACTTTGTCAGCTGCAACCATTGTTGGTTGATATAGATAAACCCCACAAAGGCACCTAGCACCATCACAATTTTAATGAGTTTTTTCAAAAATATCATCCTAACTGGTTCACTCATTAACAATTATAGACGATTATCTGCGTAAAATGTTGCATCTGCATTTTTATCAAATTCTTAAGTTATCTTTTTAAATCCACTTTTTGTAACAATAAGTAGATACATCCCCATACAATTACGGCTGCAACTAATAACCAACCAAAAGAGCCGATGGATTGTTGAACAAAAATATCCTTGCATACATCCAGAAGATGAATCCGAGTGGTAGGTATCGTTGTCGATAAAAGAAGGATCACGGCAATGCTTAATGGTCCGACTAATCCCCATTTATAATGTAGCGCACCGCTTAACATAGCCATACTACTAACGAAAGTCCCTATACAAAAATCAATCCAAATATTGGACAAGATGAATGAATGACCTGTAAATACATTACTCCAACTAAACATCGTAAAGTTATTTACATTGAATGCAGTTATAACTCCATTGACAGCTAAAAGTAAGATTATATTAATTAGCACCATTATGATTGTTCTTTGAATACTACTTACAAAGCTGGCCTTGATAAACTCACCACGCGTTACACCAAAATGAATGCAATAATGAAAACTATTTTTAATCGATATATGATTTGATATGAATAAGAAAATATAAACTGCAAAACTACTCATATACATCGTTGAAGAGTAATTGAAGGAAGTGGCGAGCGTAAAATTTAAAATTAAAAAGAAAATAAAGAATCCCCAAAAAATATTGATCGATTGCAAGCTTTTTATTTCAATAATCTTTTTTGCCGAAAGTACACGATTCATCGTAATTGTTCCCCTTTCTCTGTTACATGAACGATTATGTCTTGCACATTTACTATATTTTTCTTACACCCTGAAGGTAATGCATCATCATGTTGTTTCTCCTGATCAAAAACGACTATTTCACCATTCCCCATAAAATACTTCTCGTCTAAAATAATGAATTGATCTTTTATCTTCTCCATTTCCTCTCTCGGTCCGGAAATAGAGTAAACAACCTCTTGTAATTCTTCTGTTGAAATTTCTAATAGTAATTTTCCCTTATTAATCACATATACTTTTTGGAACAAAGTGCTAACTTCATCAATTAAATGTGTTGAAAAAATAATCGTTCTAGGCATTTCTATATAATCATTTAAAAGAAATTGATAAAATTTCTTTCTAGCGTTAGCATCCATGCCGATGTATGGTTCATCGAAAATTGTGATTTCGCTGCGACTGGCGATACCTACTAGTACACCAACTGCCGATTCCATCCCTTTGGATAGTTCTTTTATTCTTTTTGTACTGTCTAAATCAAAAAGAGTTAGAAGGGTATCGGCAATGTCATGATTCCAATTTGGATAGAAATTTTTACATAGCTTCAGCAAATCTGAGATTTTCATATGACTAGGAAAATTATTTCCTTCTTGGATAAAGCAAATTTTCCCTAACACATTTTGATTGTTAAAAGGTTTTTGACCATTTACCAAAACATCACCGGAAGTTGTGTCCCATTCACCTGCAATGATTTTCATAAGTGATGTTTTTCCAGATCCATTTTTCCCAAGGAATCCAATGATCTGGTTCTCTTCAAAGTTAAAGTTTAGATGATTTAATATGACACGACTTTTTATCTCTTTCGAAACATTCTGCATTTGAATGACAGTCATCCTTATTCCCCCTGCTTATCGATAAGTTGTTTTACTTCTTCAAGCGATATTCCCAAACGGTTTGCTTCTTCTAACAAAGGCATTAAAAAATGTTGATAAAATTCATTTTTTCTTTGCGTCAGAATTTTTTGGCTTGCACCTTCTTTTACAAACATCCCGATTCCCCTTTTTTTAATTAAGATTTCATCTTCAACCAATATATTTAATCCTTTTCGTGCAGTAGCTGGATTAATCTGATAAAATTCCGCAATTTCATTTGTAGAGGGTACTTGCTCCCCTTCAAGAATATGTTTATTCAATATTTCATTTGAAATGATTTCAGCTACTTGTTGGAAAATTGGCACTTCACTATTTACATCTAATTTCAAGATATCCCCCCTCACATAGTTAGTTGATTGGTTAGTTACTTGTGTAACTAACTATATAACAAAGTCAATTATACCGTCAATAAGTAATTGCAAATACATAATTTCACATTTGAAAGACGAAAAAGTGGACCTTAAAGAAATCACTTTTAAGGTCCACTTTGATAACAATTATTGCAAATGCATATATGCAAAAAATCACAACCATAACACTATCACTGCTCTTGCTAAACATTCATAAGAATTAATAAATTTTTGAAACTTGATACATAAAGAAAGACAATTCTTTTGTCTATTGAATCTTCCTCTGCCCAATCATTCCTAAAATAATTGGAATGACAGTACATAGAAAAGCGATTGGTAAAAACCACTTTCCAAATCCAATTCCCCAACCTAATGATATCGAAATAGATTCTACTATGATACAAGAAAAAATGATTAAACAAATATTTTTTATTTTATTTAAAATTTTTCGGCTATTTAAATAAAACTGTTCTACATTTGATTCATTTAATCGACTAGGATAATTATGGAACTCAGGATGTCTTTCTAATACTTGTAAAAAAATCATGATAAAAATACCTATACATGGTAAAATCAAAAGTTCCCATTTGGATCCATAGCGATCCACTTCACCAAGCGCATTATAATGTGCTGGCACTTTTTCAGGAAGTAAGTTCCAATTGAAGAGTATTATAATTATTGATCCTATAAAAATACTATAACCAATTACATCCCAAACCCACTCACTTTTCGTTTTTGAGATAGTTATTTTCGGTCTTTCCCACGATTTTTGCACTTTTAACTCCCTCCAATAATCCATGCTCACACAAAATCTTCCCTAACTTTTCTTTCGAATCATCTGTAGTAACGATACAACTTATCTTGGAAAACTTTGTTTCAACGATCAATTCATAACCATCATTGACTTCTTTTGAATATCCATAATAACGATGGTTTACATCAATCCGTTCAAAACGAAATGATTTCATTCTTTTCCATGGAACAAAGCGTGCACCATTAAGTATTCCATCATCATCTATTGCAAATAAATTTAAGAGGCTATATGAATGAGTGTTATATGATACGGATAGAGGAAAAAGCACCAATAAATAGAACGAAACATCTAAATCTTTAAGAAATACACTTGTTATGTACAAACCAATTAAGAACAGTAATAATATGGAATATACGATTATTCCTAGTTTTTGTTTTGAAAAAGTTGGTAAGTTTACACCCTTTTGAGGATTTGTTCTAATTGCCACTAACTCCTCATTCGTAATTGGGAAGATTTTGGCTTTTTTCATTTTCACTAAAAGTCGAATAAACTGATAGCATAAGTGCACGATTACAAATAAAAAAACTGTTTTTAAAACGAGTATCATTTCTATCCCTCCAATCATTTAGTATTTATACTATCTCTAGGGCAAATTTGTAGTCCCTTATGAAAGTAAATTTATTCCTTTAAGTCCACGATGCCACTTCTTTTTCTTTTTAAATTAACCTCTCTATTTTGCATATTCTCGATTTAAGAATCGAACATTAGAAATCTTCCATTTGCCATTTTCATCTTCCACATAAAAACGCACTTCATCGGTATATAGTGTTTTTTGACCATTTTTTATTTCATTTAATTTAACTTCATAGGCGTACTCCAAGTAGTCTTCTTTTTCTGCAAAGGATAATTGTTTTATTGATTGTAATTCAAAATCAACTTTTTTCCCCATAGCAAGTTGTGGCAAAATGCTAAATACGCCATTTTTTAGTGACATTTCAAATCCTTTTTTTGTGAAATAAGATTCAAAAGATTTCGGATAGATTTCACCTAATTTTGGTGTATCAACTGTGAGATTTGTGGCTTCACTTTTTCCTTCTAGTTCTTTGTTCATTTTATCGATTAATTTATTACTTTCTTTGTAAGAAACATTGTAATATGCAGTTAAGAATGATTCGATTTCTTTAGTTCCCCTTTGTTCTGAACACCCTACACTGAGCAATAACATAACAATCATCAAGGAAAAAAGTTTTAAATATTTCATTTTCATTCATCATCCTTCCTATTATGTTCTACGATAGAAAAGGAAAATAGTTTCAATTTTTTTATTTTTTATCACACGAATTAGAGTATTAATCCTTACAAGTACAGAGTATTTTGGAAAAATTTGATCCAAAAAAGTCTCCAAAAGGGAATTTTTTTTACAATCATTTTATAGGAATTTGTTTTTCTTTTATTCTTAATCATTGGGGTTTTCTACATCCCCCGCTGAATATTACCACCTTTATATATTCGTTATGAACTTGCTCCTTTTCTGGTGAATCTCATTATATAGTTAAGGGGTTGAGAAGATATTACCTTGGATATGCTCAAATAAAAAAACGGACGAAAGAAAAATAATCTTTCAGTCCGTCTTAATTGTAAAAATCTTTTCAATAAATGGATTACTCGTTTGGTGTGAATTTAATTTGCAAACCATTATTGATACCAATGATATCTCCATCTTCTAATTCTAAGTTGTTAAAAACAAATTTACCTATTATGATTATACACTAACAACTATTTGCTAAAAAGTTATTTTATCATAAAAATATTATCAATTTTAAATTTTATTATATTAAATAATACATACAGGAATAAGCAAAGCTATCCCTTATAAGAAAATAATGGGATAGCTATTATTCATCCATAAAACTATTGGATTATTTATTGTTCTTTGTAGAACTTTTTTTAAAACGAAAATCTCTAATCCATACTGGGAATCTAATTACTAAACTCAATAGTAGTGTAATTAGCACCAACAAGGCAGATGCTTTTTGAGCGATCTGAGGTGCATCCTCCACAAGTGCTTCAGATTGAACATACCATAATTGAACAGGTAAAGTTCCTCCTTGAGAAAATAGACTCCAATCCCACATCTCACCAGAAGTTCCTGTACCTCCAACCAATAAGATTAACGCGGATTCTCCAAATCCACGACAAGTAGCAAGACTTATCCCACTCAAAATTCCCGTTAAAGCAGCGGGAATGACAATTTTCACGATTGTTTGTGATTTGGTTGCACCCATTGCAAGGGATGCTTCTCTTAATTCATGATCTACTGCATGAATAGCTTCTTCTGTTACGGATGTAATAACAGGTAAATTTAGTAAAGAGAGTGTAACACCCGCTCCTAAAATCGTTAAACCGATATCAAATAGATCCACAAATAGCATATAACCAAACAGACCAAATACGATGGAAGGTACTGAAGCTAGGCTTTCCACACAAGTTCTTATAAATTCTGTAAATCGGTTTTTTGGTGCATATTCTGCCAAGTAAATACCTGAACCAATTCCAATAGGGATGGAAATCATGAGAGAAATAACTAACACATAAAATGAGTTAAATAGAAATGGTCCTACCCCTCCACCTTTTTCAATTTCATCTGGTAAATCAATTAAAAAGCTAGGCGTAATTTTAGGTAACCCTTTCGATAAAATATAAAATAGTAACCCTAGAATAAGCATAAAGATAAGGAATGTGACAGCCCATAATAAAATGGTAAATACTTTATCTTTAATCCCATTCACATTCTTATATAATTTATTAGGTAAACTTCTATTCATCTTTTATACTCCTTTGGTACGAAGTTTTCTAATAATAAAAATTAGTACATTTGAAAGAATCAGTAGTAAAAATGCCATCATATACAGAGCGTAATTCCAAGTAGAATCAAACTCTACATCTATAATTTGGTTCACTATATTGCTAGTAAGTACTGCTGTTGGTGTTAATAAATCAGTAGCTAGTTGTGGGGTGTTTCCAATTACCATCACGACAGCCATTGTTTCACCTATTGCACGAGCCATCCCTAAAATTATTGCCGTTAATACCCCTGAGCTTGCATGAGGGATCACTACTCTAAAAATTGTTTGCATTCTGGTTGCACCTAATGCATAACTAGCCTCTCTTAATTCAGAAGATACGGCAGTAATTGCATCATCACTTATTCGTGAAATCGTAGGTAAAACCATGATCGTTAAAACAATAGCTGCTGCTAACAATCCATCTCCCATCATCGTCCCTGTCACTTTTCTTATAAATGGAATAAGTAATGTTAAACCTAAGTATCCGTATACGATGGATGGAATGCCAACTAATAAATCTAAAATTGGTCGAAGGATTTTTTTGAGCCAATTGGGTGCTATTTCAGCAGTAAAGATCGCAACAGTAATCGAAATAGGTGCAGCGAGTAAAAGCGTTAAACCTGTTAATTCTAAAGTACCTAGAATAAAAGATGCTGCTCCATATTTTTCTTCAAAAGGTTCCCAAGTAGTTGAAAAAAAGAATTCTTTTAGTGACACATCTTTAAAAACTAATAATCCTGTTTTTCCAATAAATACGATGATTGATAGAAGGATAAATCCTAGAAATAATACGCTTAGTAAGCAAAATATCTTAAACAATTGGTTTTGTACATAGACCTTTTCTTTTACAATCTTGTCTTTATTGATTAAAAGTTTAGGTTCTTGTAGCTCATACTCTATTTTCGCCATAATATCCCTCACTGCTAACATAAAGCCAGCCTTATAAAAGGCTGGCATCATTTCATATTTTAGAAAAGAAGAACTTATTTCATTTTGCTAACTGGGATGAATTTTAGTTTCTTTAAAGAACCGTTTTGGAATTTGCTACTTTGAACATATTTAATGTATTTTGCATTAGCGCCAGTGGGATTTCCTTTCGTAACAAGGTAACCATAGCTCCATACTTTATACTTACCGTTGATCACGTTAGAAGTTGTTGCTGCAACACCATTAAAATTAACAGCTTTGATATTGCCTTTAACATATGCTAAGTCTACATAACCAATTGCATTTGGATTTGTAGATACAGAAGTAACCATTTCTCCGCTTTTCCCTACTTCTTTATAGTTACCTTTAGTCATAAAACTTTTACCGTTTAAGGCTTTCATTTGATAGTTTACGCGTGTACCAGAACCAAATTTACGGTTAACTACAACGATTGTTGCATTTTTACCGCCTACTTGTTTCCAGTTTGTGATTTTACCAGAGAAAATACCTTGTAATTGTGAAGATGTTAAGTTTTTAACAGGATTAGATTTGTTAACGATTGTTGCAAAAGGAATGACAGCAATTTTATGAGCTTTTAATCCTTTGAATGCGCTGAAACCAGGAACTGATTTTGTAGCATCCCAGTCCACTGCTCCAATTGTTGCAGAACCTCTTAATACAGATTGAGGACCAGCAACAGAAGATGAACCTGAAACAGAGATCGATACTTTCGGATTAGAACGCTTAAATTCTTTTGCAGCTTGTTGTGTAACTGGAAGTAATGCAGTTGATCCAGCTACAACAATCTTGTTTGATGAAGCTGCTTTAGTTGATGAAATACTACCAAATGTGAATCCTACTGCTGCAACTGTAGATAAAGCTGCTATTGTAATACGTTTAAACATTTTCATAATTTATTTACCCCTTTATGATTTATTTTGTTAGGAATTCAAAAGAACCTTTTTTCAATACAACCACTTTTTCACCATTTTTACCTGAAACGGTACCTGCAATTAACTGATTATTTGAGACACTAAATGAAGTGAGCTTTAATTTTGTCGAAACTACCTTCGTTAATTTTTTTGTAACCGTATTGACTTTATAAATGACAGAAGAACCATTGCTTTCGGCAACTAAAATCATTAAGTCCCCTTTGGGTGATACACAAGAATAAATAATACCTTTAGAAGAACTTAGTGTAGTTGTTTTATTGTTTTTATCAATCATCTTTAGCTTTGGAAGTTGTTTCTCATCTTCTGTATCTGCACTTAAGTACACAATATTTCCATTAGCTAAAAAGTTAGGGAAAACTTTATTGTCAGTTGTAGTTGTGACTGCAACTGCTGTTGGTGTAGATTCAGTTAGGTTTAAGGTGTAGATTTGCGGTTCTGTACCAGTTAGATCAATATGATCTACTTCTGGATTATTGCCATCAGTAAATGAAGTACTACCTTCTTTACCTACTGTATAAAGTAGTTTATTGCCATCAACTGACAGATGTAAATCTGCTTTATAATTTAAACTATCTGAAAAAATTGTGGTTATTGATCCATCTTGAATATTGATTAAACCTAACTTTTCACTTTTATCACCTTGAATGAAATACACTTTTTTGCCATCATGCGACCATACAAATTCAGTTTTAATCGAATCATCTTCTCCATTCAGTTTCTTTGTCTTTTTAGACATTAAATCCACTAGATAAACAAAGCCATTTTCATCTGAATAAATAGCTTGTTTACCATTTGGAGAAGCTACTAATCCTGTACTTTTAACTGTATGTACTACTTTTTTAGTAGTAGTATTGAGTAATAGTGTTCTACTATCTTGAACATCCTCATTCGAAACAAGAATGGTCGAATTATTTACCCATTGCGGCTCGAATGTATCTCCACTAACTAAACCAGTAGTTGATAAAAAGTTTCCATCAAAATCTACACCAAAAGCTTTAACGAATGTACCAACCTCAATATATAATTTTTTTCCAATCAATTTAGGTGCTATGTTGATTTTTGTTTTCTTACCATTAATAACAGCTGTTTTAACATTGACTTTAAAAGTAACTTTTACTTGTTTCTTATTGACCATTTTTGATACTTCATAAGTCTTTGTTTTGCTATTGTATTTATACTTAGCTGTTATTAATTTTGAGAATTGTTCAGCTGAATACAGTTTTTGCTTGTTTGATTTTGAAAAAGTAATCGCTCTTGTTTTACCATCCACAAGAATTGATCCTTTTTCTACCTTTTGCTGCTGAACAGTTTTTGCACTTACCTCATTTAAGGAAATTGGCGTAAGAGCTGTTGAAGCTAGAACTGTTGATGCAACTAAAAAACTTGAAATTTGATGTTTCATACTACATCCTCCATTTAATCGCTATTTTTTCTAAGTATTGCGAAAAATCCTCCTTTCAAAGTGGGCAATTTCTTGTCCACATTTGGTAGTATAAGTCATATTTGTTAATCTAATTTACTAAATCTGTAAGGTTATTATGGTTTATTTGTAAATAGTAATAGTTCTAATCCCCTATAATTCTATTGATAATTTTATTTATTAATAAAAAATCATCGCTAATTTCTTCTTTATTAAAAAGAACAAAGAAAAAACCTAGATTTATAAATCAATCTAGGTTTTACGAATCATTTTCAAATTAACACTTAGTTAATATTGAACTACCTTTTATAGATTTGTAGAATTTGATTTACATCAATTTCATCATGTAAACTTCATCTAATAATCCGAACAGCTCATTGCTTTACCGAGAATGGCAAATCCTCGAAAGTAACTAATTAAGTCCGAGATATAATTTTTTTATTCATAAAAAATAATCTCTTAAAAAGTTATTTGCATATCCAATTCTTTTGTACATATACATTACGGAATGATACTATTTTTTATTGGAAGGAGAATGCTTTGGAGATACATATTGTTAGCAGAGGCGAGACACTTTGGCAAATTGCTTCTCACTACAATGTAGATATCAATTCCATCATTCAGATCAATCAATTACCCAATCCAAATAACCTTGTAATTGGCCAATCACTTGTGATTCCAACGTATGGCATCACCCACGTAGTTCGTCCTGGAGATACCTTATGGCAAATTGCTAACCGTTATGGAACAACGGTGCAAGCTATTGTGAGTGAAAATCATCTTTCAAATGCGTCTACTTTATATGTTGGAATGCGTCTAGTTATTCCCAAATTCAAACCTACCATTGAAGTGAATGCTTATACGTATCAATCTCCTGCAGAGGGCGCACAATCTATAAAAGATGTTGGAAATCTACTTACCTATATGAGCCCGTTCGCTTATAAAGTGAAAGAAGATGCCACATTAGAACCGTTTCCTGATGAATTAATGATTAAGGCAGCAAAATCAACAAACGTAGTACCGTTGATGTCCATTACAAACTTCACAGCTACTCAAACAGGATCAAATTTAGCTCATACCATATTATCTAGTAAAGTTTTACAAGAAAAAGTAATTGCGAATGTCCTTAAAATTATGGATCAGAAAGGCTATAAGGGTTTAAATATTGATTTTGAGAGTGTATTACCTGCAGATCGACAGAATTATAATGCATTTCTTCAGCTTGCTGTTGATCGCCTTCATCCAAAGGGTTATTTTGTGTCAACAGCACTTGCTCCAAAAACAAGTGCCACACAAGGTGGGCTTTTATATGAAGCGCATGATTATAAGGCTCACGGGAAAATAGCCGATTTCGTGATATTGATGACTTATGAATGGGGATATCGATTAGGACCGCCTCAAGCGATTTCACCAATTAATCAAATGAAAAAGGTTGTCGAATATGCCTTGACGGTAATCCCAGCAAATAAACTATTTTTAGGATTCCAAATTTATGCGAGAGATTGGAAAATACCTCATGTTAAAGGACAAGAAGCCGAAACATTCAGCCCACAAGAAGCGATCCGACGTGCCGCAAAATTTGGAACCATTATTCACTATGATATCGCTACCCAATCACCATTCTTCCGCTATGTAGATGAAAATGGACAACAACATGAAGTTTGGTTTGAAGATGCCAGAAGTGCTCAAGCAAAATTTGATTTAATAAAAAGGTTTAAACTACGAGGTGTCAGTTATTGGGCGTTAGGATTCCCATATCCTCAAAATTGGGTGTTACTCGGAGATACTTTTACTATTAAAAAGAACCCTTAATAGACTTCAAAAAGCTGTTTCTGAGGTAAATGATCTCACCTTGGAACAGCTTTTTGAATGATTTTCTATAGTAATGATTTAATTATAAACTTTGCTCAATACAATGAATAAGTCGTTTCTCGATTGACTCAGCAATTTCTTTTAAATCTTGATCTTCCACCATACTAATTAGTGCAGTTGGAAGCGGCATGCCTACTTTAACTTGATTATTCTCCTCAAACACAATTATTTTACAAGGTAAAAAGTAACTAACAAGAGGATTCTTTGTAAGAACACGGTGTGCTTCAACCGGATTACATACTTCTAAAATTTGATATTTCTGTGGCAAAGTAAGACCTTTCGCCTCTAATTTTTCATTGATATTAAAAATCCATTGAACACCAAATTGTTCATTCTTTAAATTTTCCTTTAAACTTTCAATTGTCTCTTCCATATTTTTAGAAGAATCTGCTGTATAATGAAACATCACGTTCCACTCCCTTTACTTATATTCAAAAATAGATTACCCTATTTCCTCACTAGTACAAATAAACTATATACCTACAGGGGTATGAAATCAATTTTAAAGTGTTGCCATTTTGGTATAAGGGTGAATTACATCATCCCCCCTTATACCAGACAAAATGTTTTTTCAATTTTTGAATTTGGTTTTATCATTTTATAAATCATTCAAAAACATGTAGTTAAATTATCATTTTAAATAAAAAAGTCCACCATTAATGATTTCAATTTTAATCTTTGAAGCATATCGTTCTTCTAAAGCTTTCTTCTCTATTTCATAGCACTCAGGTTTTTCCTCTACCTCTTCATAAAAATAATCTAATACTCTTTGATCACGTTGCCATCTTTTTTTTGCCTGTTCGGCCCATGAATGATCTTCCTGATTTATAATATTTTCAATTACTGCATCTAATCGTTGTATAGCACGAACAGGTTTAATGATATATGGTAGTGGGTAACATGAATCTGGTAACTCTGATCCTAAATCTAAATTATTCAATAACATTTGAAAATCATCAATAATATTACCAGTCATTAAGTTAATACCAAGCGAATAGAGCATTTCCTTGGTTTGATCGCAGTAGTATGAAACTTTATAGTTGATCCCTAAAAAGGGTGTTAAAACAACTTGCGATACCGTTTTATCCACTCTTTCATACATTTGAACATATGCTCCTAATTCTTTCGTTACTTGAAAAAGTTGATTTAGCCGAAATGATCCAAAATGAACTATTTCACCATTTAAACTGCCATTCATCTTATTCTGATTGGTGATAAACGTTAATGTAGATGGACATGGTGTACCATTTGTACTTTCGACATATTTCCAATAAAAAGGTCGGTTCATAATTCTTTTGTCCATTTCAATTGTTAGTTGAACCGTTAAATAATGATCTGCTTCCTCAATAATGGCACAATCTGTTTGTTGAAAAAAATCACGTAAATAGCGATGAACTTGTTGTGGGAACATGTATCCACCTCCTATGTTCCTGCTTTTTTTTACATCGTTTTTTCAATAGCCAAGATATCGTCTAACTCACCCACAACCTTTTCAAATACTTCAATTTTAGTTTGAAGTAAATCCAGTATGTTTTGTTCGATTGTATCTGCAATCGCAAGATTATAAATATGGACATCTTGCTCTTGTCCTAATCTGTGAACACGTCCTATTCGTTGCTCTAATTTCATAGGGTTCCATGGTAAATCATAATTGATCACATGATGACAAAACTGTAGGTTAATCCCTTCACCTCCAGCTTCCGTTGCAATTAGTACTTGAGCTTGTTCTTGAAAGAGCCTCTTCATATAATCCCTTTTGCTTTTGTTGAATTTTCCATTAAAAAGTACACTTTTAATTCCTTTTGTATGCAAATACCATTGAAGATAAATTTGACTCGCGCGGTACTCCGTAAATATAATAACTTTATCATTTGCTTTAGCTATAATTTCATATGCCTTCTCTGCTTTTGAATTCGTTTGAAGAGCCATTAATTTTGCAATTAGTTCCTCTACAAATTTTACTTCTTCGACCTCATTACAATTTTGGAGTAAATTTTCTAAAGTTAAGCACGTAGCCTCTTTACTGCTACACATTTCCTTTTGGAGCGTGATCATTGAAAAAGAACCAGAGAAAATGGGTGACACATCCTTCAGTTCTAAAATCATGTCATAGACTTCTCTTTCCTCTTTTGTAAACTCTACTGGAATATTTTGGACACAACGATTCGTCCACTCTACCCCTGTGTCTTGTCTTCTATTTCTTACCATTACTTGATTGACCAATTCCTTCAAAAATTCATCATTCTCTAAATCATGTTTACTCGCTGAAAATGCAGATTGAAATACATCAAAATTCCCTAAATGCCCAGGCTTAAGTAAGGAAATAAGATAAAAAAGTTCAAACACATCATTTTGAATTGGCGTTGCCGTTAGCAATAAGCAAAACTTTTTCTTTAGGCTTTGAACAAATTCATAGATTTTGGTTTTGTGGTTTTTTAATTTGTGGGCTTCATCGATGATGATCATGTCATACTCTTGACCATAGATAAGCTCTTTATGAGGACTTTTTTTGGCGGTATCCATACTCATTACAACAATGTCAATCTGATCTAACGAGGAGTTCTTTTTATAAGGAATAGCAGGGATATAAAACTTATTATTTAATTCTTCTATCCATTGGTTTATGAGAGATGCTGGGACTAATATTAATACTTTTTTCACAAGCCCTCGTATTAAATATTCTTTCAGAATCAATCCCGCTTCAATCGTTTTACCTAACCCCACCTCATCTGCCAATATCGCTTTACCATTCATCCTTTCAATCACTTTTTGTGCAACTTCTAATTGATGTGTAAGAGGCGTTAAATTAGGTAAATATTTTGGAGATTGTAAACCCGTAAATTCTGTAATTAGGTTAGCTTTTACGACTTCGTAACACATCGTATATAGTTTCCAATTATCCCATTCACTGTTGGTTTCCAATCTATTTAGAAATCCTTCTTCCCATTCAGGCGACCTTTCTATCATCATTTTCATCACCTCAGAATTTTTTCTTTTCCTTAACTTGTCCAAATTTAATGGTTCTATGTTTAAATTATCAAATACATATCAAAACCAATTCATTTCATCAGGCTGAAATCTAATTGAAAAAATTTGTGTTACGTATGATACAAATGGATCTTATTTTTAGACGTAACATTGGCTCATCTCGAAATTGGAGCAATGAGTCCTAAGGAGATGAATAAATGTCAAATGCTATTCCTTCCTACTATTTATCGATTGAAGAAAATTTCTTAAATCTTCTTAGAAGAAATTTAGTAACAGATCAATCCGTTCCGGCGAATTTACAGATTGCAGAAATTGATCACAAAATCCAAATTGCTTATCGAGGTGCATATACTCGAAAATTTAGAAAACGATCTTATGTAATTGATTTTGAGGATATAAAGAATTCTTTAGGTGTTCGTAAAATTCATCTTAATGCAGAATATAAAGACCCATCGCTTTTTCGCAATAAACTCTCACTAGACTTCTTTCAAGATATCGGCGTTCATGCACCTGAAAGTCAACATATTGCATTATACAGAAATAATAATTTTAAAGGCGTCTATTTACAACTTGAATCAGTAGATGATCTATTTTTAAAGAAACGAGCTCTTCCCCCAGGTCCTATCTACTATGCTACTAACAATGATGCTAACTTTTCTATCGAAAGAGACGGCAAAAGAAAAAGAAATCTCTTATCTGGTCTTTTACAAGCAAATGGCTCCCCTTCTGATGATCAACATTTGCTTAATTTAATCTTGATTATTAATACTACCTCTCCCCATAGATTCCCCGATGTAATTTCAAATTATCTAAATATTGAACAGTATTTAAAATGGTTAGCTGGAGCAGTGTGTACAATGAATAATGATGGATTTAATCATAATTATTCACTTTATCGTGATAGTAATACAGGCTTATTTGAAATACTCCCTTGGGATTATGATGCAACTTGGGGAAGGAAAATCAGTGGAGGCATTATGGATTATAAATACGTTCCAATTGAAGGAAAACAAGGTAATAAGCTAACTGCGCTTTTATTGGAAGTCCCAAAATTCCGTAAAATGTATAAAGAAAGGTTAGAAGAAATCCTTGAAACGAAGTTCACAGTTGAACATATTGAAAACAAAGTATTAACACTTCATAAACTACTACGACCACACATTTTACTAGACCCCTATGTAAACAGCAATATTGATATATTTGATTATGAGCCCGAAATGATTTTTCAATTTGTTCATCATCGGAACAATTATCTAAAAATGCATCTGAATGATTTATAATAGAAGATTATTTATCTATATCCCTCATGCATTAGGTATTAGACTAAGGCAAGATATTTGGTTTGCGTATTATAAAATTAATTCTTAGTTAAGGGGGTGCCTTTTATAATGGAGCAAAATGCAAGATTCCAAGATTTTTCTTCAGAAAGTTCATCTTTTGAAAGTACTACTTCTTGTGGTTGCACTTCTACTGGTCATACTTCTACCGGACATTCTACTTCAAGTAGTTCATCCACTGGTAATTCATCTTCAAGTAGCTCTTCTTCAAGTAGTAAAGGGAAGAAAGGCAAAAAAGGCAAAAAAATGATGGTATCTAGTTCATCTACCTGCGGTTCGTCCACTGGCGGTTCATCCACTGGCGGTTCATCCACTGGCGGTTCATCCACTAGCAGTTCGTCTTCTGGAAAGAAAGGCAAAAAGGGCAAAAAAGGCATAAGCTCTAGTTCTTCTTCTAGTCATTCTTCAGGTAGCAATTCATCTAGTCATACATCATCTGGATATACTTCAAGTGGTTTTACTACTAACGGAAGTACAACTACACCTACTTCTACAGGAAATACATCTACTGACGAAACATCTACGGGAAGTACAACTTCAGGAAATACTTCAACACATCATACTTCTACTGGAAATAACCCATGTTAAAATGAGCTGAAGTAAATCCCGTGTAAGCATGTAGGTAAAATAAAGCTTTCCTTAGTCTATGAGTAAGGAAGGCTTTTATCCATAAATTGTTTAGCCGGCAACAAATATTGTCTTTGTCGAATTGTTTTTACTAGACATATTTGTTGTCGGCTAAAAGTTATAAAAGAAATGATCATTTTTTAGAAAAAACAAGAAGGTGAATAAATGTCTAAATCAATTCCATCGTATTATTTAATGATTGAAGAAGATGACTTAGACACTTTAAGAGAAAATTTACTTTATGAAGATACTGTACCTGCCAAATTAAGGGTAGGTAAGACTACTCACCAAATTGAAATCGGCTATCGAGGCTCATACACTCGAAAGTTCCGAAAAAGATCCTATACCATTCATTTCGATGAAAATGATTATCTTTTCGGAGCTCATAAAATACATCTAAATGCAGAATACAGAGACCCATCCCTTATACGAAATAAACTATCCCTCGACTTTTTTCAAGATCTTGGTGTCTTATCACCAAACTCTCAACATATTAACTTCTATCGAAATGGTGTATTAAAAGGTGTTTATTTACAATTAGAATCGGTTGATGAAATGTTCTTAAAGAAAAGAAATCTCCCCACTGGTCCCATCTACTATGCAGAAAATAATGATGCTAACTTTTCTTTGACAAGAGACGATAAACCCAAAAAATCACGTTTATCAGGTTATTATCAAGCTTGTGGGACACCAGACGATGATGAACGATTACGTGAACTAATTACTATTATTAATAAAACCCCTTCTTCTGCATTCCCCCAGAAAATTGAGAAGTATATCGACATCGAAAAATTCTTTTGCTGGCTAGTTGGTGCAGTTTGTACGATGAATAATGATGGCTTTACGCACAATTACTCTCTTTATCGTAATAGTGAAACGGGTTTGTTCGAAATAATGCCTTGGGATTATGATGCTACATGGGGAAGAAAAGTAAGCGGTGGGATCATGGATCATACTTATGTACCAATAGGAGGTAAACCAGATAATAAGCTCTGCTATCTTCTCTTGGAAGTACCAGAATTCAGAAAAATGTATCGAGAAAAATTAGAAGAAACCCTTGAAACAAAATTCACAATTGAATATATGAAAGACAAAGTTTTATCTTTACATGAATTGATACGCCCTCATCTTATTCTTGATCCCTATAAAAAAAATAAAATCGAGCTATTTGATCAAGAACCCGAAATCATTTTTCAGTTTATAAAAATGCGTAATCATTTTTTGATCAATCAGTTAAAGTTACTTGTCTAACCAATCCCGAAAAATAGTCTTCTATAAACTATCTAACAAGGTTAAGGTATTTGTTTTGCATTAGCAGTGGATTGCTCGATTATGTGAAAAAGCATGTCTGCTTAATACACGGTAGATAAGCGAGCAATCCGCAGCGAAATCAATCCATTTTCGATAGATGAAATTGAAAAAAAATACACATATTCTTTAACCTTACTTTATTTAGAAAATACTTTTAACATGTAAGGAGGAATTACTACTGTGTTACCAATAATGGTGAAAGATACTGGTAAATACGGAAGAGGACTTTTTGCTACACGAGATATTAAAAAAGATGAACTTATTGAAGTTTCACCTGTAGTCATATCTTTAAGTTCTGAGTGGAAATATTTAAAAAAAACAGTTCTCTTTTATTACTGTTTTTATTGGGGAGAGGACGATACAGCGATTGCACTTGGTCTTGGATCACTATTTAATCATTCTTATACCCCAAATGTAACTTTTTATAATAACGAAGAAAATCAATCCATTGATTTTTATGCATTAGAAGATATTAAAGAAGGAGAAGAACTAACGATCAACTACAATGGTGATACAGATGATCACTCACCTCTTTGGTTTAATGTCATAGAATAATATATTAAAAAAATTTACCATAGTGTTACTAAAACAAAAATACATCCATCCACTAAATGCTTATTGAATATGTAAACGTAGAGGAATTTCATACTCTGCGTTTCTTTTAATTGAATCAATTTTATCTTTGAATTATGACAAAACATGTTCAAATTCATATTTTCTATTTTTATTTCCAATTCTCTCTTAAAACCTAGTTATTCTATTGGTTTAATTAATTTATTATGGTATACTATCTTTACAATTTTTTTCTGGAAAGGGTGGGTTTAAATGAATTTGACTAAAGGATCCTTCGCATATATAGATGCGCACCAAGGTATACCATATTATGAGCAAACACCAGAAGAAGCTAGAGCAGAAAGAGCTGCTTCACCAATTCATCAAGTTTCAGTTGGTGGAATTTCTAAAATTGAAGATCGGCTCATTACTGTCTCTGATGGAGCACAAATTTCCGTACGCATTTATACTCCAGAAGGTAATGGTCCATTTCCCATAATCGTCTATTATCATGGTGGAGGATGGGTTTTCGGGAATCCAGATTATGCAGATGGAGGATGTCGATACTTAACTGCTTCTGCTCATTCGATCGTTATATCCGTTGACTATCGTCTTGCACCTGAATTTCCTTTTCCAATTCCTGTTCAGGATAGCTATGATGCGTTTCTTTGGGCAGTAGAAAATGCATCTACATTACATGGCAATGCTTCGAAAATGTATGTTGCCGGGGACAGCGCTGGAGGGAATATTGCTGCTGTTGTATCGCAATGGTCGGTTGCAAAAAATGGCCCTAAAATTGCAGGACAAGCATTGATCTATCCTGTTACAAATACTAATTTTAATACATCTTCATACGAAAAGTTCGGTAAAGGGTACGGTTTAGATAGAGATGGTATGATTTGGTTCACAAAACAGTATATTGGAGATTCGAATGAAAGCATAAACCCGTCCGTATCACCGTTATTAGCAGAGGACTTTCAAAGTCTTCCTCGAACGATCTTGATTGCTGCTGAATACGATGTTTTATTGGATGAAGGTATCGCTTACATAACACGCTTAAGAGAATGCGGTGTTGAAGCAAAACATATCCTCATGCCTGGTCTTATTCACAGTTATTTTAGTAAAATGGAATTCTTTGAAGAAGATACGAAAAAGACGACTGAATGGATTGCTGATTTCTTTGGAACAAAAAAGTCATAAACGTCAGCTTCTTGCTCGTGTCATACGCACAAGCTAATTTTCTAAATTGAACATATAATACAATCCAAGCTCTAGCAATAATGATTTATCGGTGAATCATTAAAGTTAAAGCTTGAGATTGAATCCTCCTTATTTCAGACTGGTAGATGTGTTTTTCTTCCTTTGCTTACGCCCTGTCTACTTTAGCGCCATCAACCAGTCTGGATTTTCATGAGATGACATTTCCTCTATACCTCAAAACAAGCAAGGAAAATTAAATTTCCTTGCTTGTTTTATTGATCCGATATTCTTAGTTCGCCTTGTTGCCAATTAAATTCATCCAAGTCATTTACAATAATTGTACTTGGAAATAATTCTTTCACTTCTTTCAGCATATTTTCAATATCTTTTGGAAAAAAACGGGCACTTAAATGATTTAACAATAAATTTTTAGAACCTGCTATTCGTGCTACATTTGCTGCATCTATATTTGTAGAATGACCATAATTTGCTGCTAACTCTTCAGTTGCATGGTCAAAAGTAGCTTCGTGTACGACAATATCTGCCATTTGACTAAGTTTGATGGCATTTTCACAATATCTAGTATCTCCTAAAATTGTAACAGTAAATCCCTTTTTAGGTGGTTCTGTGACGGATGCACTTTGAATGATTGTCCCATTTTCTAATGTGACATCAAGTCCATTTTTTAATTGTCCGAGTAAAGGGCCTTTTGGAACACCTAATGCTAGAGCTTTTTCTACTTGAAGCGTTCCTGGCAATGGTTTTTGTTCAATACGATAGCCAAAACAAGGAACGACATGTTGTAGAGGCATTGCAGTTACTATAAAATCTTCATCTTCAAAAATAACCCCTTCTTTCACTTCAACAAACTCGATCGAATAATTGAGGTGTGTTTGTGATGTTTGCAAGGTTACTTGAATCCATTCTTTTAATTCTTTTGGTCCATAAATTGTTAACGGTTGATCCCCACCTAAAAAGGAGCGAGAGCCTAATAATCCTGGTAATCCATAGATATGATCCCCATGTAAGTGTGTGATAAAAATTTTCTCTAGTTTCCTCGGTTTGATGGCTGTATGTAAAATTTGATGTTGTGTTGCCTCGCCACAATCAAATAACCATATAGTCCCTCTCTCCTCTAATAATTTTAGTGCTAATGAGCTTGTATTACGTGATTTAGAAGGCATTCCTGCACCTGTACCTAAAAATTGAATTTGCAATTGTTTTCCTCCTATTTTTTATGATCATCCAAAAAGTCTTTACTAAAACTTGTTTGGGACTCGTAAGTTGTTTTCTTTACATCCTTAATCCCTTTTGTAATAATATCTTTGCCAAATTTACGTTGTAATTCTTCAACAATTTTCAATACTGGTTCTTCTTTTACGTACTTTTCAAACGTAAAGATGGATAACTGCTCTGCTGTTTCTTTTTTATCGATCACATTGCTGACAGTTACCCCCATTAATCGTACGGGCGATCCATCCCAATTATTTTTCATTAGAGCTACTGCTAATTCAGCAATTTCTTCTTTTTTATAAATTGCATTTGACACAGTTTTACTTCGACTACTATTATGCCAATCCGTATCACGTATCATAATCGAAACAGTATGCCCTGCTAAATTTTTTGCATCTAATCGTTTAGCAACCTTTTCAGATAGTTTTTGAATCGCATTTTCTAACTCTGAAAACTCCATCAAATCAATAGGAAAAGTCATTGAATTACCAATTGATTTTGTATCGTAAATAGCGTTAGGATCTACTTCACGCCTATCAATTCCATTGGCACGATTTTTTAAGCGAAGTCCGTTTTTACCAAGAATCGTTTTGATTCGATGTTCTTCTATATTGGCAAGATTTCCAATTGTATGAATCCCTATTTCTTCAAGCTTTTTGGCAGTACTTTCTCCTACTCCATGCATTTCAATAACGGGAAGATGCCAAAGCATTTTCGATACATCGCGTTTTCTTAAAATGGTAATACCCATAGGCTTTTTCATATCAGAAGCTGTTTTAGCAAGAAATTTATTGGGTGCAATTCCTATAGAACAAGGTAAATCTAATTCGTTTAAAATGCGCCTTTGGATTGACTCTGCCAGCTCAATTGCTTCTTTTCCATGTACAATTTCCGTTACATCCATATATCCTTCATCGATGGAAACAGGTTCAACAAGATCCGTATATGTACGTAATATCGCAAACATAGCCTGTGATGCATGACGATATCGTTCAAAATTTGGTGCCATTAAGATTAGTTCAGGGCACTTACGTTTTGCTTCCCATACAGACATTGTCGTATAAACACCCTTCGCCCTTGCTTCATAAGAACAAGTAACAAGTATTCCCCTACGTTCTTTTGGATTTCCAGCTATCGCAAGTGCCTTTCCCTTTAGTCGAGGATCGTATGCCTGTTCAACAGAAGCATAAAAACAGTTCATATCAATATGAAAAATAATTTTCCCATGAGCAGTCATTGCTTCTCCTCCATTATCGACCAAACGTTCTCCTTCTAGTATAACAAAAATATTCGGAAGACTAAATATTCATAAATCCAAAAGAAATTTCAGAAATCTATTGCAATTTTACAGTAATATCCATTACAATAGTAAGAATATTTTGAAAGGTTGTAGATACATATGTTAAAAGTCTCTGATGATCTTATTTTAAGACCTGTAAACCTACAAGATGCAAAGGCCCTATTTTCATTAACAGATGATGATCGAGCATATTTAAGAGAATGGCTTCCGTGGGTTGATGGCACGAAGACAGAAGAAGATACACATAATTATATTACCTTTAGTCAAAAAGGTGAAAATGATGGTACACTATTAAATTTAGCGATTATTTGGAAGGGAAAAGTCGTTGGAATCACAGGTTTCAACAATATTAATCGTACAAATCGTTTAGCTTCTATTGGCTATTGGTTAGGGAGCGAATACCAAGGAAACGGCATTATGACAAGCGCAGTTCAAACTTTAACCAACTATGCTTTTAAAGAATTAAATATGAATAAAGTTGAAATACGCGCTGCTATTAAAAATAAAAAAAGTAGAAGTATTCCTGAACGTTTAGGATATGTTCACGAAGGAACACTTCGCAGTAACGAATGGCTTTATGACCATTTTGTAGACCATGCTGTTTATGGCATACTTGCTGACGAATGGGATCAGTAAAACTTCCTTAAGTGGAGGTTTCTCCAACCCCACTTAGGGTTAGTTGAACCAATTAGGCCTTTATGGGCAGGTTTCAACTACCTATCTACTTTTCTTCTCTTTCATTCTGAACAAAAACTTTTTTATCATCCTAAACCAATATATACCAAATTAGCCCTTAATTAAGTTATACTGTATTTATCGTTTGCGTCATTTTTTTCTACTTAATGGGGGTGTTTTCATGAATCGTCAACATGCAACGATCATTGTTGGGGCGGTTTTATTTTTGGTAGTTGCAATGGGAATTGGTCGTTTTTCGCTGACACCTATCCTACCCTTTCTACGTGAAGCAGAGGGATTGTCTGTTGAAAAAGGTGGATGGTTAGCTTCTGCAAATTACATTGGTTATTTTATTGGTGCTCTATGGGCAGGTTTTATTGTAAAAAATCAGAAAAAAGGACTTTACATGAATGCTTGGATTTGTGTGATTTCCATATTGGGCATGGGAATTGTTCACAACTTTTATGTATGGTTAGTTTTGCGTTTAATCAACGGAATTACTGGTGGTCTTATATTTGTTTTAACTTCCAGCATGCTATTGGATTATTTAGCTCGTCATTATCTTACTAAATGGTCTGGCTATGTTTTTAGCGGTATTGGAGTTGGAATTGCTTTATCAGGAATTTTGGTACCATATTTGCAAAAATTCTTTGCCTGGCAAGGAGCTTTTATAGGACTTAGTATTCTATCTGCTGTTTTTGTACTTACAAATCACTTCTTATGGCAGAAATTAGAGGATCCAGCATATGAAAAAATAAAAGGAACCACGCAAAAATTCTGGACTGGTTTTATGCCATGGATTACAATCGCCTATGGATTAGAAGGATTAGGGTATATTATTACAGGAACTTTTTTGGTAGATATGATTCACGAAATGCCAAGTTTACAGAATTACGCTAGTTACAGTTGGGTTATTGTAGGGATTGGCGCTATACCTTCAGCACCTATCTGGAGTTTACTCATGTCAAAATATAAACCTATGGTTATTATTACGTCAGCATATATTCTACAAATTATTGGTATTATTTTGCCTGTTATTTCCACAACTATTATTGGCGTAATGGTCTCTGCCCTCCTATTTGGGGTCACTTTTGTGGGGATTGTGGTTTTAACAACTTCTTATTGCCGAGAACTTTTTCCGACTAAAAGTGCAAGTGTAGTTTCAACTCTTACCACTTATTATGCGGTTGGCCAAATAATTGGACCACTTATTGCTGGTAAACTCGCTACATATTTTGGTGGATATAATAGTGCGCTCATTTTCGCAGGAAGTGTTGTTGCTTCCGCATTATGCCTTCTATTATTTGGTAAAAAATATTCACAGATAAAATTAAATACGAAAACATCCACAGCTAAAGTAATTTAAAAGAATATCGTTCATTATAAGAAAAGAGGCAGCAATAAAAGCTACCTCTTTCTTGTATTATAGGATTTCTTGCATTTCTTCTTCAGTAAGAGATTTCATATATGCTTTAATTTCTTTGATACCATCTAAAGTATTCACTAGTACTTCAGGTGACACTAGCGTAATCATCCGATCTTCAAGATTGGCAACTGAGCTGAAGTATTGTGTTTTTGCATAATTAACAAGTCCAACTTGTTTTAGTTGTTCGTCTTGAATATCTAAAATTTCTTTCGCTTCCAAAACTAATAGACCAAAGATAAAATCATCTGCTTGTACAACAATGATTTTAGCTTCTGAGGAATTACCTGTCTGATGATATAAAATTTGTTCAAAGTCAAGAATTGGTAGAAGTTCGTTTCTCATTCGTGTTAAGCCCAATACATAATCAGGCAAATGAGGAATACGATTGACTCTTTCAGCTTTTTCAATTGAAACTATATTTTCAACCGGAATTGCATATTCCTCTTGTCCACATCGAAATACAACAACTTTCACATTTGACATAAACTCACTCTCTTTTCGTAAGATGGGCTATTTTACTTTTGCTGCACACTTGACAACTTCCACTAAGAGATCAGCTAGTTTTTCTAATTCTTCAACTGGAATACGTTCTTCAGTTGTATGAATTTTTTCATAGCCAACAGCTAAATTTACAGTTGGGATACCATATCCAGCGATTACATTTGCGTCACTACCTCCACCTGATTGAACAAGTTTTGGTTCACGACCAATGTTTTTAGCTGCTTCTACAGCTACTTTAACAACAAGATCTTCTGGCCCAAAGTGGAAGCCTGGGTACATACGTTTTACTTCGACTTCTGCAACGCCACCCATTTCTTTCGCAGCTGATTCAAAAGCTTCTTTCATATGTTTTTCTTGTTCAACAAGTTTTGCCTCGTTTAAAGAACGACATTCAGCTAGTACTGAAGCTTCATCGCAAACGATATTCGTAGCTTTACCGCCTTCAAAACGTCCGATATTTGCAGTTGTTTCTGAGTCAATACGGCCTAATTTCATTTTTGCAATCGCTTTTGAAGCAATTGTAATTGCTGAAATTCCTTTTTCTGGTTCCACTCCAGCATGGGCAGTTTTTCCTTTTAATGTTGCAAATATTTTTGTTTGGAAAGGTGCTGCAGTTACAATCTCACCAACTTTACCATCTGAGTCTACTGCGAATCCATATTTTGCATAAACTTTTTCATGTTCTAATTCTTTTGCACCTTCAAGTCCAGATTCTTCACCTGCAGTGATTACGTATTGAATATCACCATGTTCAATTTTTTCTTCTTTTAAACGTTTTGCTAATTCTAATAATCCAGCAAGTCCTGCTTTATCATCTGAACCAAGGATTGTTGTACCGTCTGAATAAATATAACCATCTTCTTTGATGATTGGTTTGATACCAACACCAGGTACTACAGTATCCATATGTGATGTAAAGTAAATTGGTTGAACATCCGTTAATGTCCCTTTTAATGTTGCAATAAGGTTACCTGATGCGTGACCATTTCGACTAGCTGCATCATCTTCATAAACGTCAAAACCTAATGCTTCTAATTTATTTACCAATACTGGTGAAATTTTTTCTTCGTGGTATGTTTCTGAATCAATTTGTACTAACTCTAAAAATTCTTCAACGATACGACTTGTCATCTTATAAGACTCCTTTTATATGTGGTAACTTTACCACCTTATTCCTAGACAATTTTATCATAAATTTATGGAAATAACCTATCTACACTCTCAAAATTTTTTGATCCATAGCTACTTTAGCTGAAATTTAATGACAAGCTGTATTCCTTCAATAAGCCATTTATATGACCTATTAATACATTATAAAAAGCCTGAGTTTTATAGGATTAATCTCAGGCTTTTACGAATACCTATTTTCAATTTAAACCTTGAACGCAAATTTATGTGTGATCTTGGCCAACCTACTGAAGTTTTACTTTTATTTGACTCTAACTTTTTGTCCAACTGTTAATGTGTCAAAGTTTTTAAGATCTTTATTCAGTTCTTTTAACTTTTCAATCGTCGTATTATTTTTTGTTGCGATTTTAGAAAGGGTATCGCCTGATTTTACAGCGTAAAATTCAGGTGTTACATTAGATGCTTTTACATATTTACGATTTGCCGTTACATAGCCACCATTTACTTTGAATCTTGGGACACCACTCTTAGCATAGGCAATATCTAAGATGGTTAAATTTGTATCTTTTTTATATTGATTTAATTTCTTTTTAAATTCCAAATCAGCATATACATTAATATTGGTTAGCGCAACTAATTTATCGAATTTTTTGGTGTAGTAATTTTTACTATAGTCTTTTTTCGTAGAATACCCCAGTTCACTTGCCCCTTCTTTTGGGTAACCATATGCCCCCATGTCTACACCTTGATACCCACTACCTTTTGCTGGAGAATTAGCGGCAAGTGTAAAATCTCTTTTGCCAGATTTACCTGTTGCATCTTTAAATACTTTATCGTATGCATTATTCGCTCCGGCAACTTTCGAAAGTAATATATAGTCGGTACCTATTGGCAAAAATTTTGATTTAATCATATCTCTAAAAAGATTATTACGTATTGTTATTTCTGCTATATCTGTTACTGATAAATCATACACATGGATTCCATAACTTTCTTGTTTAGAGAAAAGTATATTATTCTCAATGATTAGATTTTTTACATCACATGTAATAAATACCCCTGTAAATGTTACGTTAAATGCTATATTATTCCGTATAGTTATATTTTTGATACTATACGGTAGATTAGATTCATCATTGTATGCAGCTACATTATATCCTCGTGAGCAATCATACACGATATTGTTACGAATTAGCACATCTTGTAGCTTTCCCCCATATTCTGCACCTGTAGAAATACCGGCACCATTTACTCCAGTAATCATATTATTAAATACCTTGATATTGTACTGGTTTCTCGAATACGCATCTATATAAATACCAACCGCTTTCGTATTATCAATTCTGCAGTCGTGTATAGATCCATTTCGAGATCCGTTCTTAGCATCAATTCCTTCTTTGTAACTATTTTTAATAGTACAATTTAATACTTCGAATCCATCTACATTTTGAATTGTGATACATTCATTTAATAAATTTTTACAAACATTCTCTATATAACAATTTTCAATGATAATGTTCTTTGCATCTTCGAAATAGATACCGGAAGTTATAGCACCTATTACCGAACAATTCTTAATGGTTACATTTTCGGAACCTCCTTTATTTTTCTCCATACCAAATCCCATTGCGCTCGCATTTATAAGTTTAATTCCCTCAAAAATCCAATTACTCTTTCCATCAATACTAATTAATCCTCCATGATAACCACCATCCCAAACAATATTCTTCCCATCAATAATAGGAGAAGTTCCAGGATAATTAACAAGTTTAATCGGATTGTTTTCATCCCCAGATTTAGGTAAAATAATCCGTTCACGATACGTACCCTCTAAAAGGTAAATAATATCTCCTGGTTTGGCTTGGTTAATCGCATACTGTATAGATTTAAAAGGTTTAGCTATTGTACCTGGATTAGAATTTTTGCCTGTAACACTTACAAATTTAGCATTAGACTTACTATTTATAGAACTTAGATCACTATCTCTCATGTTAAATGCATTCATTGCATCAACGTTTTTGCTTATTCCAGTTGCATCAATATGATCATTATTATCCAATGTAAGTTTCCTCCAATACTTTTTTAAAAGTTTACATAAATAAAAATCAATTTTTTCTTCCCATGTTTTGCACCAAAATCTATTATTAAAATCCATTTCTATTTCCATAAATAATGTATTCAAATTTTTTTAACTACCTATTTAACTCGAACTTTTTGTCCAACTTTAATTTTATTAATGTTTTTAATCTCTTTATTTAGATTTTTTAATTTCTCCATAGTCGTATTGTAATTTTTGGCAATCCGAAAAAATGTATCGCCTGATTTTACAATATAATATTCAGGTGTTATGCTAGATACTTTTACATATCGATCACCTCCTTTAAATTTTGGCATATCATTCTTTGCAATGAATGTATCGGATTTTTTTGTGAGGTAATTCTGACTATAGTTTGTCTTTGAATACCCAAGTTCACTTGCAATTACTTGCGATATCGCTTGACATAATACTTCAAAATTCTTTGTGTACGCTTCCGTATCTTTTTTACTTGTAACAAAGCAAACTTCTAATAGGATAGCTACTTCTTTTGTCTCTTTCAGAAAATATAATTCTTTTCTTTCCTTCGCACCACGATCCATAATTCCAAGAGACTTTGCCATAGCTTTGGACATTTTTCCCGATAATGCTTGTGCATTATAATATAAACATTCTGATCCAGTTGCAGTTTCTTCAGCTGAATTAAAATGAACACTTATATCTAATGAGCGGGTTTTACTGTTATGAAAATTGACAATAGTTGTGAGATTTTGGTTTTGTGTTGTTGAAGTATCATCATGGAACTTGAAACCAACACCGTTAAAATCATTCGTTAAAATAGAATACACACGATTCACAACTTTTCTTGCGTCCTCTACTTCATCTAAATACCCTTTTGCTCCAGGGACGAATTTCCCATGTCCAGAACTGATGACAAATTGATTTACCATTATTTTTTATCTCCCTTCATAATTAGTAGTGCTTTTTTTATGGGCTCCGGTACATTAATCCCTAATTTAATACTGTTCTCGCCAAGAGAAGTTATTTCGTTAATGATAAAAAGAATAACTACCCCATCCGGGATGACTTGCGATAAATCAAACCCTTCTTTGGCAAGTACTAAATAGAGAAGGTTTGCAACTACAATCCATACCCACATGACACATTTTTTTATGATACCTTTTAGACCCTGCTTACTTGATATCTCTCCCCAATTTGCTGCCATCCCTGTTAAATAATCAAATACATTTAATAGCAATAGTGTAGTTAGTAATAAGCTCCATCCACCCAATAAATAGGAGGTAAAACTCCCTATTATTGAAATAATTGATTTTACTACATGCTCCATTTTCCCACCCCGACTTCTTTTCACAGATAGAGAGAATATTAAATAGTAGTAAGCTATAGTAATATACGCAAAAATCAACGATAAAGAAAAGGCTTCAGTCATATAAAAAGAAGTATTATTTCTTTCTTAGTACCTGAAAACTTCATTTATATCTTCTATATAGACCCGTTCGATGATTTTAAGACATGTTTCATCATATTGTTGTTATTTTTTTAGTTTCAAGATTCACAATAACCTTGGAATCGATCGTTAAATACCTATTAAATTCAATAATCTACAAATCCTAGAAAGAGAAAAGGCTATCTCCATACCGCAGGACGGTAGAGATAGCCTTTATCAGTTAATAATTATTTTTGTGAAAATTAAGATAGTATTTTATGTGTTTTTGATTATTTTAATGGTATTTCCCTTATTACAATGGAATATTACCATGTTTTTTATATGGTCTAGATTCTTTCTTCGTACGAAGCATTTCTAGTGATTGCATTAATTTAATACGTGTTTCACGTGGGTCAATGACATCGTCTACTAAGCCGTGAGACGCTGCAACATAAGGATTTGCGAATTTTTCTTTATATTCTTCAATTTTTTGTGCACGAGTTGCTTCTGGGTCTTCTGATTTTGCAATTTCTCCTGCATGGATAATGTTTGCTGCACCTGATGCACCCATAACTGCGATTTCAGCGTTTGGCCAAGCATATACCATATCTGCACCAATTGATTTAGAGTTAAGTGCAACATATGCACCGCCATATGCTTTACGAAGAATAACTGTGATTTTTGGAACGGTTGCTTCTGAATAAGCAAATAGGATTTTTGCACCGTGACGAATGATTCCACCATGTTCTTGTTTTACACCTGGGAAGAAACCAGAAACGTCTTCAAATGTAATAATTGGTACATTGAATGAATCACAAGTACGAACGAAACGTGCAAGTTTATCAGATGAATTGATATCTAGACCACCTGCAAGAACTTTCGGTTGGTTACATACAAGCCCAACTGACTCACCACCGATTCGAGCGAAACCTACTACAATATTTTTTGCAAAATCTTTTTGAACTTCCATGAATGAACCAGCATCTACAACTTGTTCAACTACTTTGCGTACATCATATGCCTTTGTTTGGTCTACTGGCACAAGATCAAGTAATTCTGAACGGTAGTCATCTTCTGAGTCTTTTTCCACTTCAACAGTTGGCGCTTTTTCTGTGTTATTTTGTGGTAAGTAGCTAAGTAATTGTTTAATTTGTTCAATTGCTGCTTCTTCATTTTCTGCACGGAAGTGTGCGTTACCACTTACAGAGTTATGAACTTTTGCTCCGCCAAGTCCCTCAGATGAAATTTTTTCACCTGTAACGGTTTCAATAACTTTTGGACCAGTGATGAACATTTGAGATGTTTTATCAACCATTAAGATAAAATCAGTGATGGCTGGTGAATATACAGCACCCCCTGCACATGGTCCCATGATCACTGAGATTTGCGGAATTACGCCAGAATAAATAGAGTTGCGATAGAAAATATGTCCATATCCATCAAGTGATAATACACCTTCTTGGATACGCGCACCGCCTGAATCGTTAATGCCGATAAATGGCGCACCGTTTTTCGCAGCTAAATCCATAACATTCGCAATTTTCATAGCATGCATTTCTCCAAGAGCTCCACCAAAAACTGTGAAATCTTGTGAGAATAGATAAACTGGACGACCATTGACTTTACCGTAACCAGTTACAACACCATCTCCAGGTCCTTCTTTTTTAGCCATACCGAAGTCTACTGTGCGATGTTTTACAAAGGGATTTATTTCTACAAATGTTCCCTCGTCTAGTAATAATTCAATACGCTCACGAGCTGTTAACTTACCTTTTGCATGTTGTTTGTCAATACGCGCTTCACCGCCACCAAGTTCGATTTCGCGTTTTCTATCATATAATTCATTGATTTTATCGTACATATCCATATGCTTATTACTCCTTTGCTGAACTTCTGTCTACTAATTCGTAAAGCACACCATAAGATGATTTAGGGTGTATGAAAACTACTTTTGCTCCACCAGCACCGATTTTCGGTTGTTCAGATAAAAGACGTGCACCTTCTCCACGCATTTTCTCCATTTCTTGTTCAATGCCAGTAACAGCTAGTGCAATGTGATGAATCCCCTCTCCACGCTTTTCCAAATATTTATAGATAGCGCTTTCTTTTGTAAGAGGCTCTAAGAGTTCAATATGTGTATTTCCTGCATCTATAAATGCAACACGTACTTGTTCAGACTCTACTTCTTCAACATTGATAAGTTTCATTCCCAACACATTTGTATAATATGTAACGCGCTCATCTAAATCCTTGACCGCAATACCAATATGATCGATGTTATCCATGCGTCCCCCAACTCCTTCTTTGTTGTATAACACAATTGTACATAAATTTTTCTGAAAACTCTAGTACTTGTTAAATAAATAATATCTGATAAAATATTTTTAAGGAAAAAAAGGAGAGAACGAGCAATGAGCAATAAGAAAATACAGAAAATTGTCGTAATATTAATGGCAGTAATTATGGTTATGTCTATGTTAACATTTGGTTTAGCTATGATTAAATAGTAAAAGAGCAGACTCATACGGCTCCTATGAGTCTGCTGTTACACATATTGTTATATACTAATTTTACTTTATAAATCAAAAATTACACTATATATGTATGAACATTAGCATCTTTCAATAGGAGAGATGTTTTTTTATATTAAGCGATTTCACAAAAAAGATTCCTTTCATTCGATTTTACTATAAATATATAACCCTTACTTCGCAAATGACTGCGCTTTCCGTGGAAAATGCGATAAGTATTTAAAATATCTCTGTAAGATACGAGCATACATATTTTACAAACTAAATTTTTTCGTATATTTCACTACAATAAAGATCATAATTAGCTAAAAATAATTTTTCAGGAGAGCCCTATTTATGAAGTTATTATTGATTATTTTTAGCATTATTTTTCCTATTCTCATGGTTTATATCCAAAATAAAATGAAAAGTTTCCGAACTATTTTTAATGTATTGGCTTTTATCACAACTGTTATTTTTGGAGGCATTGCATCAACTTCTATTTATCAAATCATTGTTGATCACGCTGTTTTTATGACAACCATTCACGGAATATTCCTTAATCCATTTTTCTTAATAACCGGTGCATATCTCGGCGTCTTTTTACTTTATAGATTCCTGCTACTTACTTTGGAAGAAAGATAGTATTAAAATTTTATTTTCAATTTTCTTTTTGCTTATGTTGTTTAACAGAATAAAATATCCACACGAACCAAACGACCAGATATATACACATTGCGACTATTTCTGGGACCAAAACAATCCACCAAGCCCAAGAGATGACACCTAATACTTTTAAAATGATTAATATAACCGTTAAGGTTTCAGCTAGCCCCAATTCTATTCACACCCCCATAAAGAAAAGTTTGTTGATGGATCCTCTCTTGTCATGATTGCCAATCTATTTATTTTCTATGTATATTATTTATTTGGATCACTTTTATAAATCGAGTTTTGGTTTTAAATAGCAAACATTTCAACACATTAACTTTTCTATATCACGATTAGATGTTTCGCTACAGACCTCGGTTTCCACTTGCTTCTTTTCATGATGAATAACCATCTGATACCATTTAATTTTGTACTATACAATTCCATATAAAAATAAAAAGCATCCCTTTTTGAGATGCTTTTATTTTTATAGTTTTAATTCTACCGCAGTTTCTTTTACTACCCTTAAAATTTCTATATAGTAACCCTTTTGTGTTTCACAATATCGAGCATTTTCTTCGAGGTGAGCAATTTCTTGATCGATTTCGTTAATCATATCTGTCATAATGAGTTGTGTCATTCCACTACTAGTTTTTGCGTAAGCATTAATTAATAGTTGCCTTCTTTGTGCTAAATTCCTTTGCTTATCAAGAGATTGAATGGAATCCTCCGTAAAATGCTGAATGCTTGATTCAATCTCTTTCAATAACAAAGTCGCTGTATCTTTTGTTATTCCATTAACGTCTACCATGAACGCCCCTCCTATCATAAATAATATATATAGTATTAGATTATTTATTTGATAGAGAAATTATTCGCAAAACTCTTGAATTAATTTTTTAATATTTACGCTGCAGACTTCGCTTTCTACTAGTTGAGGGGTATTTAGCTAAAGCTATTCCCGTAGGAGTCGCCGTCTTCCGCCCCATAATGAACAAAAGTAGATAACATCTAATGTTCGGAGTTTTAGTATAGATTTTGCATTATGAAATTGACTCAGCTATATGATTATTCTAAAGAAAACATATAATACATAAAAAAGCACATCAAATTCCCCATGATGTGCATAAGAATATTCTTCTTCCTTCGAGGTAAACTATCTAAATAATCTTATAATTGATCCTACTTGCCTCATCATATTTATCCCATTTGTTATTGTTCCTGCATGTCCATTATAGTATTGAAATGTTCTGGTAATCTTCCAAATCTAGAAACATTATGTTGTTGATTAGGATAAAAAAATCGTTGCTCCCTCCTACCTTGATAAAGGGGCCCGAAACCTTGTCTATACATAGGTGGGACTGGTCTTCTTCTAGGATTCGGTTGAGAAAATGGCATCAATTCACCCCCTATCATGATTATAATTCTAACTTAGTATATGTCTGTAAATCTTTTTGGATTAGACTTTCGAGAAGGTGCTGAAAATTAAAAAAATATAAGTGTATCAATTTCATAAATACTATTCTAGTCGTAAAACGCGAATGTTATTTAAATATACGATCCAATAATTCGGATTACACTTCAACTATACTATTTACTGAATATGCCACTCCAGATGGCGCTTTCCGTGGGCGAGCAGTGAGCCTCCTCGTCCGCTTACGCTACCTGCGGGGTCTCACTTGTCTCGCTTTCCCACAGGACATTGAATAAGCTTCCTTGAATTCGCAATGCACGAAGAAAATGCGAATGCATTTTCGAGGACTCGCCATCTTCCGCTCCTTAGACAATATCCTAATAGATATTGCACAACAATTTAATCTTTTAATGTTCGTATTTTATATCAAAACTTTGAATTATGAGATTGACTCAATTATCTATTAATCTTTAACTGTATTAGTACAAGCAATTTACTTGGATTAAAAATATTTTTGTCGTATAGTATAATCTCAACATGATATTCCATTCAAGGAGAGAGAATAATGACAATGACACATAGTACTTTAAATAAAGTTATGCACGAACGTAAATCTGTTCGTAAATACGATCCACAATTTAAAATTTCTCAAGCACAATTAGAGGAATTATTACTAGAAGCTACATCTGCTCCATCATCAAGCAACTTACAGCCTTGGCGTTTTCTTGTCATTCAAGATGAAGCCATCAAAAAAGAATTGCGTACTATTGCATTTAATCAAGAACAAGTTGAAACTTCTTCAGCGATTATTGCGGTTTTAGGTGACATTGAAATGTATAAAAAAGTCGAAGAAGTTTACAATCAAAACTTTGAACTTGGTTATATGGATGAAGCTACAAAAAATATGATGATTGAAAACTCATTAAATCTCTATTCAAATCTTCCTAAAGAAGCATTAACAAATATCGCAACTTTTGATGCTGGCTTAATTTCAATGCAAATTATGCTTTTAGCTAAGGACATGGGGTACGATACAGTTCCAATGGGTGGATTCGATAAAAATGCATTTGCCAAACGTTTTGAATTACCAGATCATATTAAACCAATTTTACTGATTGCCATTGGTAAAGCAGCAGTACCTGCTCACAATTCTTCACGATTACCATTAGAAAAAATCGCAAAATTCATTTAGTATTGAGGTATTTGGACTAACAAAAAAAAGTGGTAAAAAAAGAGTGAAAAACTCTTTTTTTACCGCCAATTCTTTGCCTATTCTAAATTTTGTCGAGCAACTTCATTTGCTTTCTGTTTTTTTTTCTTGAATAGTTTTTGAACTATGTTGATTTTTGGACCATCAAAGATTTCTCCCTGATTTGTAAAGTCCTTCCCCATTTCCTCATGACCAAATCTTCCATGCGATTTCGGAAAATTTTTTTCTGACATTTGATCGCCTCCTTGATATTTTTTAAATTACGTTATTAGTTTGCTTTTCTTTTTTCACTTTATTCGTAATACAGGAAGGCAAGAACATCTAAAAATGAAAGCTGAAGAGATCGAAGTTATTATTCATTTTTTATTCCATCTAACTGTTCAAGTAAATTTGAAAAGGATTGTCCATTAGCAGTTTCCATATCTCTAAATGAAAGAAATGGATTTCCCTGTTTCTTTATTCGTTCTTCAACAGCCAGAATCGTAAATAGATCTGGTTTTAATGAATCATTGACTTCATCCCAATACAATGGAGTCGCAACTAAACCTTTGTCATTCCCTCTTGGTGAATAAGGAGAGATAATGGTTTTCCCTTCTCGATGTTGAACGTAATCTAAATAGAGTTTGTTGTGCCGATTCTTTTTTAATCGCTCAATTGTAAACCATTTTGGATTTTGCTCTATTAAAAAATCACATATAAATTTTGTAAATAATCCAGTTTGTTCATACGAAAATGCACCTTTTGGTAATGGAATATAGAGTTGCATTCCCTTTCCACCTGATGTTTTGATAAATGACTTTAACGCAAACTGGTCAAATATTGCTTTCATTTGTAGCGCTGCTTCAACTGCCAAAGAAAATTCTTCAACTGAAGGAGGATCTAAATCAAACACAATTTCAGTTGGGTGATCTGTTTGAATCGGTTGAAATGGTATATGATATTCAATTGCTAATTGGTTTCCTAGCCAAAGTAGTGTTTCAACATTGTTGCAAACGATACATTGTGTATCTTCAACCTTTGTAGTCGTTACAAACTCAGGTGTATTTTCGGGACTGCTTTTTTGGTAAAAACTTTCTCCAGGTACACCATGAGGATAACGAATTAGAGTTAGTGGCCGATTACGAAGGAAAGGTAACATGAGCGATGCGATGTTTTGTAAATAGCAGAGATAATCATCTTTTTGTATATCAAGAGAAGGAAATACGGGTTTATCAGGATGTGTAATTTGCACAGATTCAGGTATGGGGAGAAGTTGTCGTTGCATTTGTCTCCATGTACATTCTTCGGGTTCTTTATTTAGCTTAAATGTATGGAATCTAGGCTCTCGCAGCATCCCTCCAAGGAAATCGATACATGCAATTTCCGCACAAATAGAAGGCTGCAATTCCCAAACTTCTCCCTTTAACTTTGTTCCATTTGCTTCGAAAAAAGTTACTAAAGTGCCGAACTCTTCTTCTTTTAGTCCATGACGAAATGAGACCACATCAATTAGTTTATTTTCTCGATAAACGGCCCCATTAAAATAACCATTATTTTTATCAAATTTGGTTAAAATAACACTGACATATCGCCAATTTTTAATTTTTAGCCAGTTTGTAGTTCTTATATCGCCTATCCAATGACTATTCTTTTTCTTAGCGATTAGACCTTCTCCATTGTGGATGATAATTTTATTCCATAACTCTTGATCATCATGGAAGACATCGATTAGTTGCAGACGATTGAAATCTTCATAATTGATGGAAATTGGCATACGAATAGCTTTAGATAATGTTTGTAGTTTGTCTTTACGCTCCGTTAAATTGAGGTTTGTCTGGCTTTCTCCTTTCAACTCCAGTAGATCAAATACGACTAAATGACAAGGAAAGGTCAAAGTATGTTTTTGAATCGATTCTTGACTGCGCATTCTTCCCCTTGTTTGAACAACCGAAAAATTACTTTGAAAATTATTCGTTAAAAAGACCAATTCGCCATCTAGTTTTAATGGTAAAAAAGGGCTTATACTTTCTTTTTTATCCATTAGATCATCCATAATCTCAGGAAATTGACGATTTAGCACTTTCCCATTTCTACTTATTAAAATCGGTTCTTCATCCCACTCTAACATGCAGCGAAATCCGTCATATTTTGTTTCATATAACCATTCTTGTCCCTGAGGTATTTCCATTGCAAGCGTTAATAGCATGGGTTTCATACAATCCAACTTTCTCATTTTTAGTTATCTTTTGAATTATGATGTGAACTAATACATAAAAACGGACAAAGTTTTTAATAATAAGAAGAAAAAGAAGGTGACCCTGATGCATACAGTCTGGAAAGGAAGTATTAGTTTCGGATTAGTGAATATTCCCATTAAACTTCACGCTGCTACTGAAAATAAAGATATAAAACTTAGACAGCTTCATAAAGAATGTAATACACCGATTAGCTATAAAAAAGTATGTGAGAATTGTAACAAAGAAGTTGTGGAGGAAGATATCGTAAAAGCATATGAGTATGCGAAAAATAAGTTTGTCGTATTAGATGCAGAGGATCTTGAGAATTTGAGGAAAGAAAACGAAGATAAAGCCGTTGAAATTATCGATTTTGTCAAATTAGAGGAAATTGATCCCATCTACTTTGAGAAAAGTTATTATATGTCTCCTGACACCACTGGTAGTAAAGCTTATACACTTTTAAGAAAAACACTAGAAGAATCCGGAAAAATTGGTGTAGCTAAAATTATTATTCGTTCTAAGGAGCAGCTTGCGGTCGTTCGTGTATATAAAGATACATTGGTGATGGAGACCATTCACTATCCTGACGAAGTTCGAAGTATAAGCGATGTTCCGAATATCCCTGCTGAACAATTGGTCGTGCAAAAAGAACTTGATACTGCCATAATGTTAGTGGAACAATTAACAACTGCTTTTGACCCAGATAAATATACAGATGATTACAGAACAGCATTAATGGATTTAATTGAGGAGAAAAAATCCGAGCATACTGTTACGGCAAATGATGTGGAAAAAGAACTTCCAGATAACGTAACAGATCTAATGAGTGCTCTACAAGCCTCTTTAAACAAGACGAAGAAAACAACAACTAAAAAACGGACGAAAACGTTGAAAGAGAAGACTTCTTAAATCAAAGCCCCTAAATCGAAAAGTTTAGGGGCTTGTAATGTTCTGTATTAAAACTTTATATAGCTTTAGTATTAAAGATAGTTGCTGAGTTTACGCAATTTAAAATAGACTAAACTAATATTTCACTAATCCTTCATAAACATACCCAATATATTTCTTATTGTTTTTAATATATTGTACATGTACCCATTTATCCTTAATAGGACTTTCTACGCAATTACTTTTATAATAAACTTCAACCAAAGCCCCCATAGGAATTGTTGTAAGGATCTTTGATTTAACAGTATTACTTGCTCTTAAATTGACTCCGGTTTGTGGGGCAATAATTACATAATCGAGGGAATAAAAATTCGCTCTAATGTTGTCACTTTTAATGAATTTGATTTGCTTCGATTTACCAGATTTTTTATTTGAAAATTGAACTTTTACCCATTTTTCACTTGTATACTGAATGACTTTCACTGAATTTGTCATATATTGCTCATTACCTTCAGAATCTTTTCCCTTAAATTCCTTCTTTATGATGCCTTGTTTTTTCCCATTGGGACGATCATAATAGGGTGCATTTTGAGCCAACTTCACATAATAGTTTTTGTTAGGGCTATCCTTCATTTTTGCAGATGCAAATGACGAACCAACAAATGCACTTAAAAACATGCTGAAAATAATAACAACCGTGACAAATCTAATTTTCAAATCAAAACTCCTTTTCATTTAATTTTCAACAACCACTAAAATTTACCACAAAAGAAAGAATAATTCAATGTTGAGTTGATGTATGGAATATTAAAACGTAAGAAGTTAATCTATACTAACCCAATTGCATTTTTATTTGCATCTTCGACAATTAAAATATGGACGGATTACGGATTAGCTTTTGTGTATCATTACAGATAAAACTATAAAATAATCTGTCTTTGATGATTCAACTTTTATTTATGAAAAAAAACCTGCCTTCAATAGTGAAGACAGGTTAAATCATTAATCGGATAAATGCCCTTTATTAAGGGTTGGACGGTCATTCCGATTATAAAATACATTTAAGTCCAGATATCTATGGAAAATCCATTCACCAATTCCTATTACAAGAGCCGAAGCAATAGCTGAACCAAGAAGATCAGTGTTAAAGTAATCATTTAAAAGCGCTCCTACAAAATAAATTAATACAAAAGCTAATATACCATCCGAAAAAGTGGCAATTGTATTTCGTCTAACATACTCTTTACGATTTCCTGATTTCGGGAAAATAAACATATCCCCTGCAATGTAAGTTACTACGGTTACAACTAGGCTTATTACTAATGAATTTGTTACCGTCCCACCAAATATGAAGGAATTAATAATAATAAGAATCGCAGCGACCATTATAAATTTGCCTATTATGGCAACAACATGATTCATTTCTGAATCCTCCTTTGTTTTTTAATGCAATTACCTCCTCGGCTTGAACTTAGTTTGAATATAATTTGATGAATTATGCTACATATAAATATTTATATTTTGAGCATAATTACGATACCAGTTGTTGTTTGTGTTTACTTCAATATACATTCAATTCTTTTAAACAAAAATAGAGTACCAAATGACACAATATATTGTGTAGATTCAATACTCCCTGGTTATTCCATATTTAATTGAAAAATGAACTTAGAAAATAATTCCGAATTCGATTTTATCATTTTGATTTTGGAAGATTTCTTTTAATGTTAATCCATCTATTTTAGCATTACTTACAAATTCCTCCATATTTTCAATATAGTGATTCAAATGATCTCCTTCTTCATTTAATAATACTCTACCTTTTTTGTGGTTAGGTATAAAATACTCTTCTCCATTATAAGTAAATTCAATTTCTCTACCCTGCTTTAAAAAAAACAGAAATACTTCGTAGTTAACTTCATTTGAATCTGATAAATCATCAAAAATCATTTTGGCGTTAATCTCCTTTCTCTTAATATCCACTTGTTTTGTTTATTACAAAAAATTTTACATTTTACATACCATTCATCCTCCATTAAATGGCCCTTTAGCTAAAGAAGGCACAATTCTTTTACAAGAATAGCGCCCGATTGTTGAATATCATGATATACATAAGATCCCGCTAACGAAACAATAAATGTACCTAACATTAAGTTTCTTTTGGAAATTTTTATGCTATTGGTGTTCCATTTTTAACAGGTTTATCTGGTTTTAATAGTACCACGTCACCTTCTTCTGGGACCCCTCCAATTACCAATACCTCCGATTTAAACCCTGCGATACGTCTCGGGGGGAAGTTTAATACTGCCACTACTTGACTTCCAATAAGTTGTTCTGGTTTATATCTTTGTGTAATTTGTGCAGAAGACTGCTTAATGCCCATTTCCCCAAAATCAATTTCTAATTTTATTGCAGGTTTTCTTGCTTCAGGAAAAAATTTCGCTTTAACAACAGTACCAATACGGATGTCCAATTTCAAAAAATCCTCTATTGTCGCCATTAAAAGACCCCCATCTTTTACAATTACTTTAATTTTAACTCATTACTTACTTTAATTGAAAGTTATTGAACAACGATGTGCATATTTTACGAAATACAGGCATTATTTTATTTAAAAGTAAAGTTGCAAAATTTTCTTTCATTAACTGTCCCTTTAAATGACGGAGATAGCCTTCCTATTCAAGGAAAGCGCCCGATTGTGGAAGATCGTTATTCAACCAAATCCCTAACTTAATAAAATTTAAAAAATGAATTATAGTTCGGCTTTAAAAGAAAGTCCTTGTTCAACTAACGCTCTGGTTTGTTTCTATTTATAGTTCTCAAAGTATTTTCCTTTTTCGATGATTTCTTGTGTACTTAGACCAGTCCACTCTTCTGGTGTTTTGCCGGGATTTAAATCAAGATAGGATTTAATCATCTTATATCCTTCACTATAACCATATGACCTCGGTAAATCTTTTCCGCCAACTAAAATTTCTAACTGCCGATTCAAGTCCTTTTTGTTTAAATCAGGTTCAATTTTAGACCATAATTCTTTGTCGTAAGTTAAATCCACTGGGATGCTTTCAAGATTAGGATAAACGGTTTTCTCGAACATGACCGCTTTTCCTTCAAATATAAAATTATCTAAAACAGTTCCAGAATAATTACTTAAATACTTTTCTGCCCAAACACTGTGAAGATATTCATGGGCAACACTGACCTTGATATAATCATCCTTATCATATCCAGTATATGGGATAATAATTTTCCCAGCCCCAACCGTAAGCATCGGCATATTTGCACGGCTAGAAGGAAATACACACACCGCTGTATCCTTTTGAGAGGGTAGAAGTGCTGCGGATTTCAAAAGTGATTCTTGAATGATTTTATTCATTACTAGATTACGAGTTTCTAGTTCTTCGTTTATTAATTCTAATTCTGCTAAACTATCAGGGGCCGAGTTGAGAAGGTCTTCTGCCATATAAAGGAATTCTCCATTTTCGAAACAATCTTTGTAAACAGGCTGAATGACTTCCTCTTTATACAGTTCCAAGGTTGATTTGCTTGGATTCTCTTTCACTTTTTCAATATACCGCTCAAATAATTGACTGGCATGAACGATTTTAAACTTTTGTTTCGTTTGAGGGTCTTCGAATGTGTACTTGATTTCTTTGTAATCAGTATTTTGCTCTTTCTTATGAAGTTGTTCCTCACTTTTTTCAGTTTGCATACAGGAAGTGAGCATTAATAGGATTAGAAATAGAATAAAAGTTGCACTTGTATTTCAATTGTATTTCAATTTTTCCTCCTTAACAAAATGAACTTTTTAAAAATTCAGATTACTCCTAATATCAATTATTCTACCATATAAAGGTAATTTACTGCATTATAAAATAGCTTATGTACACCTTTTCACAAAATCCTTCAAAAGTTCCAACTACTACATTACACTCTTAAACCGATATTGTAATTCCAAATATAACAACTTTGAATTATTAAGGATAATATTTGAAAGCGAAAAAGCATGATGATTTAATTGCTAATCATCATGCTTTTTACTACGTTATTTGTACTGTTATTTATAATTTTGCACTTCAAAAGAGAACCCGTTACTTATTAAAGGAAAGCGCCCGTTTTCTGAAGATCAAGATAATGATTATGAATACTTTCTTAGTTTGTTGAACTAATGCCTAATTAAGAAGCTGATCCATATAGTTTCTTCAACCATAAAAAGCCTTCGTATGGACATCCAGCTAATATCCATTTATCAATCTATTTGTTTTAAAACTTTTTTATAATTGCGTTTCTCTGATTGTTTTACTGAAAACATTCTAATTTTCTTAATAAATCAAGAGGTATATCATTTATTCTTTATCAATTGGTGAATGAATATGATTCTCATATGGATTAACATACATATTTCCATTACCGGAAAGGACTGCATATAATACATCCTTTTGATCTAAGTTACGTTTATTTAATTCAATTTGTAACCATGATTCCGTTAGGTGATTCTGTTCTAAATTTTCCTTTATTACTTCTCCATCCATAATAAGTTCAATTGGCAATTTATTTTCAGGGGTGACCGGTATCATTAAATCTTGTCTAGTGACATTCCTAAATTGAGGCTTTCTTAAGACGGTTAATGTCCCATTTGTCTCTATAATTGCAAACAGTACCTCATCAATATTAAAGATGTCCTTTTCCCGTAACTGTTGATTTAAATAATCTAACGTATAACGCATCTTATTCATATTTTTCTCTAGTATTTGTCCGTTTTCAATAACAATTGTCGGGTCACCAGCAAAAGATGTATTAAAGGATAAGTTGGCTGCTATGGTGCCTAATGAAATGGTTGCAACGAAATCAAATATCGTCATTTGAGAGATCGTTTGTTTACCTAGGATTCGCGTGCCTATTAGTAACAGTCCAAAAGCAGTTATTGACCTTAATATAACCTCAAAATGTTCATACATATTAACACCTCATTTAACTTTTTTCACTAATAGACTTTACTATTTCTTACTTTCTAAACCTTTATTTTAAAGATAGGTTCTTTCTGAATATCTAAGAGCATTATTTCATTCTCTAATATTGCCTTACTAAACATGCTCTTATAATTGAAATAGACGCAATCATTTAAAATGATTGCGCCTGATTGTGGAAGATCATTATTTAACTAAAGCACTCCTAAAGTTGAAAAAATACTATTTCTTTAATGGCATAAATGTTGACGGGCATAACTCTTCACTTTCAATAACAATTGCAGTTAATCCTGTGTCAGTTTTAGTTTCATGCCATTCATCTTTATCCCCAAAAACAGCATCTCCAGATTGAACCTTAACATACTCTTTTTTATCACATTTAACATAACCTACTCCATTCATAATTAGAAAAAGTTGAGGCACTACTGCTGGTGATAGCCTATAACTCCATTTACATCTAAATACATACAACCTATATGTGTTGGTTTTTCAGTTTGGATAATTCGTGACATAACAAAGTCTGAATTAAATTTTTAAATCCTCTTCCCACTATCTTCACTAAATTTATAGAACTCCATAATAAACCTCCAAACTCGATTACAACAGATTTATTCACTAACATGTTTTCTTCTTTAAAATAACCTTAGTAAAAGCATATCTGAATATCGGATATGCTTTTTTTGATACAATTAAATAATTACTACTCATAAAGTCTTTAAGAATATTTTGTATAAAATGATATTTCCTTCAACTAAACTATTTGTGTAAAATGAATTCAATTCTTATCGTTTTCTATCGTGTTCTCAAAAAACAAAAAAGCTCACAAACATTCATATATCAATGTTTGTGAGCTATCAGAAATTTATTAGCTCAGCTTAAATTAACCTAAAGACACCCGGTGGTCGGGGTCGAACCCACTCATCGCGGAACATCATTTTACCTTTTTTCAAATTTCCTTAATTATGATTTTATTTTATAGAAACCTCACCTTGGACAGAAATTATAATACCTGCTTTTCTTAATAAATTCCCAACTTTACAACCTCTATCTGCTCCTTCAATAATTCGTTGTGCAGATTCAATTTGTGCTTCTGTTGCATCAGCAGATAATACGATTTTTGGATAGTGAGTAATAGTAAATCCATCAGTTGTATCAGTATTTACGGTAAGTTCATCAACAGGTAGGCCCCTGCTTTCAAGCATAAAAATAAGAGTCTCTATATAACAAGTTGTTGCAGAACTAACAAGAAGAACTTTTGGATCTGCTCCATTACCGCTACCACCTGAAGATTTTGAGAGAGCAATTTGTATATCAAAATGTTCGGATTTTAGAGTCCCATTATCTGCTATTCCTCCATTCCATACTGCATTCACATTTGTTTTTTGATTATCCATAATTAAGATGCCTCCATTGAAATTCATAATATTTTTGTTAGTAGTTTAAAGGACAAAACTAATTTCCCTATTACTTGATCCAATACCAACTCGATGAAATCGTAACATACCTATAGGGGTATGTAAAGTATTCTAATCCAACAAAGTAAGGTAAACTATTCGTTCAAACATTCTTATCTAAATCAAAATAAATAGTTTCTTCCAGCAAGTTTTATTTTAAATTCTGCAAAATTGTATGGAAATTCTCGCGGTTTCATTGAATTTACTCGCGTTCTCTGGGGAAATACTCGCGTTCTCCCATAAAATACTCGCACATTTTCCAATTGTATCCGCGTTTCGGCTTTTTTATGTCCTGGAATCACTCAAACCTTTGATGCTCATATTATCCGCGGACTCATTTTCCTTTACAACCGAACTACTGCCGCGGATCAGAAGAGTTTCGGGGTTACTCGCGGTTTCATTGAATTTACTCGCGTTCTCTGGGGAAATACTCGCGTTCTCCCATAAAATACTCGCACATTTTTCAATTGTATCCGCGTTTCGGCTTTTTTATGTCCTGGAACCACTAAATACCTCAGATGCTCATATTATCCGCGGACTCATTTTCCTTTACAACCGAACTACTGCCGCGGATCAGAAGAGTTTCGGGGTTACTCGCGGTTTCATTGAATTTACTCGCGTTCTCTGGGGAAATACTCGCGTTCTCCTATAAAATACTCGCACATTTTCCAATTGTATTCGCGTTTCGGATATTTTATGTCCTGGTAATCACTAAATACCTCCGGAAACATATAATAGTCTAAAAGGATTGATGCTTATGCCGTGGCAACATAAAATTGCGTATTTAATAGGTAAACCGGTTGGAATATCGCTATCAAATGGTCAAGGTACATCAGGAATATTGTGTGATGTATCCAATGGCAAGCTCCTTGTTCTTGAATATCTCTATCAGAGTCAATTTGCATTAAAACAATATGATTTCCACATGATTCAAGATATCAATGGCTTCCCACCTTGTATGAGTCAACGTTTATATTAAAAATTCACTTTTTACGGTCAGTAAGTTTACATTATTGTTCATTTCGGGGACTCCTCTGAAAAAGTAATGGTGCTGGTTTCAAAAAAGTAAAAAATGTATCACTGGAAGTCTTCAAGATTAAGCTTCCTTGTGATACATTTTTATTTTTTATTCATTTGTTGGAGAACTTTTTTGGGTATCCTCCTGTTTTTCACCTTTCGATTTTTTGGCCAAACGTCGATTTGACGGGGTTATTCCCTTAAAATCCTGTTTAATGGCAAGATATCGATCCATTTCCTCAATGAATTGGTAAAGTGAGGCCATTGCTAAAAATTTCTCATGTGTTGTTGGTAGTGGTAATTTTGCAAAGTCTCCTTTTACATCATCTAATTTACTGCGGTATTTTTTGGCTGTATTTCCTGAATGGACATTTTCAGATAGTTCTTCCATAAAATCAGCTACAAGTTCTGCTTGTTCTACTATGACCGGTAAGTTTGTGATCTTCGGTAATACTCTTTCGATAATTTCTAGTTGTCGTTCACGAATATCAAAATATTGATAGTAGAGATTTTCATGTCGGGTAAGGTGGTTTTCAACGTCTTGATATGCGAGTGCTTTTGCTTTATTAATCATACTCGTTGCTTCAACCAATTCTTTCCCATCCCAACTGGTATCACCATTACGTAGATATTTTGTAATTTCTTTGAAAATTGAACTATATAATTTCTCAATCTGCAAACGATAGTCGTCTAGTTTGTGTTGGATATCGGGCATATACATATTGACAGCTAATGCAGTTCCAAATCCAATCAACATCAGTGATAATTCATTTACTAATAAACCCCATGTGAAATTTGCAGTTGAAAATATATGTAAAATAATGACAACAGATGAAACGAATCCTGGCGTAACTTTAATCATTACCAAAATTGGTAAGAAGAATAAGATCATCAACCCTAAAATCCATGGATGATAGCCCAGCAACTCAAAAAAGATAAGCGACATGACAATACCTATTAAAGTTGCCATTACTCTTGTATATACTGCATGAATTGACTTTCGCTTTGTTGGCTGAATACAAAGTATGGTTAGAATCCCTGCGGATGAGAAAAAATCTAAATGAAAATATTGTGCAATACCGATAGATAGTCCTGCACCTAGTCCTGTTTTCAAAATACGATAACCAATATGATACCTTTTCACATATTTCACCCCTAAAAAAAAGAGCACTATAGTAAAATAGCGCTCTTCTATTTAAACGATTAAACTTCTTCGCAAAAATCTTCGAAGTAGCCTTGAATAGCAGTAATTACTGACATTGGATCATGTCCTTCAATTTCATGGCGACCAATTTCTGCTACAGGTTTACCATCTTTTAATAATACAAATGATGGAGATGAAGGAATATGATCTTCACCAAAGTGCATACGTGCTTGAGCAGTTGCTTCTTTATCTTGACCTGCAAATACTGTTACTAAATGATCTGGACGTTTATCGTAATTGATTGCATTAACTGCTGCTGGACGTGCGATACCACCTGCACAACCACATACTGAGTTAACCATTACAAAAGTAGTACCCTTACGTTTAAATGCCTCGTCTACTTCTTCTGCTGTTTTAAGTTCTTCATAACCATTTTCAGTCATTTCGCTACGTGCTTGACGAAGCATGTCTTGCATAAATAAATCATAATCCATATTCATTCTATATCGCTCCTTTCAACTTCATTTATTACTATAACAGGTGTTTCAAAGGTTTTCAAAGTAGTTGTTTTAAAACACATCCATTTAATCGGAATATTAGATTAAAGTGCGTCACTTTCTGGATCTAACTTTCCTTTACCTTTGACATAAAAATAAGTACCTAGAATAAATAAACCCGTACAGATAAACATCATTATTCCATTCCACTTGCTAAAAAAGGGTAACATTCGTTAAAACGACAATTTGCATAAAAACAATCACAATGTATAGCATTCTTTGATTCAAAGAAATCCCCTCTAGTTATTGAAATAATCTTATGAAATAGTATTCGACAGAAGAACTAATAACTCATTTTTATTTTGGCATAAAAAATGATTTAGCAGACTTTTAAGGACGAAGAGTACTTCATGTTATCCGGGGTTTTCGATGTGACATCCGCGGTTTTTATAATTCCTTTCCGCGATTTTGAGTGCGACATCCGCAGGTTTTTCATCTCTTTCCGCGATTTTGAGTGCGACATCCGCGCTTTCATTATATGTTTCTAATAATGATCAATTCACCCCATGTTTACTGGGGTGAATTGAGTAATCTATAATTCCTCTGCCATTTTTTCTACAATCTCATCAATCGCAGGAATCGTCCCATTTTGATTTTGTACTAAAATACTGAAAGAATAAGGCATGCCACTGTTTCCGATTAGGTAACCACTTAGTGTATTGACACCATCAATTGCGCCTGTTTTTGCAAAAACTCTCCCTTCAGTAAAAGGGGATTTCAAGCGATTTTTTAATGACCCACCAATCATCCTATCTGAATTTGCAGCGACGGGTAAACTATTAAAGAAAGTACTATACCACTGTTTCTCTTTTTGTACACTGTATAGTAGTTTTGTTAGATCGATACTCGACACGCTATTATTATGCGACATACCTGAGCCATCCTCAAAGAACCAATCATCCATATTGAGATGTCTTGATAGTGCATATTGTTTTACTACTCTCAATCCAGCTTTTGTACTTCCCTGATCCACCCTAACCTTTCCCATTGTCTTGACTAAAATATCTGCAATACTGTTATTGCTTAATTTCATGTAAGGTATGATTATTTGAGCTAATGGAATGGATTGTTTTTGTACCATTAGTGTTGCGCTAGTAGGGGTTTTCCCACGAAATAGTTGTTCTTGCGTATATTGAACGTTATGTTTTTCTAGTGCGTGTATAAATAACAATACTGTATGCAAAGTAGGATTCGGAACAGTGATCCATTCTTTCCAACTCTTATGGATAGGTAAATTGCCGCTAACTACCACTTTATTTTTTCTATATTCGCGTTCAATTTTTAGTGTGGTATTTTGGTTTGTTGCGACTGTTTTTGCTTCATTTTTAATGACCAATTCACCTAATTCTGGTGTGGTTTTTAGTCTAGGTTTTTCTCCTATAATCTCCCCTAGCGCTTCGATAATAACAGTTCCAGAATCGTAGTCACTATCAGGTGACAGCGTTAATGCCGTAATTGGCGCTGCATAATAATAGGACTCATCATCCTTTTTAATATCGGGTGTTAACAAATCTTGATCAAACCAAAAATCATCGCCTATAATTCGACCATCTATTTTCTTAATACCCTGGTCAGCTAAAAAAGAAGCAAATTGATCCAGATCGTCAACGGTCAAAGTCGGGTCACCAGTGCCTTGAAGATAAAGATCACCATGCAATGTTCCTTTTTTGACATAACCAGTGGTATAAATATTTGTCCTAAATCGATAATTTTCACCTAATTCAGTTAATGCGGCAGCACTCGTTAATAACTTCATGTTAGAAGCGGGCTTTTGTTGCCTATTACCATTGAAATCATAAATGACATTGCCAAAATCATCTCGAATTGCAATACTTACTTCAGCATTCGGCATTTTCTCGTAGACAATTTTCTTAACTGATTGATCAAGTCTTTGAATTGTCGAGGAATCTACTTCAGCTGATGCATGTATACTGATCAAACCCAAAACGAGCATATACGAAATTAGAAGGATGCTTATCTTCTTTAGCATTTGATCTCTCCTTGGTAGTTGAATATTCTAACTTTCATAGTCATATTTCATTTTTATATTGGAAGTTATGGATCAACATCACCTATTTTGCCCATTTATAGATCAAAGTATTATTTTTTTTGAGCTTCATAGCACTCAATCCATTTTTGTATAGACATTCGTGTTACGAACTCTCTAATTAATTTGAAAGGAATATTTTTGGTATTTGTAAATCGAATACAGCTTTTACCCATATTATGAGCGAGGTTTCCACACGATTAAACCGCTTGAACCAACCAGTGTTTTTTATTGCATATAATCATTAAAAAAACGTTGAATTCCATTAAAGAATTCAACGTTTTTTCACCTAATTAAATTAAGCTTTTGACCGCTTTTGCAATCACAGAACCTTCTGCTTTGCCAGCAAGTAATGGTTTGGCAATTTTCATTGCTTCTCCCATGTTCATGCCAGAAGAAATACCTGCTTCTTTTAACAGTTCAATTACTTTTTCTTCCGATAATTGTTCTGGTAGGAATGTTTTTAATAGAGCCAATTTTGCTTGCTCTTGTTCAATTAAGTCAGAGCGATTTGCTTTTTCAGCACCTTCTAAAGCTTGGTTCGTTTGTTTGATCTCACGATTGATAATCGCAATTTCTTCTTCATGCGTTAACTCAGAGCCCTTTTCTTTTTCAGCTAAATCAAGTGAAGACTTGACAATAGTGAGTACACCCTTCGCAAGAACATTCTTTTCTTTCATTGCTTTTTTAAGTTGATCAAAAACAGCTGTTTTTAACATACAGCTCACTCCTTCTATATACAATTAATGCTATTATAGCACTTTTTATAGTAACTTTTTGGGACGAATGCTTGGATTATCCGTGTAATCCATGTTTCGAGTGGTCTTATCTATGTAATTTGAATCTCTTATCAAATTTAAGTTTTTTATCCGCGTTCAAAACAATTTATGTTTTTGACCGAGGTCAGAACTTGTTCATTTAGCACAAATCCGTTGTTTTTATTCATGATGTAGTCTTGTTTCTTCAAATATTTCCCAAATAACAAAAATGGAAGAAGATTAAATATCCTCTTCCCTTACTTTTGCTATAATTGCTTAGCCATTACTTCTACAATTTCATCTATTACTGGAATTGTTCCAGATTTATTTTGAACTAAAATACTAAATGTATAAGTTTTTCCACTACTTCCTTTTAGGTAGCCACTCAGTGTATTGACACCAGTCAATGATCCAGTTTTAGCAATAACTTTTCCTGCTGTAAGTGGTGATTTTAGACGATTGCGAAGTGTTCCACCTATCATTCTTTCTGGATTTGCGGCAACTGGTAGACTGGTAAAATATGTGTTGAACCATTTCTCCTTTTGAACCATGAACAAAAGTTGTGTTAAATGGATACTCGACACTCGATTACTATGCGACATGCCCGAACCATCTTCAAAAGACCAATCTCCAATATTCAAATGACGGGATTTTGCGTATTGTTTTAAAACTTTTAGCCCCGCTTCTGTACTACCTTTATGCATTTTCACTTGTCCCATGGTCTTTACTAAAATATCTGCAATTCCATTATTGCTTAATTTCATATATGGAATCAGTAATTGAGAAAGTGGCATGGACTGTTTTTGAGTAATTAGTTTTGCGCTGTTAGGTGTTTTTGCACGATACAGCTTGTCCTTAGAATATTGAATCTTATTTTGTTCAAGTAGATTTTTAAATGTTGTTAATGTGTGAATTGTAGGATTTTGTACTGTTACCCATTCTTTCAAACTCTTATCAACTGGTAAATTTCCACTTACAATGATTCGATTTGTTCTAAATTGACGTTCAATGGTTAATGTATTTTCCTTACCTGCTTCAACTGTCTGCGCATTATTTTCAATGACTAAATCCCCAAGTTCAGGTGTAATTGTAAGAGTTGGTTTCTTTCCTACCTCCTCACCTTTCGCTTCAACTATAATCGTACCCGAATCATAATCACTATTAGGCGAAGTCGTTAATGCGGTAATTGGTGCAGCATAATAATAAGATTCATCCTCTTCTGCAATACCAGGCGTCAATAGATCTTGATCAAACCAATAATCATCAGCTACAATTCGACCATCAATTTGTTTAATTCCTAAAGCTGCAATACTACCAACAAACTGTTCAAGATCTTCCTTATTTAAAGTAGGGTCACCTGTCCCTTGAAGGTAAATATCTCCCTTTAAGACACCATTTTTTATCTTACCAGTATAATAAGCATTTGTTTTAAACCGATAGTTTTCTCCTAAAGTCTCTAAAGCTGCAGAAGTAGTTAGTAATTTCATATTGGATGCAGGTTTTTGTTTCTGATTTCCATTCAAATCATAGATAACATTTCCTTTCTCATCTCTAATGGCAAGACTAACATCAGCACCTGCCATTTTTTCATCAACAATTTTTTTGACGGATTGATCAAGCGTTTGAATCTGTGAAGTACTAGCTTCTGCTGAAATATGCCCAGCAAATAACCCCAAAGTGACGAGACAAGTTGTTAGAAACATACTTAAATTTTTCTTCATACGATTTCCCCTTTGCGATAGAATCATCTAGCTATTAATAAGAATTCAATATTCTAATTTCCATTTCCTATTCATATTAGTAAATCAGTTCTATCGATAGAGTTTTTCGCATTTTATAAGGTATTTCTAATTAGATGAGGTTACGATACCATCGGATTTTCCAACAAACCATTTCCTAACTTCAATAACACTGAAAAAGTGTAGTAACGTAAATTTTACAGGATATATTCGCTATTAAATAAAGTATAATTTGCTCCGATTTCAGTAAGCGAACTGACGAGAATCCTCATTCCTGTAAGTTCTGGTCTACTTCGCGTCCCCACTGGAATCTATGCGAATCCCTCTGCAAGTTTTTTTCATCAACATTCAGTTAGATTAAGCGTACTTCATTAAAGCTTAAAAGTCCTATTTTACTCATAGAAATGACACTTGTTATTTTAAAGCAACATTATTTATAGTAAATAGTCTGTCTACCCACCACTAATCGGTGGAATAAAAGCTACTGTATCCCCTGATGTTACAATCGTATCATCCGTCGCAAATTCCTCATTCACGGCAGCCATTGTTTGCTGTAAGGATGTTAAAGTATACTGCTTCTCTAACCAGACTTTTACTTGTTGCACGGTTGCTTCTGAAGTATCCATAGTCACTTGTGATTGACCAACTTCCTCTTGTAATTGTGCAAAAAGTAGGATCTTAATCATGCTTTTCTCCTCCCTTCACTACAGGTTTTCCAGACGGATAAGGTACATTCTCGAGCTGATCGCCAATCCAAGCTGTACCATCTTCCCAAAATTCTTTCTTCCAAATTGGCACAATTTGCTTAATGCGATCAATGGCATATTCATTTGCCTCATAGGCTATTTTTCGATGTGGTGAGGAAACAGCGATAACAACCGCAATATCTGAAATTTCCAATCGCCCTGTACGATGTGTAATAGCAATATGTGCTTCCGGCCATTTTTCTTTTATTTCTTTAGCAATTTGCTGAAACATTTTAATGGCCATCGATGGATACGCTTGATACTCTAAATGCAATGTTTTTTTGCCTTTTGTCAATTCTCGAACCGTTCCAATAAAAACTGTGATTGCCCCTGCATTACGACTTTCTACTTTTTTTGTAACTTCCTCTACATGAATAGGCTGATCTGTAATAACAAATAAATTTTCTTCCATTCTAATTCCTCACTTTTTCCAGTAAAAGTTCCATATAAAGAGCTTCTTTTCTTATTGAATATGCAGGGCATGTAAAAGGAGAAAGGTCTACATTTTGCCAATAAAGCACACAAATGATATTCGTCAATTTCTGTAAAGTGGCGACATCCTCCTGATGACGAATTAATACGACCTTTGGATAATCTGCCTTTTTATAGCCCTCAACTAAAATCATATTAGGCCGAAATGATTGATATAATTCGACGAGCTCCTCCAGTTCCCAGGATGCCTGCTGAATAGTCAAACATAATGTACCTGCTCCTTCTACACCAGCAATCACCGCCCCAGCCTTTTCATGACGCTGACTATCTTTTCGATAGACTGCTGCTGGAACTCCACCATGCCCATGATGCTTAATGGTTGCAACGCGGGCCCCTTCTTCTGAGGCTGCAGCAATTAATTTCTCCATTAATGTCGTTTTGCCACTATTTTGATAGCCAACTATCTGTAGGACGGCACAATGTTGTCCCAAGGCCATTCACTTCCTTGTCCATCTTCTACTAATAATACGTCTACACGCATCCCCTTTTCATAGCCACGTGTACCACCAGGAAGTACAATGAAAGCTTGTGCTTCTGCTAATGAGGAAACAGCACTCGATTTATTAAAGCCTGAAGGTACTGTTACAAGTTGTCCATTTTCAAAAGTAATACGCGCACGGATCAAGCGTGTGAATGGATTGGCCTTTTTGAAATCCTCACCTAAAATTGCCTGCTCTCTATGCAAATGGGGTGCTTGATTTAAAAAGGCAGACCGTACTATTGGGCGAACAAATAGCTCAAAACCAACATAACAAGCAGAGGGGTTTCCTGAAAGTCCAAATAAAAGCTGTCCATCTCTTTGTGCAACTGTTGTTACACTGCCTGGACGCATTGCCACTTTATTGAATAACACCTCTGCACCAAGCGCCTGATAAATTGCAGGCAAGTAGTCATAATCACCTACTGAAACGCCACCAGTTGTGATGAGCATATCTACTTCCGATAAAGCCGACTTCACTGCATCAATACAAATGTCTAAATCATCGCTAAATTTCCCGAAATAACGTGCCTCTGCTCCAACACGTTCAATTTGTGCCATAATCATATACGCATTGCTGTTACGAATTTTACCAGGTTGAAGTGGCTCATCAGTTTCTAATAATTCACTTCCCGTTGCAATTACACCAATGACTGGTTTACGTGTGACAGGTACCTCATGATAACCAAAGGTTGCTAATAATGCTGCGACACCAGGATTAATATACGTTCCCTTTTGAACAAGCGGTTCTCCCTTTTTCATATCCTCACCTTGATACGAAATATTGTCGCCCTCTTGATAAGTACGTTTAATTTCTATATAGGACTTACCCTCTTTTTCAAAAGTCCGTGTTAACTCCAGCATAACAACTGCATTACAACCTGCTGGAATTTGAGCACCTGTCATAATACGAACAGCTTGCCCCTCTTGGACTTGTTCTGGAAAAACAAAGCCCGCTCCAATTTCTCCAACGACTTCAAAAGTAACAGGATGCTCGGCGGAAGCAGATTTACTATCCTCAGCACGAATGGCAAAACCGTCATAGGGTGAGCGATCAAAAGCTGGTACATCATGGTCCGCTTTTAAAGCCTCGGCTAAAAATCGACCATATGCCCTAGGTAGCGGTACCATTTCTTTTGTTCCCGTAAAAGCAAATTGCATGACGCGACGAACTGCCTCACCGACTGCAATAGGGTTTCTCTTTTCTAACATGTTCAACACTCCTTATCCTAATAAACGATAATATAAATTTTTTGCCTGTTGCACATCATTTGTACCATGTACAAGCACTCGACCATCTTGGAAAATAACGAGGCGATAATCTTTTAATTGACATGATAACAAGTATGGATTTTGCTGAATCGTACCATGCTTTTGAAGCTTCTGTGCTAAGAAATCTAAATTATAGGCATCTGATCGGATAGGGCGAATTTGTACAGCATTTCGTCCACATAATACATCCGCCTTTGTTTGGTTTTCATAAGCTAAGTAAGGGTAAATTGCCTGTTCACCGCATGATGGACAATCCCTTTTTTTCGCTGTTTGTACACGCATATCATAATGTTGATTATGCCATACATCAAAGGTTCGATACGTTTCACATACTGCTTGCCAATCTTCCACTAAAATTTTTAATGCCTCGGCTACTTGATAAGCAGCTACCATTTGCACTGCTGGGCTAATGATTCCTGCCGTATCGCAGGTCATCGCCATATTCGGTACTGATTGTAGTAGGCAATGAAGGCAAGGTGTTTTTCCTGGAATAATCGTATAAGTCGTACCATAGCTACCTACGCACGAGCCGTATATCCACGGAATCTGATATTTTTGAGCTAAATCGTTCATCACAAATCGAATATCAAAGTTATCGGTACCATCAATCATCACATCGACATCTTGTACGATACTCTCCAATGAATCTGCCCTTGCATCCATGACGAGCCCCTTAATCTGTACGTTTGAATTAATACGTATGAGCCTTTCTTGTGCTGCAATAGCTTTCGGTATTTTTTGCTCTGCTTCTTGTTCACTATACAACTGCTGACGCTGTAAATTACTCCATTCCACATAATCACGATCGACAATCGTCACTTTACCTACACCGGCTCTTACAATCGCCTCTGCACTTGCACTACCTAATGCGCCTGCCCCTACAATCAGTACATGTTTTTGTTGTAATAGCACCTGTCCTTTTTCCCCAATCGGCTGAAACAGTTGCTGTCTAGAATATCGATCACTCATTTAAAACGCTGCCTTTCTCTTACTGAATTTTATTTGACCTTTCAATTTATATCGTTATAATTAATCATTGATTCTATCAACAGGAGGATTTACAATGCATTCAACCCATAAAGATCTTGCCATTCATGCCGCTGTTTTAACTGTTAGTGATACCCGTACAATAGAGACGGATAAGGGTGGTCAGCAAATCAAAGCATTTCTTGCAGACGCTGGTTTTCATACAGCCCAATACCTTATTGTAAAAGATGATGCCGCTACCATTACTCAGCAAGTGCGCGCGTGGTGTGATGATGCTGACATCAATGCAATCATTGTAACAGGCGGTACAGGCTTCACGTCACGAGATGTCACATACGAAGCGTTAACACCACTTTTTGAAAAAGAAATGCATGGGTTTGGCGAACTATTTCGCTCATTAAGTTATGAGGAAATAGGGCCACGAGCTATGTTTAGTCGTGCAGTTGCCGGTTGTTTACAGCAGACTGCTATTTATGCATTACCTGGTTCAACCAATGCCGTTAAGCTTGGCATGCGTAAACTCATCATTCCTACAGTGCAGCATTTTATTGGTGAGTTACATCGATGAAGATTGCAGGTATCGTATTAGCTGGTGGTCAATCCTCACGATATGGAAAACCCAAAATGTTTGAAAAATTGGATAGTCAATTTTTATATCAATATAGCTTACAAGCATTTAAAAAGAATGCACTGAAGCCACTTATTATCTCAACTAATGCATCGTTATCTCCTCAATTTATAGAAAAGGACGTCCGTATATTTATCGAAGAATTGCCACATCAAGGACCACTTTTTGCGATTCATCATGTTCTATCCAAAACGACGGATGCAGATTGGTTTTTCGTACTGGCAAGTGATATGCCCTATATTACCGAATCCTTTGTCAAAATGATGCTTTCATTTGTAGATGATACTTATGATGCGATTGTTCCAAAGCAATCGGACAAAATACAGCCTCTTGCTGCCCTTTATCACCGTAGCATTTTACACAAAACAGAAAAATTATTGCAGCAACATAAAAGAAGTATGAAATCGCTACTCGATCAACTGAGCGTTTACTATGTACCCGTTTCAGATGATGAGCAAGCATTCATCAATATCAATACTCTAAGTGACTGGCCCCAATCCACAAATACTTTAGAGAATAAAGGAGATTATCATGACTAATTTTACTCACTGGAATGAAGAAGGTCGACCTAAAATGGTCGATATTTCCGAAAAAAGCGATACGAAACGAACAGCTATTGCACGCAGTACAATTTTACTATCAACCGAATTATACGAAGCAATTCAACAAGGGAATATCAAAAAGGGTGATCCCACACAAGTTGCCCAAATCGCAGGTATTATGGGTGCCAAAAAAACATCTGAACTTATTCCGATGTGTCATCCGATTATGCTACAAGGTACGGATTTTACATTTAGCTATGAAAAAAAGGATACTGGCTATGCATTGCATATTGAAGTACTCGTCAAATGCAAAGGTAATACGGGCGTTGAAATGGAGGCATTAACAGCCGTATCCATTGCTACTTTAACTTTTTATGATATGTGCAAGGCTGTCGATAAATCGATGGTTATTCAAGATACCTATCTTGTGCAAAAAACAGGCGGAAAAAGCGGCCACTTTTTACATGAACGTGCATAAAAACCGGCATATGCCGGTTTTTTATTTGTGCTATTTAGTTGTAGCGAATTCCTTTTGATAAGAAATAAAATAAATCAATCCAACGAAAATAGCGCCACCAACTACATTCCCTAAAAAGGCTGGAATAACATTACTTAAAAAGGCTGTCCATGTAGCTTGTCCAGCAAAAATAGCAGCTGGAATGACAAACATATTTGCGACAACGTGTTGGAAGCCAATCGCAACGAAAGCTGTGACAGGGAACCAAATGCCTGCAATTTTTCCACCAAAATCATTTGCGCCATAAGCCAACCAAACAGCTAAGCATACAAGCCAGTTACAGCCTATCCCTGAAATAAATGTTTGTAAAAACGAATCTGCTGTTTTGGCTTTCGCAATTGCTACTGTTTTAGCTAAAAACGGACCCGTTTCTGTTAAACCAACTACATGTCCAAAGAAAAATGCTACAAATAAAGCGCCAATTAGATTGGCAAGTGTCACCCAAAACCAGTTTCGCACTAATGCCGGAATGGAAATTTTCTTTGCATAAAAAGCCATTGCGACAGACATCATATTCCCCGTAATTAACTCAGCACCTGCTAATAATACTAAAATAAGGCCTAATGGGAACACAGCTGCTCCGATGAAACCAGCAAAGCTGCCCCATGCTTCCGGCATATTTCCACTAACACGAATATCGAGTAAAAACCCAAAAGCAATAAAGGCTCCACCTAAAAATCCTAACACTAACATTTTAAAAATCGAATAACTTGCTTTACCTATACCTGCACCAATGGCGATTTCTGTAATTTGCTCTGGTTTGTTAAAAGCCATCCTACTAATCCCTCTTGTCTATTCTATTTTGTTGTGATCATCCACCAATATGAGACATTTCAACTTTTCTCTGCTGATGAGATGTATGTTCTGTTCGCTCATCTGAATAGCGATCTGTCCGATTTTGCCATACGGCAGCAATACATTCTGCAATGACATCATCAGTTTGTCCGGAGCGTAAAAGCTCACGTAAATCCGTACCATCTGTCGCAAATAAGCATGTGTATAGCTTTCCCTCTGCTGAAATGCGGGCTCGTGTGCAAGTAGCACAAAATGAATCGGTGACAGAAGAAATAACACCTATTTCTTGATCACTATCTTTGTAACGATAACGAGTTGCCACTTCCCCTTTATAATTGGGGCTTACTGGCTCGATCGGTGAAAACCGATGAACAGCTTGAAGAATTTCTTTTTTCGATACAACATCATCTAAGCGCCAGCCATTAGAGTTTCCGACATCCATATACTCAATAAAGCGTAAAATATGTTTTTTTTCTTTGAAGAAATGAGCCATTGGTATAATATCCTGTTCATTTTGTCCCTTTTGCACAACCATATTAATTTTGACCTGCAAGCCTACTTGTTTTGCCTTTTCAATACCTTCCAGCACATTATTAACTTTCCCACGGCGACCATTCATCGATAAAAAGCGTTCTTCATTGAGTGAATCTAAGCTTACAGAGACACGCGACAATCCAGCTTTCGCCAAATCCTCTGCAAACTTTTTCAGCAAGGTGCCATTTGTGGTCATCGCAATATCTTCTATCCCCTGCACATGATGAAGTCGCTCAATTAGCTGCGCAACGTTTTTTCGCAGTAGTGGCTCACCACCAGTAATGCGTATTTTTTTCACGCCAAAAGAAACAAAGATTTTAGCAAGTCGCTCAATTTCATCAAACGTCAAAATTTGCTGTGATGGTAAAAAGGCATAATCTGGTCCGAAAATTTCAGCTGGCATGCAATAGCGACAACGAAAATTACAACGGTCCGTAACGGATATACGTAAATCTCTTAACGGTCGCTTAAACTGATCTTGTATCAAATTCATGGTTTCATCTCCTTGTTCAGATACTGCCAATTGAATCATCGAAAAGAATTCGTTCCGGATGTGTATAAACATTTAACGAATTTTGACGGATAAATCCAACAGTTGTGATTCCTAATTGTTCCGCTAGTTGTAGAGCCAATTCTGTTGGAGCTGACTTAGAAAGAATCATTTCACATCCAATTTTAGACACCTTTAGTAAAATTTCCGATGAAATACGACCACTAAATACAATAACCTTATCCTGAATCGAAATGTCATGTTGTAAGCAATAGCCATATATTTTATCAAGTGCATTGTGGCGACCAATATCCTTCCGACTCAGTAAGATGTCTTTGGAATCACATAATGCTGCATTGTGAACTCCACCTGTTTTTTGAAAGGTCACCGCATTTTGCTGCATCGTTTGCATGAGATGAAAACAACTTTGTGGTGTCAATTGAATATGAATGCGCTCCATTTTCTTGGCAGTCAATGCATCATTTGCAAACACAAAGCCCTGTCTACTCATTCCACAACATGATGTAATGTAGCGCTTATTTTGTAACTTCGTTGCAAATGGATTGACCTTTTTGGTTTGGACATGTACTACGCCCTCTTTTTCCTGAAACCAAATATTTTCTATGTCATCAAAGTGAGTAATCACTTTCTCAGAGGCTAAATAGCCAACGACCATATCCTCCACAAATTCAGGTGTGCAAACCATCGTGACAAATTCCTGTTGATTAATTTTAACAGTCACTGCATATTCCGTTACAATGGTATCCGTAACTTTTTGCACTTGTCCATTTTCTAGTCGAAGGATTTCTCTCGTGATCTCAGTATCCATAGCTCCTCCTAGTGTTCCTCAATATTTTGATCAAAAATAAAAACAGATACAGCAATATCTTCTTCAATTTTGATATCTGAAAACAGATGCAATAATTTGGCTTCCATCAATTCTTCCATACCTTCAGGCGTTTGCTTGGAATACAAATCTTGAATCATTTTTGTGCGAGCGGCATGTACCATTGCCAGACCTTCTTGCGTACTAGCAATAAATTTTTCAGTTGGTGTTACATTGCCATATAGCGTTGATACAGCCATATTTTGCACAAAGATGGTATGAATACGTTCAGGACCTTTGCCAAATAAATCTTTGCGAAGTTTCCGGATGATGTCATTAAATTCATGCACTTTTTTCGACATAATTAGCATCCTCCTAACATAAAAAAACAGTTTTTGTTTGCAAAAAAGCTATTTCATCTCTACAGTTTGTTAATCATAAAGCAACTTTTAAAAAATTGAAAGTCTATTTTTTTGAGAATCATTATCAACTAAGAGCTTTTATAATTCATATTGTTTATTTTTTCACTAGGGGATATAATGATATTCATGATACAAATGAGGTCAAAATATTTTCTACAAATGTTTTGATTTTATTTCTACATCTCATAAAAAAATCTGGATTGGTCTTTTAGTAAGATCTGCTAAAAATCTTATCCACCATGAATTAAGTCATACTTTTTAGCTGGAAGTATGCTCATTCATGGTGGATTTTTTTATGTTTGAGGAAAAAAGGAGGCAATTACTATGACAATGATGAAAATTAACGGTACCCCCTACGAAATAAATCCCTGCGAATCGATTTTAGATGTCCTAAACAAAAATCAAATTTCCCATCCACAAATTTGTCATGTACCTGAAGTAGATCCGATTCAAACATGTGATACATGTATCGTTGAAGTAGATGGCGAGCTTGTTCGTTCATGCAGTACAAAAGCACAGGCGGGAATGAATGTACAACTTGCATCACCAAAAGCAAAAGAAGCACAAACAGAAGCGATGGATCGACTGCTTGAGAACCATATGCTCTATTGCACCGTTTGTGACAATAATAACGGGAATTGTAAGCTACACAATACGGTGGAAATGATGGAAATTGAGCATCAAAAATATCCGTACAAGCCGAAAGTGGAGCCAACAGAAGTTGATATGTCTCATCCATTTTATCGCTACGATCCAAACCAATGTATCGCTTGTGGTCAATGCGTAGAAGTTTGTCAAAGTCTGCAAGTAAACGAAACACTATCAATTGATTGGGAAGCAGAGCGCCCACGCGTTATTTGGGATGAAGGCGTTGCGATTAATGATTCTTCCTGTGTTAGCTGTGGGCAATGTGTAACAATTTGTCCATGTAATGCATTAATGGAGAAATCAATGCTTGGTGAAGCTGGATTTATGACAGGCATGAAACAAGATATGCTTAACCCAATGATTGATGTAATCAAAGAAGTGGAACCTGGATATAGTGGCATCTTTGCTATATCTGAAATTGAAGCTGCAATGCGTAGCAAGCGAACTAAGAAAACAAAAACCGTATGTACTTTCTGTGGTGTTGGTTGTTCGTTCGAAGTATGGACGAAGGGGCGCAAAATCTTAAAAGTGCAACCATCTGATGGTCCTGTAAATGCTATTTCTACATGTGTCAAAGGGAAATTTGGTTGGGATTTTGTAAATTCTGAACAACGTTTAACAAAACCGTTGATTCGAAGAGATGGGGAATTTGTGGAATCCTCTTGGGATGAAGCACTTGATTTAATTGCTTCAAGATTAGGTGGTATTCATCAAGAATTCGGTCCAGGCGCTGTGGGCTTTATCTCCTCTTCAAAAATCACAAATGAGGAAAATTATCTAATTCAAAAAATGGCTCGTCAGTTATTTGGAACAAATGATGTCGATAACTGCTCACGTTACTGCCAATCTCCTGCAACAGACGGTTTGTTCCGCACAGTTGGTATGGGGGGCGATGCAGGTACGGTAAAAGATATTGCAAAAGCGGGACTTGTGATCATCGTAGGTGCCAACCCAGCAGAAGGCCACCCTGTTTTAGCAACTCGCGTCAAACGTGCTCATAAATTACATGGTCAAAAATTAATCGTAGCCGATTTGCGAAAACATGAAATGGCCGAACGCTCAGATATTTTCATGCGACCTAAGCAAGGTACAGACCAAGTATGGCTTATGGCTGTTACGAAATATATCATCGACCAAGGTTGGCATGATGAAGCATTTATCAAAGAAAACGTTAACTACTTTGATGAATTCAAAGAAGTACTTGAAAAATATACACTCGATTATGCCGTACAAGAAACAGGCATTTCAAAAGAAACACTTATTGACGTAGCAGAAATGATTCGCGATGCAGATGGTACTTGTGTTCTTTGGGGTATGGGTGTTACACAAAACACAGGTGGTTCCGATACATCGGCCGCTATTTCTAACTTACTATTAGCGACTGGCAACTACCGTCGTCCTGGAGCAGGTGCTTATCCTCTTCGTGGTCACAATAACGTACAAGGCGCTTGTGATATGGGGACATTACCAAACCTACTACCAGGATACCAAAAAGTAACAAATGATGAGGAACGCGCAAAATTTGAAAAAGCATACGGTGTCAAAATTCAGCCAGAACCTGGTCGCAATAATATGCAAATGCTTGATGCCATTAGCCAAGGAAAAATGAAGGCAATGTACCTTGTTGGAGAAGAAATGGCACTTGTTGACTGTAATGCCAACCATGTAGACCAAGTACTTTCACAACTTGATTTCTTCGTCGTACAAGATGTGTTCTTATCTCGTACAGCACAATATGCGGATGTCGTTCTTCCAGCAGCCCCTTCTCTTGAAAAAGAAGGAACCTTTACAAATACAGAACGCCGCGTTCAACGTTTATATCAAGTATTACCAACACTCGGTGATTCAAAACCAGATTGGAAAATTCTCCAAGATGTTGCGAATCGCTTAGGGGCTAATTGGAACTACAGTCATCCAAGCGAAATTTTCGCAGAAATGGCGAGCTTATCCCCTATTTTCAGCCAAGCAAATTACGATGTACTTGAAGGTTGGAATAGCTTCTGTTGGGGTAGCCTTGACGGAAAAGATACACCACTTTTATATACAGACGGCTTTAACTTCCCAGACAAAAAAGCTCGTTTCGCTTTATATGATTGGGTAGAACCAGTGGAATTCCCTGCTGAGTATGATTGCCATATCAACAATGGGCGTATGCTTGAACATTTCCACGAAGGAAATTTAACGAACAAATCCAATGGTATTCAATCAAAAGTACCTGAAACTTTCGTTGAGGTTTCTCCTGAATTTGCGAAAGAACGTGGTATTGAAGATGGTGCACTTGTACGTCTTGTTTCACCATATGGCGCACTAAAACTAAATGCTCTTATCACTGATCGCGTACGTGGCAATGAATTATTCTTACCGATGAACTCCGTTGATAAAGATTCATCGATCAACTTTTTAACTGGGCCAGCAGGCGATAAGAATACATCTACACCTGCTTATAAACAAACAAAAGTACGCGTGGAAGTTTTAAAAAGAAAAGGGAAAAATCCACTCCCACGTACAAATCCACGCTATAAAAAACGCCATCCACAAAATGGTGTTGAAGTACAGCGAAAATGGCAACGCCCTGGCTACGTTCACTTAACAACGAATCAGGAAGAGGTGTAAAAAATGGCAGCACCCATTACGAATATTAAAAAACAACAACTTTCAGAAGAACAAATCGCAGAGCAAAGATTAAATGATTTAAAAGATTTGCTTTCAGAAAATGAAGAAGCGCTTCAACAAATTTTTTCGATTGTATCTGATTTGAACGATATCGGTGCACTTGAAGCGGTCAATAAAATGTTACAGGCGAAAGAAGAAATTGCCCATATTGCACTTGGTCAAATTTCACGTAAACCTGTAACCAACATCATCAACCAGCTAATGACTGTTGCAGGTCTTTTATCAGCAATGGATCCTGAAATGACTAAAAAGCTAATGGGTAGCTTAAACAGTGGACTTGACGAAGCAAATACAGCAATCGCTCGCGAAGAAAAAGTCACAGTCTTTAGCTTAATGAAGGTCATCAAAGATCCGGATGTTAACCGTGCTCTGAACTTCGGGATTCACTTCTTAAAGGGCCTTGGTAAAGGATTGAAAGACGAATGTTAACAAAAAAAGAAGTATTAGAAGCACTCAAAAAAATCAATGACCCCGAACTTCATAAAAGCATTGTTGAATTGGATATGGTGCGCACTATTCAAATTGATGACACAAGTATTCAGCTAGAAGTCGCGTTGACCATTCAAGGTTGCCCTTTAAAAGCCAAAATCCAGCAAGACATTGAGGAAGCCCTTCAAGCAATCGGTGCTACGCATGTTGCTATCACTTTTGGCACAATGACAACTGAAGAAAGACAAGCTTTAACGGCTTCTTTGAAAATGCAAGCAACAACGAAAAACGGTATGCCCAAAATCCTACAGCCCGATTCCGGCGTACGCTTTATCGCTATTACGAGCGGTAAAGGTGGCGTTGGTAAATCGACAGTAACCATTAACTTAGCGGTAGCTCTTGCTCGTCTTGGAAAACGTGTGGGAATTTTAGATGCCGATATTTACGGCTTTAGTATTCCAGCCATGATGAAAATTGAGCAAACGCCAACGATGATTGAGCAAACAGCGATTCCCGTTATAAGCGATGGTGTCAAGGTTATGTCAATGGGCTTTTATTCAAAGGATAACCAACCGGTGATGTGGCGAGGCCCGATGTTAAATAAATGGATTCGCAACTTTTTAGCAAATACGCATTGGGGCGAGTTAGATTACTTACTGTTAGATCTTCCACCTGGAACTGGTGACGTAGCAATTGATGTGGCAGCAATGATTCCTCATGCTCAGGAAATCATTGTCACTACACCCCATAATGCTGCATCACATGTTGCTTCAAGAGCAGGTGTGATGGCCAAACATACCAAGCACGCCATTATTGGCGTTGTTGAAAATATGGCTTATTTTGAAAATCCTACAGGTGAGCGTAATTATTTATTCGGCCAAGGTGGTGGCGAAGCTTTAGCTAATGCACTACAAACAGAGGTCATCGCCCAAATTCCATTCGTACAACCCGAGGAAAATACTGGTTCATCTGTTTACGACGAAGATTCTGTTGTTGGTGAAGCCTTCACTCATTTAGCTGAAGATTTGATATATCCTTACAACAATAAATGAGTGATAAAAAACAAGCCAACGCTTAAAGGTTGGCTTGTTTTTTCATATGAATGATGGAAGTTTCACTTTAATTGGCAGGTGCCTTCAAGAAATGTACACCGAGTAACATGACAAAGGATAAGCCAATCATTACGATCACCCAGACCCAAGCTAATGTCATATTTCCTGCATCAATTGCGACATAAATAGCAAGAGGTGTCGTTTGCGTTTTTCCTGGTAAATTGCCTGCAAACATGAGGGTAGCACCGAATTCACCTAATGCTCGAGTGAAGCTTAAAATACCACCTGAAACAATGGACTTCATCGCAAGCGGTATAGAAATGTAAAGAAAAACTTGCCATTCCTTTGCACCATCAATGCGTGCAGCATTTTCAATATTTTTATCTACTGCTTCAAATCCAGTTTTTGCGGATTGGTACATTAAAGGAAAAGCAACAACTGTTGAGGCAATAACAGCTGCCCACCATGTGAACATGATAGGCTGCTGAAAAAGCCATTCAATCGCTTGTCCTAACCAACTATTTTTGCCGAAAATAATGATAAGTAAAAAGCCCACAACAGTCGGTGGCAATACTAAAGGAAGCAATAAAACTGTTTCTAAGAACGTTTTACCTTTAAATGTTTTTTTAGCCATCCACTTTCCGATTAAAGTGCCAAGTATGATGACGATGAATCCAGAAACGAATGCGATTTCAATTGATAGCCGAATTGGTGTCCAAAAATCCATCGTCATTTGCTATTTAGCTTCCTTAAAGCCATAGCTTTTGAAAACATCCATAGCTTTTTGACTTTGAAGGTAATCATAGAAGGCTTTTGCTTCTTTTATATGCTTACTCTCTTTAACGATTCCAAGTGGATAGATAATCGGTGTATGTGTGTTGTCATCTGCAACAGCTGCAATCGTTGATTTTTTTGAAATCATCGCATCTGTACGGTAAACGATTCCTGCATCCACATTACCTGTTTCAACATATGTTAACACTTGGCGAACGTCTTTTGCATACACAACTTGCGGTTTAACGGTTTCCCAAATCTTCATATTCTTTAATGTCTCTGTTCCATATTGACCAGCTGGCACAGATTCAGGTATACCAAGTGCTACTTTGTTTGCTTTCGTTAAATCTTGAAAGCTATGAATACCGGACTCGTTCTTTTTAGGAACGACTAACACTAAATCATTTGATAAAAGGTTGACACCTTGTGATTTTTCAATAAGACCTTCTTTGATCAGCTGAGCAAATTTATCTTCTGCTGCTGAGAAGAACAAATCGACAGGAGCACCTTGCGAAATTTGTTGTTGCAATGCACCAGAGCCACCAAAATTATAGGTGATTTTCACATGAGAATGTTCCTTCTCATACGTTGTTTTAAGTGAATTGAGTGCATCTTGCAAACTAGCTGCTGCTGATACGGTTAATTCTACTTGACTTTGCTTAGTTGTCCCTTGGCCTTTTTGCGTTTCTTGACTACTACAACCAGTTAAAATGCCGATTGCAAGGACAAATGAAAATAATAAATAATATAACTTTTTCATCGTTCTACCCTTCCTTTATAATTAATTATAATAAGATATAACTAATTATAACTAATTATAATTAGTTATAAAATACTTAACTCATCATTTTTGTGACAAAAGCAAAATAAATACGTTACTATAAAAGTATTGGAGGGATTGCTATGTCACAGGAACGTTCCTATACGATTGAAGAAGTTGCTCAACTATTAAAAGTATCAAAACTCACTACATATGATCTTGTAAAAAAGGGGGAAATTCCAGTCTTTCGCGTTGGGCGACAGATGCGTATTGATGCTCTTGATTTAGAAGCATATATCGAAAATCAAAAAATAAACAATAGAGATGCTACTTTGAAACCAACAACGCAAGATCATCAAACAATCGTTATTAGCGGTCAAGACTTAGTACTTGATTTACTAGGGAAATATATTGAAAAAAACAGTTATTATAAAACACTCCGTTCATATGAAGGAAGCTTGAATGGTCTAATCGCCTTATATCAAGGCAAAACAGATATGGCGAGCTTACATATGTACGATGGCGATACAGGTGAATACAATATACCGTATATCAAAAAGCTATTTGTTAGCCAACCTTACATTTTGTTCAATTTGGTTTCTCGAAAGGCAGGATTTTATGTTCAAAAAGGAAATCCTCTAAACATTCATTCCTTTAAAGATTTAACAAAGTCAAAAGTCGTACTGATGAATCGTGAAAAGGGCTCTGGTGCACGCACACTTTTAGATGAACAGCTACGTACTCACCATATTATTTCCTCAACGATTGAGGGCTATAATCGAGAAGAAACCAATCATCTCGGTGTTGCATCAGCTGTTGCAAATGGTGAAGCCAATGTCGGAATTGGCATTGAAAAAACAGCGAAATTGGTGGATGTCGATTTTGTACCTTTTATCGAAGAACGTTATGATCTTGTTCTATTAAAGACTGAAAAAAATCATCTACTAATTGAAGAAGTTCAGAAAATTTTAGTATCTGACGCATTTCATACTGAATTGGATTCAATTGGAGGCTACGATTTATCGAAAACCGGAGCAATTATTCACGAAACATTTTGAGAATCTTCTATTATATATACGAATTTGGTGGAGGCAAGATGGATGGCTTTTATAGAGCTTCAGCATTTACAAAAAACATATAATCAGGAGCAATTGGTTCTAAATGATATTCATGTAGATATTCAAAAAGGGGAATTTTTTGTGCTTGTTGGTCCATCAGGTTCTGGTAAAAGTACATTATTAAATATGATTGCTGGATTAGAGGATATTTCAGCTGGCGTACTAACAATCAACGGACAGAAAATGAACGATGTACAACCTCGAAACCGGCAAATTTCGATGGTATTCCAGAATTATGCGCTCTATCCCCATCTAACAGTTGAGCAGAATATTTTATTTAATTTAAAAATAAAAAAGGAATCAAAAAAGGAACAAAAAGTGCGACTAAAAGATGCTGTAGCATTGACTGGCTTAGAAAACTACTTATCGAGAAAGCCACATGAATTATCTGGTGGCCAGCGACAACGTGTTGCATTAGCACGTGCTATTGTCAACGAAGCGCCGATTTGCTTAATGGATGAACCCTTATCCAATTTAGATGCACAGCTTCGAACACAAATGCGGACAGAAATTCGTCGTATTCAACAAAAGCTTGGACTAACCATTCTTTATGTCACTCACGATCAAACAGAGGCGATGACAATGGCTGATCGTATTATGGTCCTTCATGAAGGCATTGTCCAGCAAATTGGAAAGCCACTCGATTTATATAATCATCCGCAGAATCTATTTGTTGCACGCTTTATCGGCTCTCCGAAGATGAATATTGCGCGAGCATTTTGTAAAAAGCAGCAATTAATAATTGAAGAGAAATTGAAAATTGAGCTACCACAGTCCATCGCAGACAACCTTCCGCAACAAAAGGAATTACTCATTGGCATACGCCCAGAGCATTTGCATAAAGGCGGTGACCTGCAAATACAAGTTCAAAGTATTGAACAGCTTGGACATGAAACACACGTCACTTTTGATATGCCACAAGAAGCATGGATTGCCAAATGGAGTGGACAACATACAATCGATAAAGGCACTACTCTGTCCATTAGCATCGATCCTCAACATATTTATTTTTTTGATATGGAAACCGAGAAAATCATAGAGTTACTTCTTTAACCAAGGGAGTTAATCTAATAGACTACATAGATTTTCTATTAGAATGAAACCCCCCTAATATTTCGGATCATCCTCACATTGATTCAAAAAGTAAATTTTCGCGATATTAGTATGATGTGATATCCGTGGTTTTCGTGGTTCTTTCCGCGATATTCCCTGTGACATCTGCGATATTCGTGATTCTTTCCGCGGTTTTCGGACTCATATCCGCGATACTGAAAAAGAGAGTTAAGGTAACGAATGAATCTATAAAACCAAGCATAAACGCTCAAAAAGAAGAAAGGCAAGAAACATTGATTTATCAACATTTCTTGCCTTTTAAAATAAGTCTAATGGATTATCATATCTATAGATTCTTTAATGAATTATATGTTAACTTCGTTTTTTGTAATTTTTTCTTTCGGTTGATATTCTGAAACATAAATCGCGATTAGAATTAAGAAGGCGCCTACTAGCTCTACCCCTTGTATTAATTCGGCTAGGAATACAAATGCAAATAACGTTGCGAATAATGGCTCTGTTAGTTCTAACACTTGTACTTTAGTCGCTTCTAAATAAGTTAGTGCTTTTGTTGTGCAATAAAACCCTCCTATAGTTGGTAAAATAGCTAAAGAGATTAGAGAAGGTATTGTATTTAATTCTGGAACAGTTAATCCTTCTTGATAAAATGGAACAAATAAATAAATGATTCCAAATAACAAGAAGTACCAAATTAATGATAGTCCCCCATCTAGAGAAAACTTTTTCGTAAATACTAGAAATAACCCATATCCAACGCCTGCAATTGCTGCAAATATAGCACCTATTGAAATATTTCCTGAAATCCCTGTTGAAAATTCCATAACACATAAACCAACAATTAACAAAACAAGCCCAATATAATTAAATCGGTTCTTTTTTTCATTCAATAAAAAAGTACTAAATATAAAAGTTGTCAAAACAGAAGTCCCTAGCAATATAAATACAACAAGAGGAACTGTATCAAATTTATAAGCTGTCGTTTCAAAAAAGTATAATACAAAGATACCTAAGAAAGAACATAATGCCATATAAGGAATCTTTTTAAAAAGACTTAAAATTGTTTTTCGCATTTTTAAATTAAATAAAGCAAAAATAGTTAACACAATAAATGCAATGAAACATTTGTAAAAAGAGACTGCAGATGGGGTCAAATTACTAGAAAACAAGCCTTTACTTAATATACCGACAGTACCATTTAGTAATGCTGCACCCAATGCTAGTATAACTCCTATAATATATGTATTTTTCATATGAACTCCATTTCTGTTAGATTATCTATAATTGGAACAGATATATTTTATAAAAATTAAACCATATGTATTATTATACAATTTATAGTATAATATAACAATACAAATGTTGATTAACCAAAATTGGCTACAAGTATGAGTGAATGTGCTAAAACCAAAGAAATATACAACCATGATTATCATTGACAACTCGTTATCATTTTATCTAAACATTGCTAACAGAGAGGATACAGTATAAAACATTATACCAATGCCAATGAACAACAATATCATAATAATTGATCCCTATTTCAAACGGAAGATTACTATTCTCTACTAAATGTTCAATAATTGCTACGACCGTATCTTCTGAATTTCCAATCAGAATTTTCTTTTTAAATATACTCAAAAATCTTAGCGCCTCTAACATAAAAATCCAATTTTCTTAATTATTCTATCTCATTAGCTTTGTTCCTATAAGAACAAAGCATTCTCAGTTATATCAAAGATAGTTTTTCTATTAAAAGGAGGCATCCAACCTAATATTTCAGACAATCCAATCCTCACATTGATTCAAAAAGTAAATTCCCGCGATATTTGGTGGGATATCCGCGATTTTAGTGGTTCTTTCCGTGGTTTTGGCCCTTTTATCCGCGATTTCAGAAATTATATCCGCTTTCTTTGCAATTTATATCTTAATAATTGTTGCTCCCCTTGTTCAAAGTTGAGTCCGTTTACCTTTCCAACACAACAAAAAAGCTGAGTGAAAATCACTCAGCCTCTTTAGGAAATAACTGCTCTACACCTTGTGCAACAGTTAATTGTCCATGTAGTATTTGTTGTTCTAAGGTTTGTACAAGATTCTTTCTTTCGGGATTTCCGTAGAAGGAATCGATAAGATGATCGTGAATCATTGATTGGAACCAGTCGGTTGTTTGTTTGCTTCTTCGACTATCCCAGACCCCATTTTCAAGACCCTGTTTTCGGAATTCTAAAATTGTTTCGAGCACGTTGTCTAATCCTTTATTTTCGTACGAAGAGACAGGCATGGAACGTGTTGTCCAGCCTGGTGTTGCTGGTTGTAATAGGTGCAGAATTTGTTTGTATTCTGCAACTGTTTTTTTGGCATTGCGGACATTATCGCCATCTGCTTTATGCACGACGATTGTATCGGCAAGTTCCATGATCCCTTTTTTCATGCCTTGCAGCTCGTCACCAGCACCTGTTAGAACAAGTAACAAGAAGAAATCAACCATTCCACGTACAATTGTTTCACTTTGACCAACACCAACTGTTTCAATCAAAATGATATCGTAACCAGCTGCTTCACATAAAAGCATGGTTTCACGCGTTTTTTTATGAACGCCACCAAGTGTTCCGGCAGAAGGAGATGGACGGATGAAAGCATTCTTCTCACGAGATAGTTCTTCCATTCTTGTTTTATCCCCTAAAATACTACCACCCGTAACGGTAGAACTTGGATCAATGGCTAATACTGCTACTTTGTGACCTTGACTACATAACATTTTCCCAAAGGTTTCGATAAATGTACTCTTCCCTGCTCCAGGTACGCCAGTAATTCCAATTCGTATAGAATTACCTGTATATGGGAGGAGTTTTTTTAATAACTCCTGCCCCTCCACTTTATCTTCAATATTTGAGCTTTCCAGAAGTGTAATAGCTTTTGCCAGATGGAGACGAGAGCCTTCTCTCACTTCTTTCGCTAGTGTATCTAAGTCCTGCTTTTCTTTCTTTTTCTTGACAAACTTTTTTCGCTTTGTTGGTTCCATACCATCGTGAATCGCTTTAACACCTGGTTGTACAAAAAGCGCTGATTCTTTATCAGTCATTAAGCTTCCTCGTAGCCTAAATTTTTGTAAATGATTTCAAGCATTTTTTGTGATGCAATTGGCAATACAGTACCAGGTCCAAAGATTGCTGCTGCACCATTTTCATATAAGAAATCATAATCTTGCGCTGGAATTACCCCACCAACAATAACGATAATATCTTCACGACCTAATTTTTTCAGTTCTGCAACAAGTTCAGGAACTAATGTTTTGTGACCTGCAGCAAGTGAAGATACCCCAACTACGTGAACATCATTTTCGACAGCCATTTGAGCTGTTTCTTCAGGTGTCATAAATAATGGTGAGATATCGACGTCAAAGCCAAAGTCAGCGTATGCAGTCGCTACAACCTTAGCTCCACGGTCATGACCATCTTGACCCATTTTAGCGACAAGAATACGTGGACGACGACCTTCGTTTTCTAAGAACTCATCTGTCATTTGTTTAATTTCTTTAATCGCATCTTCATCTGAATAATTCGTAGCGTACACCCCACTAATTGAGCGAATAACCGCTTTATGACGTCCAGATACTACTTCAATCGCATCTGAAATTTCACCAAGAGTTGCACGTGCTCGAGCTGCATCAACAGCAACAGCAAGTAAGTTTTCTTCACCTGTTTCAGCTGCTTTTGTTAGACGAGCTAGGTGACGTTTCACTTCAGCGTCGTCTCGCTCTGCTTTCATTTTGTTAATACGGTCAATTTGAGATTGACGTACTAATGTATTATCGATATCTAAAATTTCGATTGGTTCTTCTTCTGTTAGACGATATTTGTTTACACCGATAATTGTTTCTGCTTTTGAGTCAATTTTTGCTTGGCGTTTTGCAGCAGCTTCTTCGACTTTCATTTTTGGAAGTCCTGTTTCAATGGCTTTAGCCATACCGCCTAGATCTTCGATTTCTTCGATTAATTTCCAAGCAGATTCAGTTAATTCATCTGTTAGTTTTTCAACATAGTATGAACCACCCCATGGATCGATGGTTTTGGTCATACCTGTTTCGTTTTGTAAGAATAATTGCGTATTACGTGCAATACGAGCAGAGAAATCAGTTGGAAGTGCAATCGCTTCATCAAGTGCATTCGTATGAAGGGATTGTGTATGTCCCATAGTTGCTGCGTTTGCTTCGACTAATGTACGAGTCACATTATTAAATGGATCTTGTTCGGTTAAAGACCATCCAGAAGTTTGTGAGTGTGTACGTAATGCTAATGTTTTTGGATTTGCTGGGTTAAATGTAGACATCATTTGTGCCCAAATTCGACGAGCAGCACGCATTTTTGCAATTTCCATATAGTAGTTCATACCAATTGCCCAGAAGAATGATAAACGTGGAGCAAATTTATCGATTTCAATACCAGCTTTTAATCCTGTACGAACGTATTCAAGACCATCTGCTAATGTATAGGCAAGTTCGATATCATTTGTTGCACCTGCTTCTTGAATATGGTAACCGGAAATAGAAATTGAGTTAAATTTCGGCATGAATTTTGAAGTATATTCAAAAATATCAGCGATAATTTTCATCGACATTTCTGGTGGATAAATATAAGTGTTACGAACCATATATTCTTTTAAAATATCGTTTTGGATTGTACCTGATAATTTATCAGGTGTCACGCCTTGTTCTTCTGCTGTCACAATATAGAATGCAAGTACTGGTAGAACCGCACCATTCATTGTCATGGATACAGACATTTGATCGAGTGGAATACCATCGAATAGAATTTTCGTATCTTCTACTGAGTCAATTGCCACACCGGCTTTACCAACATCTCCTGTTACACGAGGATGGTCAGAATCATAACCACGGTGTGTTGCAAGGTCAAATGCAACAGATAAACCTTTTTGGCCCATTGCAAGGTTTCGACGATAGAATGCATTGGATTCCTCAGCTGTTGAGAAACCTGCATATTGACGGATTGTCCAAGGACGACCTACATACATTGTTGGATAAGGTCCACGCGTATTTGGAGCAATACCAGCTACATCATTTAGATGTTTTAGGCCTTTGTAATCTTCTTTTGTATAAACGTTTTTCACTTCAATGTTCTCATTTGTATGGAATGTTTCAGTTGAAGTAGCTACTTGTTCTTGTTTTAATACATCTTCTATTGAAATCTCTGCAAAGTTTGGCTTGCTCATCGTTGAACCTCCTTCAAGGTATCTTGGATGCCTTGTAATTTCTCAATAATATTTTGACCAGCATAGACAAAACCATTTAATCCTTGGCTTTCCCACTCTTCATCAAACTTACCAGCTGCATCAAGGATTACATGTTCAGGTTTTGCAGCGAGTAATTCTAGGATAACTGCTTCTGTATCTTCATCGATTGCGCTAAATACTACATAATCAGCTGTAGTATTTGCTAACCATTCTTTTGCTTTTTCGATATCTGTAAATGGCTCTGTTACTTCAGCAGTAATACCTGCAGTTGCAAATACACCTTTTACAAAGTCTGTACGTGGTTTAATCTTTTTGAAAATACCATATGTTAAAATGGCAACTTGAACTGGTGACTTTTTGAATTCTTGTCGAAGATCTTCGAATGGTTTTGCAATTCGATTTACTTCATAGAATGATTCTGTAGGTACTTCTTCTTTCGCATTTGCAAAATCATTTGTACCAACTAAAACGGTTTTACGACGCTCTACGTCTTGGATACGTTTTGCCATCATTTCTTTAAGTTCTTTTTGAAGATTACCAGACGCAACATAAGCACTATATCCGCCAGCCTCTTCAATTTCGACAAATTTCGCCCAAGCTTCCTTCGCAAGGTCATGTGTTAATGATTCGATGTAATATGAACCACCAGCTGGATCCAATACTTTTGTGACATGAGATTCTTCTTTAATGACTAAAGAAACATTTCGTGCAATTCGAATTGATTGGTTCGTAGGTTTAGTTAGTACATCATGAGGATGTACTGTCACCACGTCCGCTCCACCTAAAACAGCAGAGAAAGCTTCATTGCCAGCACGTAAAAGATTTACATACACATCTAATTTTGAAAAACTACGCAAAGATGTTTCTGTAAAGATTTTGACAGGTTGAGGATTTTCCACACCATAGCCTAAAGCAAATGCTTTCCACAACACTCTAAATGCACGAAGTTTTGCAATTTCCATAAAGAATTTTGTATCTATTGAGAATGATACGAAGAATTGTTTTTCAAATTCTGCGAAGTCTTTATCACTTGCTAATTCACTAGCTTTTGCTAGTGCAATCGCCAATTCTTGAACAGCATTTGCACCTTGATAATGTGCATCTTGAATGTAAGCGTTTAACTTTCGAACATTCGGAAAATCAGGAATAGTCTGTGTTTCATTTGAAAGAATATAACCTGAAACTTCTCTATTTTCTATATAATCAAATACATTGATGACTGCTGGATCCATGACATGAATCGCGAATGGGTGTTTTTCAAGTAATGCAGCTAATTGTTTGAGTGCACGCTCAGTCCATTCAAAGTTGACTTTACCAACTGTAATATATTGGTTGCCACGTTCTATAGACTCTTCAGCTTGTGAGATCAATTCTTCGATAGAATCTGCAAATGCTTCTTGTGCAACACCAAATGTACCTTCCGTTTGCATCGCTCGAATAGTAGATACTTGTTCCTCTAATTTACCATCAACTTTTGCTAATAGGCTTTCTGCAGTATATAAAGGTTCTTGTATAATCCCTTCAATTGTTTTTGTGAATAATGATTCAAAAGGTTTCCCTTTTAATGCCTTAATCGATGCCTCTTTCCATTCATCATAAGAAGGCTTAGTGAATTCTACTTCTTTCATGTTTGTCATACGGACGCGATGACGCTTCCCCCCTTTAGTGATTCTATTCACTATTTTACACAACATTGTGACATCATAAAAGAAAAAAAAGTCTGAAAACCGTAATATAACGGTTTTCAGACCACTGTTAATAAATAGAAGTATTGTCTTTTGAGATATTTTCGAGAATTTCTTTCACGCGACCGAGAAATTTCCCGCTAATCAATCCATCTAAAATTCTATGATCAATTGATAAACAAATATTTACCATATCTCGTGCAGCGAACATTCCACCGTTCATAATAACAGGTCGTTTAACAATCGATTCAATTTGTAAAATGGCTGCTTGTGGGTAATTGATAATACCCATTGATTGAACTGAACCAAACGAACCTGTGTTATTGACAGTGAATGTCCCGCCCTGCATATCTTCTGATTTCAATTTGCCACTTCTAACTTTTGATGCTAATTCATGAATTTCTTTAGCAATTCCTTTAATAGATTTATCATCAGCATTATGAATTACTGGAACAAATAGAGCATCATCAGTTGCAACAGCTATAGACAAGTTTATCTCTTTTTTCTGGATAATTTTGTCGCCTTGCCATTGCGAATTCATCATTGGGAATTCTTTTAAGGCTTGTGAAACAGCTTTGACAAAGAAAGCAAAGTAAGTAAGGCTGTAGCCTTCTTTCTTTTTAAATTCGTCTTTGATGGAATCGCGATAGTTTACTAAATCAGTAACATCCACTTCCATCATCATCCATGCATGAGGTATTTCTTGTGTACTTGTCAGCATATTTTTGGCAATAGCTTTGCGTACGCCTGATACTGGAATTTCAATATCACCTGAACTTAATGACGTATATTCTTTTGCCTGTTTCACTTCAGTCACTGGTTGTTGTTTGATTTCCACTGCAGGTTTTTCATCTATTTGTGGAGTAACCTTTGGAATAGCTCCTGCTTCTATCATCTTTTGAATATCTTTTCTTGTAATCCGCCCAGAAGCACCACTTCCTTTGACTTGCGTTAAATCAATTTGATGCTCTGAGGCTAAACGAACAACCGCTGGAGAATATCTTGTTTTCATCGATTGATCTGTTGATTTTACTTGTTCTACAGAACTATTAGTTGCAGCTTTTTCAGGGGCCTTATTGGTTGAAGGAGTTGTTTCTTCAATTTCTATCGTACAAACAACTTCACCAACTTCAATCGTATCCCCTTCTTTTGCAATCAGTTCTCCTATAATTCCAGTGAAAGACGAAGGAAGTTCTGCCGTTACTTTATCTGTTTGAACTTCTGCTAAAGTATCATACTTTTTAACACGATCTCCTGGCTTAATCAGCCATTTATCAATTGTTCCTTCTGTTACACTTTCCCCTAACTGTGGCATTGTGATGTTTTGAGTTGCCATCTAAATGACCCCCTTTATCTTTTTGAAAATATCAGACTCTAGCTGCTAGCAGGATAAATAGCCGTTGCCACAGTGCGTGGCGCTCTTAGGCTATCTTCCTTAAAAAGCCGTTTCAGCACTAAAATTCTGCTAATTCACGCATTGCTTGCTCAACTTTTTCAGGATTAATCATGAAGAATTTTTCCATTGTTGGTGCATATGGCATCGCTGGTATATCTGGACCTGCAAGGCGTTTGATCGGTGCGTCTAGATCAAATAGAGCATGCTCAGCAATAATCGCAGAAACTTCGCTCATAACGCTACCTTCTTTGTTATCTTCCGTAACAAGTAAAACTTTTCCTGTTTTTTTCGCAGCTTCAATAATCGCTTCTTGATCAAGTGGATAGATGGTACGTAAATCTAAAATATGTGCAGAGATGCCATCTTTTTCAAGACGTTCTGCAGCTTGTAATGCAAAATGTACGCCTAAACCATACGTAATGACAGTAATATCATCACCTTCACGTTTAACATCTGCTTTCCCGATTTCGATTGTGTAATCTGTATCCGGAACTTCTCCTTTAATCAAACGATAGGCCCTTTTATGTTCAAAAAATAGTACCGGATCATCATCACGGATAGCCGCTTTTAACAATCCTTTTGCATCATAAGGTGTAGATGGAATCACTATTTTCAAACCGGGTTGGTTTGCAAATATTGCCTCAACTGATTGAGAATGATAGAGCGCCCCGTGTACACCACCACCAAAAGGTGCTCTGATAACCATCGGACAATTCCAGTCATTATTTGAACGATAACGGATTCTAGCAGCTTCAGAAATAATTTGGTTAATTGCAGGCATGATAAAATCTGCAAATTGCATTTCAGCAATTGGTCGCAAACCATACATAGCAGCACCAATTCCAACACCTACAATAGCCGATTCAGCTAAAGGTGTATCAATGACTCTTTCTTCTCCGAATTGCTCGTATAAACCTTGGGTTGCTTTGAAAACGCCCCCCTTACGTCCAACGTCCTCACCTAGAACAAAGACATTTTCATCTCTTTCCATTTCTTCTTTCATCGCTAATGTAATCGCATCGATATAAGATAAAATAGCCATTTGTTACACCTCCTCTTGTTCTGCATAGACATGTTTGAGTGCATATTCAGGTGCAGCATATGGAGCTTGTTCTGCATATTCAGTTGCTTCATCAATTTCTGCCATAATTTCTTCTTGTAGTTTTTCTTCAATTTCAGCTGTTAAGATATTTAGCTCTTTTAAATACGTTGAAAATCTTAATAGCGGGTCATGCGCTCTTCCTTCTGCCAAATCCTCTTCCGTACGGTACTGACGTTGGTCATCATCTGAAGAATGAGCCGTTAAACGATAGCAAACAGATTCAATCAAACTTGGGCCTTCACCGGCTCTTGCACGATCTGCAGCTTCTTTTACAACTTTGTATACTTCTATTGGATCATTACCATCTACTGTTACTCCAGGCATTCCATAGCCAATTGCACGATCTGATATTTTCTCACATGCAATTTGTTTGTTTAATGGAACAGAAATAGCATAACGGTTATTTTCGACCATAATGATTACTGGCAATTTATGAACACCAGCAAAATTGGCACCTTCATGGAAATCTCCTTGGTTAGAAGATCCCTCGCCAAGCGTTACAAAGGTTACAAAATCTTTCTTTTGCATCTTGCCCGCAAGCGCCACACCTACAGCATGTGGTACTTGTGTCGTAACTGGCGAAGAACCTGTTAATATATGGTTTTTCCTTTGACCAAAATGTCCTGGCATTTGTCTACCACCAGAGTTTGGGTCTTCTGCTTTTGCAAAAGCAGATAACATTAATTCTTTGGCAGTCATTCCAAAGTGTAATACTACACCCATATCTCTGTAATAAGGTGCGATATAATCTTGTTCACGATTTAGTGCAAAAGCTGCACCTACTTGAGCAGCTTCTTGGCCTTGGCAAGAAATCACAAATGGGATTTTACCTGCACGATTAAGAAGCCACATTCTTTCATCTAATCGACGTGCTAATAGCATTGTTCTATACATTTCAAGTACAACTTCATCTGATAAACCTAATGTAGCGTGTCTATTTTCAGTCATTTTCCATCTCTCCTTTACTGATGAATCGCTTTTCCTTCAACAGCTAGAGCTGCTTCTCCAATTACTTCTGATAAAGACGGATGTGGGTGAATATGGGAAGCAATCTCCCAAGGTGTCGCATCTACTAGCATTGCAAGACTAGCTTCAGAAATGAGTTCTGTGGCATGCGTACCAATAATATGCACACCAATAAGGTCTTCCGTTTTTTGATCTGCAATCATTTTGACAAAACCTTCTGTTTCACCGAAAACAAGGGCTTTGCCGATTGCAGCAAATGGGAATTTCCCTACTACTATTTCGATTCCTTGTTCTTTTGCTTGTTTTTCCGTTAAACCAATACTAGCAATCTCAGGGCTACCATAGATACAGCGAGCAATTTTATGAAGCTCTAAATTTTGTGGTTCAAAGCCTGCAATATGTTCAACTGCATGAATCCCTTCATGTGATGCTACATGTGCTAGTTGTAAGCCACCGATCACATCACCAATTGCATAGATATGTGATTCTTTTGTTTGGTAATGCTCATTTACTTCGATAAAACCTCGAACCACTTGAATATCAGTATTTTCCAATCCGATATTTTCTGTATTCGCCTGTCTTCCAACAGATAGTAATAGTTTTTCGGCTGCAAAAGTTTGTTGCTCGCCATCTATTTCAGCTGAAATTTCAATTCCACTATCTAACTTTTGTAGGGAAGTTGAAATTAGGTGAGCATTTGTCACAATTTTAATACCGCGTTTTTTGAATGATTTCGTCATTGCTTTTTGAATATCTTCATCCTCAGTCGGTAAAATAGCATTCGAATATTCCACAACAGTTACTTCTACACCAAAATCATGTAGCATCGATGCCCATTCAATTCCAATGACACCACCACCAACAATAATCATTGATTGTGGCAATTCATCCAGTGTCATTAAATCATCTGATGTTAAAATTCTATTGCCATCAGGTGTCAATCCATCTAAAAATCTAGGTCTAGAACCAGTAGCTATAATTACATTTTGAGGGATTAACATTTCATTTTCTCGATGGTCTTCAAACTCAACTGAAATAGTACCGGGCATTGGTGAAAAGATGGATGGACCTAGTATTCTTCCGTATCCTTCATAAACATCAATTTTCCCCTTTTTCATCAGAGCTTGAATTCCTTTATGCAATTGATCAACAATGCCATTTTTACGGTTTTGTGCCTGTTCGAAGTTTAATGAAATACCTTGCACATCAACACCGAATGCATGAGCTTGCTCTTTTGTTGTCCGATAAACTTCAGCACTGCGTAATAATGCTTTACTCGGTATACAACCTTTATGTAAACAAGTACCTCCTAGTTTACTTTGTTCCACAATGGCAGTAGAGAGGCCTAATTGTGCAGCTCTAATAGCAGCGACATATCCTCCTGGACCGCCACCTACTATGACAAGGTCATAATTCTTAGCCATAAGAACACGCTCCCATTTTTTATTTCCATATTATTTATATCACTTAACAGAATATATAAAACGTGATAGCTGTCACATTTCATGTATGACATTTGGATAAAAGTGACAGCCGTATTTTTTATTACCTGGTACTAAATTATAACATACTCTCGAAAAAAATCATCTTCTTTTGTTTCGCATTTACAGCCAGTAAGTTCTCCACATCTAAAGTGAGCAGAATACAATAAAGATAACTGCCAGTAATGGTCCAATTCTTCAGTCTAATAGAATGTTCCAGATTCGGTAGTTGCCATAGAACATAGCGGAATTAAACTGAGTCTTTGGTGGGGGTGAGTAATCCCAACAGATGGTAGTCTCTCTTTCCCTTATTCTATTTTAGCGATTTGATAGAATATGCTTTCCATTTTGCAAAAATGTATTTCTCGATTTCGAAATTCTTTCAATTCTTTCTTCTGCTAATCGATTGGCAGCTAAATAAGTTGGAATCCCATCTCTTTTCGAAATTTCAATAACTTTTGTAATACTATCATAAATTCCTTCAACTCTTTTCATAGCACGCTCGCGATTGTAACCATATAACTCATCCGCAACGTTAATAACACCACCTGCATTAATCACATAGTCAGGTGCATAGACAATCCCTAATTCATGTAACACCTGACCATGCTGTGATTCTTGCAACTGATTATTAGCAGAACCTGCTATGACTTTTGCTTTTAATTGTGGAATGGTTTGGTCATTGATAATTGCACCTAATGCACATGGTGCAAAAATATCAACGTCCTGTGCATAAATTTCTGTCGGATCAACAGCTGTTGCACCAAATTCTTCTACCACACGTTTCACTGCACCCTCATTGATATCCGTCACAATTAATTGTGCGCCATCATCATGTAAATATTTGCACAGAGTATAAGCAACGTTTCCTAGACCTTGTACTGCCACTTTCTTTCCTTCTAAGCAATCGCTTCCAAAAGCTTCTTTTGCTGCAGCTTTCATCCCAACATATACACCATATGCCGTTACAGGTGATGGGTTACCTGATGAACCAAATGCAGGTGAAATCCCCGTAACGTAATTTGTTTCTTCGTGGATCAAATCCATATCTGCTACTGTTGTACCAACGTCTTCAGCAGTAATGTATCGACCATTTAATCCTTGGATGAATCGTCCTAATGCACGGAACATTTCCTCGTTTTTATCCTTGAAGGGATCTCCCATAATAACCGTTTTTCCACCCCCAAGATTTAAACCCGCTGCTGCGTTTTTATAAGTCATACCACGCGCTAAACGTAAAGCATCCTCGATCGCAGCCTCTTCAGAAGCGTATGTCCACATACGAGTGCCCCCTAAAGCAGGACCCAATGTTGTATCGTGAATAGCGATTATTGCTTTCAATCCTGATGATTGATCTTGACAAATCACCACTTGTTCGTAATCGTATTTTTCCATGTATTTAAAGATTTCCATTTGTATATCCCCCTTTGAAGTTGTGAAATCATCACTTTCTCTGGTTGCTTTGAAACCCAGTCACTACTAATAAATGCAAGATGTATGCCAAATGAAAAAGCCTATCAATCATTAATGATAGGCTTTTAAATATATGCAACCACTTGCAATGTATGCAATTTTCTGCACGTCATTTTATGCAAGTTCGTATTTTTCTAATTTGTAATACAAATTTCTAATGGAGATATTGAGCATCTTTGCGGTTTTTGTTTTATTGTATTGGCAGCATTCTAAAGCTTGTTGAATAATTTGTTTTTCAAAATGACTAATCTGTTCTTCTAATGTACCCTCAACTTTCACAACATTCAATGTTCCTTTTGCATCTGTATTCTCTTGATTGGAAGGAATCTGTAAATAACGCTCATGTAATTCACTTTCATTGGTCGGCATATAAATCATTGCTCGTCCAATAATATTTTCTAGTTCACGTACATTTCCTGGCCAACGATAGGCCTTTAATTTTTGTAAAACAGTTGGCGTTATGCTTGTTACATTTCTTCCATATTCACGGTTTAATTTTGAAAGAAGACGTTCTGCAAGTTGAGGGATATCCTCTAAACGTTTTCGTAAAGGTGGTATATAGATTGGCATACGGTTCAGACGATAATAAAGATCTTCTCGAAAAGTATGATCGTGTAAAGCTTTCTCCATATTCACATTTGTTGCTGCAATAATTCTTACATCTATTGGAATTGGCTTTGATCCTCCTACTCGAACAATCTCTTGTTCCTGAAGAACTCGTAATAATTTTGCTTGTGTACTTAACGACAGCTCACCAATCTCATCTAAAAAAATACTGCCACCATTTGCCTCTTCAAATAGCCCTCGTTTCCCGCCTTTTTTTGCTCCCGTAAATGCCCCGTCTTCATAACCAAATAACTCACTTTCTAATAGATTCTCAGCGATAGCAGCACAATTCACGCGAATAAATTTTTCGTAATGGCGATTACTCTCACTATGAATGGCATGTGCAAAAAGTTCTTTTCCTGTGCCTGATTCACCTCTTAAAAAGACCGTTACAGGTGTTTTAGCTGCTAATTTTGCCTGTTCAATGGCTAAGGTCATTTCATCTGAATCTCCAATAATATCATCGAAAACGTATTTAGATTCTAATGTTCGGATAATGGTTTTGGCTTGATTTAATTCATTTGCTAGTCTGCGCATCTCGGTTACATCATGGATAACACCAACACTACCTTTTAGTTCATCCTCTACTAGAATAGGCGCAACATTAACAATTACTTCTCGCTTGTGCGGTCCAAGTCGCATATTCACGCCTCTTATCGGTTTTTTTGTTTCGATTACTTTTAAATGCATACTCTCCCCTTCAGAGATATCTGTTGTAGCTGGTTGTCCAATAATCTGTTCGGGCGTTAATCCTGTAATTCGTGTATATGCTGGATTTACTACGATTCCGCATCCTTTTTCATCAACAACAGAAATTGCATCATCACTTGATTGGATAATGGCTTCTAACATTGTTTTAATTTCTCTTAAATCTGTTATTTCTTCGGCTAATGCAACAACTTCCGTTATATCCTTAAAAATGGATAAGACCCCAATTTGATGAGAGTTTTCATCGATCATCGGAATCCGAGAGGTGACTAATTTTTTTCCTGAATCTAATAGCAGCTCTTGATTTATCTCGGCTATTCCTGTTTCAAGAACTCGTTCTACCCCTTGATCATGAATAACAGCTGAATAGTGTTTTCCGATTGCCTCTTCGTTAGAAATGCCCATCATTCGTTCGGCACTCTGATTAAAGAATGTAATGATTCCTTCTGGATTTACACTAATCATCCCTTCTTCAATAGAATTAAAAATAATTTGCTGTCGATGCGAAAAACTTTGGAGTTTTTGTATATAGTAGTCTTTTTCTTGTAAAAGACGAACAATAATTTCAGCAATTCCACCTGGTATTAGTATCGTATTTTTTGATAGTGAAGCTAAAAGTTCATCAAAAACACCACGATCCCCTGTTACATCGAACACCATATCAAGCGGTTCCTGCAAAAAATCACGCCAATTACTACCTGTCTTAATACCGGCTTTTCTTGCTTCGATTATGCCTGGAGCATCTTCCCTAATGTCAACTACTGCAATCGTTTGCAAAGTGGTTAAATGATCTAAAAGTTGTAGAATAGCTGTCCCACCAACACCTGCACCAACAATCATAATTCTATGCAATTTTTTTCACTTCCTATCTATGAAATGCAATTTGTTTCAAGGAATAATTGATATAATAGTAACCAATGTTTCCACTCTTGACAATCAATGCAATCCACGTAAAAATAAAGTAGATTAGAGGAGTGGACAAAAATGGGTCGTTTTATAGCTTTTGTTATATTGGCGATTCCTGCAATTATGGCTGCTGTTGGGATTAAATTAATGCGTGACACTTTTTTTGCGAAATTATTTGACCCAATTCCCTATCTATGGTTGCAATTTGTTATAGGAATTGCGTTATTTCTATTTGGTTTTATGTTTTTTGCAGGGTATTTATTGAATCGAGATCGTAAAAACGGTCGAGTCGCACCGAAATACACAAAGAAAAATGAAAATTAAAAAATTATTAAAAACGCAAGGATTGAAAATAGAATCCTTGCGTTTTTAATAGTCTTGTATTTTTTGTTGCACTTCCCGAACCATTTGGGGATAATCTGTAATCCAACCAATCACAGCTTGATGTGGCGATGTAATATATTTTTCGTTCCCATTAATATTATAGAAACGACACTTCTTCCCTTGACGCGCACATGCATCCAAATAGCGTTCTCTGTAATAGCGTGATTTATTGGCATGAATTGTATCAATAAACGTCAACTGATCTAATTGATCCCAATTGAGATATTTTGTTGCGATTAAAGCTGTTTCAATATTGGGGGCAAAACGTTTAGCTTTTTCCAATAACTCTGAATGGAATGATGAAAAGTGTAAATCGCGAATGTCCTTACATTTTTCGATTGTGGTCTTTAGCGCTTTCTCATTATCCAAAAAGGATTCCTTTAACTCCACATTAAGTGGTACAGGATGATTCTTGTGCCATGTTAATAATTCATCGAAAGTTAAAATTCTGGGTCCTTTAAATCTTCTCACAAATAGTTTACCGACTCTTAGCCGTTTAATTTCTTCTAATGATAAACTGGAAACTAGGCTATTCTTTCCGGTAAGCCGCCGAAGATTGAGATCATGAATGACGATTGGAATGTCATCCTTTGTTGTCTGGATATCAAGTTCAATTCCATCCGCCTTCATTTCAAGTGCTAGATCAAAAGCTTCAAGAGAATTTTCAATTGCATTCGCAGATGCACCACGATGCGCAAAAACAAGTGGTCTAGACATTTATTTCACCGTGTTCCAATTTAAATTTTCCGCAAGTAATATGATTTAATGTTGTCGACTTTTTCCCAATTTGAAGATAAGTTCCTGGATAAGCTTCTTTTGTAATTTCGATCATTTCATCCCCCGTATTTTTAATTTGCTGTACGATTTTATCGGCCTCCTGTTCAAGATACTTTAGCTCTGATTCTTTTTCAGCTAATTTTGCTATAGTTTCATCATATGATTTACGTTGTATTTCGTTCATCTGGTCTAGAAATGGTCGAAGTGGAAACACTTTTTCATCTAAATCAGCAATCTCCCTTTCTAGATTTATCATTTGCTCTCTTTTTTCTTTAATTCGTTTTGCACTTTCGATTCGATCAGGTACGACAATGATGAGTTCTGTTTTTCTTTCTAATCGATTCCCAGATGTAGCTGAGTGAATCGAATTTGTTGCTTCTATACGTCCCCCTATGATCTTACCATGCTGTTCATTGACATAGACATTTTGGGCTTTAATATCTGATCCCATTGCATAAGAGCTGATAAAAACATCCTTTAAAGCGATTAATGTGCTTTCATTTGTATGCTTTACATAGATGTTTCCACTTGCACGTACGATTGTTTCACCATTCCCAAAAATGCCACCTTTAATATAGACATCCCCACCAGTAGATTCAATTAACTTTGGACCCGTAACACCTTCTTTACCTTCTATTTGGATATCTCCAGTTGCGACAACTGAGTAACCGGGTAAGATACTTCCTTTTATAGTAATCGAACCATTAAATGTTAAGTTCCCTGTTTCTAAACCTACATCATCTTTAACCAGAAGATGTTTTTGTATCGAAAAAGTTTCATTTGTATAATCGAGGACACCACTATCATTTGCTCTCATGATGATCTTCCCATCTTCTTCTTGCGCATAAATGGAAGCAGTATCATAATTTAATGCAACATCCTCACCATCGATGGCTGGTATCTCTTCACCTAAAATATTTTTTCCTGGTACTCCAGGTTTTGCAGGAGTTTTCTCTCCTAACCAAGCATCCTTTTCAATTTCATAGATAAAATTCATATCTAAATAATCTGCACGTCCATCTTCTAAAATTTGAGGTTTTCTATCTGGAATTTTAATATATGTAATTTTCGCATCTTCACCTTTTTGTGCTGGCTGACCAGTAGCAATAAGTATTGGATTTCCCGACATCACAGCATCCATGGATATAGATATCACGCCAAATTGAATACCGGCTTTTTCCACAATTTCTTTTATTTGATTATTCATACTTTTTTCATCGTGAAAAAGAACTGTAGGATCTTCGTTAAGAAACATCGTTGCTTTCATACGATCCTTTGAAATTTCTATTTCAACAGGTGGTAACCAATTACCAATTTCAACTCTTTCGTCAGTACCTTTTTGTAATGCTGTTCTTAACGTAGCAAAGCTTGTTAATTTAACTCTCTTATTTTTTTGAAGAATGATATCGAAGTCTTTTAAAGAAAAACCTACTTTTTTCACTTCAATATACACAATGGATTGGTCTTCTGTTAATACAATGTAATCGTTCTCAAAAATTTGCAAAATACTCATCCTTCCAATCATTGTCTGTGTATTTTATCATCGTAAGATTTAGAGATTTATTTAGAAATATTCAATTAAAATACTTGTCGCTTGCAAAACACCCGATGATAATAGTCATAATTACTACGTTTCCATTAGAGACATTCTTTTACAATTAATTCTATATAAAAAAAGCGATATTGTAAAATACAATACACTAACAATTGCATTAAATATCCATTAAAGATTCATTAAAATGTTATAACCCTAAACTATTTCCAAGAATTTCGATATTTTAATATAGTAAATTATCTATTTGATAGTAACCATTAAAGTGATTGCTTTATGTAATAAATAAAAATAAGCTATTTTGAATATGAATACTCAAAATAGCTTATATCTTTGTATTTCTTTGTATATTTTTATTCTACTTTAATTTGTCCCATCATGCCATTGTCTTCATGTTCAAGAATATGGCAATGGAACATATAGATTCCTTTTTGTGTAAACTTAACAGCAATTTTTGCCTTTTGTCCAGGTTTTAACGAAATCGTATCTTTTAACCCTGATAAATTAGCTGGTGGCTCTTTACCATCTATTGATATAACTTGGAATTGTGTGCCATGAATGTGGAATGGGTGGTTCATTCCTCCCATTGCGTCATTTACATTTTCTATTTCCCAAACTTCTGTTTCATTTTGTTTTTGTGTAAAATCTATTCGATTTGGGTCAAACTTCTTATTATTAATGGTCACATTTTTCCCCATGCCAGCCAATTTGATTGTTTTTGTGACTTTTTTATTCTTCACTTCATCGGAAATTCTAAGGTGATTTAATGGTGTGATCATTTTATTAGATTTTTCGCTCGTTCCTTTTAAATGTATCGGCAAAATCGTTTTGTTTTCTTCATTTACTAGTGAAACTTCTTTTCCTGTCACTTTTGCTAAGTCTACAATCACTTCAGCTCTTTCTGCTGGTGCAACTTCAATCTCTTTTGTTTTAGTAGGCTCATTTAAAAAACCTCCATCACTTGCAATTTGTTGGAATTCCATATCATTATCAAAATGGAGTTTATAAGTTCTCATATTCGAACCATTTAAAATACGTAAACGTACTTTTTGACGTTCAACGGTTAGTTTTGGATCTACAACCCCATTAATTAAAAGAGTATCACCTGTCGTTCCATCTTCATTCAATACTTTGTCATAATCTAGTTGTTTGTCTTTTGTAAATGTTTTATCTTGCAGAATAATTGGAAAATCGTCTTGTCCATAGGATTTTGGAATATTCAATTTTTCACTTTCTTTATCGTCGATATAGAGCAATCCTGCTAAGCCCATAAATACTTGTTTTCCAGTTTCATGCATTGGATGTGGGTGAAACCAGAGTGTAGCTGCATCTTGCTTAACTGTAAAATGAATGGTTTCTGTTTCTCCTGGCTTTAACACTTTATGTGGTCCCCCGTCTTCGTTACCGGGAATTTCAAGTCCATGCCAATGAAAAGTTGTGTCTTCTTTTAAATCGTTTACTAAATGAATGGTGACATTCATTCCTTTTTCTACTCGAATAACTGGCCCTAAAAAATTCCCATTATAACCGTACGTTTTTGTTTTAATGCCATTAAATATTTCTGAAGTACCTTGTTGAGCTCGAATGGTATAAGAAATGGAATTGTTATTCTTTTGATCTGGTTTTAAAAGATGGGGAAACGTTAATTCATTTTTGCCAAGACTACTTTTTAATGCTGTCATTGATTGGTGGCCCATATTCATAGAGGAGTGATCCATACCACTCATATTCATAGATGATTGATTCATGCCATCCATATTCATAGAATGATTCATCCCATTCATTTTCTGATTAGAGGATGAATCTCCATTACTTTGACTACAAGCTCCAAGTAACCCAAGACTAACAAGAATACTCGCAATCGCTACTTTCTTCATATTTCTACACGTCCTTTCGCAATCATCATACAAAACAGATGTGTAGAAATTATGTAGAACGTGGGAATTTTATAAAAAAAGTTGTTCCTTTGTTTATATGACTTTTTACCGAAATTGTACCTTCATGTGCCTCAACAAGTTTTTTGGTGATTGTCATCCCAATTCCACTGCCAGCATAGCGATTTTTTCCCCGATAATTTCGATCAAATAGTTTTTGACTTGTTTCTTTGTCCATTCCTACTCCATTATCATGTATCAGAATCGTAAAATAGCTTTTTTCTTTATACAATTTAATGGAAATAGATCCTTCTTTTTTTACATGGTACATTGCGTTTTTTATAACATTATGAAGAATTTGATTTAACCTAAGCTCGTCAACTTTAGCACAGATTGTTTGATCTAAATCCAATTCTAGCTGTATTTCTTTTTCAAGTAATTCACTGGCTATCGCTAATACCGATTTCTCGATTAGATTTGCTATAGACTGTTCTTTTTTCACAACTTTAAATGTTGGGTTATTAATATCATTTAATGTATCTAATTCACCAACAAGCATTATCAGTCGATCAATTTCCTCAACACAAGCCTGCAAGCGTTCTGGAGTAGCCATCCAAACACCATCTTCAAAGGCACTCAAATAACTTTTAATCGATGCCAGCGGATTTCGTATTTCATGTGCAAGATCCTGTGTCATTTCTTTTCTACGTATTTCATAGGTTCTTAATGTTTCATCGAGTTTTACTAATGATTGACCTAATTGGCCAATTTGATCATCTACTGTATATTCTATTTTTAAGTTACGATCCCCACGAACAAGTAAAAGAGCAAACTTATTCATTTCCTGAATGGGTCTTGCCAATGCCCGTGCAATTAATAAACTAGAAATTGATATGACTATTAGTAATAATGCAATAGACCAAAAGGCAGTTTCCCTTAATGCCATATCAAAATGGTGTATCACTTCTTTAGAATCTGTAATGTGAAGCATCATTAAATGCTCATGACCCTTATAAAGCAAAATCCCCGTAATAATTAAAAGCATACTTAAAGTGAAAATCGCTATGATAAATGCAACTTTGACGTTAAATTTCATTTTCCTCAACCTTTTCATTCATCTTGTATCCTAGGCCGAAAACAGTTTGTATATAATTATCCTTAATTTTTTTACGTATATTCTTAATATGTTGGTCAACAACCCGGGGATTTATATCCGTATCAAATCCAAACACTTTTTTGATAATATCATCCCTACTAAATACTTTTTTCGGGTTTTCGATCAATAACAGTAAGATATTAAATTCATGCTGCGTAAGCTGAATACGTTCATGATTCAATAATATTCTTCTCTCATTTTTGTAAATTTCTAGCTGCCCATATTGAATAATTTTCTCTTTATGAGTATCAGGTAATAATCGCTCTGCTCTCACAATTATTTCCTTAGGATGAAACGGTTTTACAACATAATCATCCGCACCTATCTCAAATCCCTTTAATTTGTCATCAATTGAGATTTTAGCCGTTAACATGATCACAGGGATGTCATAATTTATTTTTACATATTGACAAATATCCTCTCCTGCCATGTCTGGTAGCATTAAATCTAAAATAATCATATCAAGAGGTATCTCATCAACAATTTGAATGGCTGATTGGCCCGTATGTGCAATATAAGTGCTATCCCCATTATTTTCAAAATAAGAGGCTAATACAGTCGTAATCTTTTCTTCATCATCTACTATTAATACTTTCATGTTTAATTTTCACCTGCCTTCAATAGATTCTTACAATTTCATTTTAAAGTATAATTTATACACTTTTATAATAAATCGTTTATAAAATGATTTCGAATTTTGCTGTAATTTAATTCTAATCTCAAAAAAATACACCTCAAAGTCAATGGTTGTGTTGCCACAATAAACTTATCAGTGCATCATTTATTAGAATATCATCATTGTTGATGAATCTGATTTTTCTTTATCATTCCTTTCTAAAATAATTCACAGATGTTCTACTAAACTGTGACCCTTCTAGTCATAAAGAATGCTTTGTTCTTTACAGTCAATTTTTTGGATATCATCACCTGGTATATATTTTTTGTTAACTATCTTCAACTTTTATAACAATTTCATCAAACAATTTTTCATTAAAATAAATTGCTAATTTCCATAATCCACTTGTCGGGAATACCATATTCGCTGGGTAATGGGAATCAGCACCATTAATTGGACTAATAGAACCATCAGAAGCGTAACCCCATACTTTATCATTTCCCACTATCAATACGCGATGTTCTTTCCCCTTTTCGTCAATGCCAACTACTTTAAAATCACCACTGAGCGTATTCTTATCTCCCCAAAAATGCCACATATACTTATTAACTTTGTTTGCGATCATCGGTAATGCTACTGCTTCTCCTTTTTTACCCGAACCAACCAAAAAACCAACTTTCCCTTCTTTACCAATCAACAAATACTCACCTTCTGTTCCATCGCCAAAGGTAACGGGCAATGTAAAAGTTGAGCTTACTGTCCAACTTTCCTTTTTTTCAATACTTTCACAACCTACAGTTGTTCCTAAGAATACGAAAGAAATGACAATTAAAATGATGTTCCTCATAATTCCCCCTTCTTCAACAATACATGCCATGTTATTAAATAAGTTAGTTACATACTGATTAGGCGACACATCATTAACTACTTCACCATTATTAAAAGAAACCTTTTTATTTATCAGGAAATGTCCTCTATGATTCCCTTAGTTTCGTTCAATTAATAGTATGAATGGTAATGGGCATAATACACTTAAAACGAAACTTGAGGTGTAAAAAATGAAGTTTCTTGCACGTTCTGTTTTTATATTCTCTTTATGTTCTTTCTGTTTGTTTTCATTTTTAAAGGTAACCGCAATTACAAATGAATCTCACCCCTTTGAAACGTTATATCTTGAAATAGGATATCAAAATATTGGAGATGCGCTATATGAATTGGAGCAACATTATAACCAAAGGCTAAAGCTGCCATATAAATTACCTCCGATTAGCTTTACTCATTCTTTTGGGAGATTTAACAAGTATGAGGATGGTATTAATAATTCATTTGAAGTGGAATATCTAAATGAGAAATTGACCAATCATCACTATACGATTTGGGTTCGGCCGATTAAACATAAAATACCCATTAGAGAAAAATACGTAGTAAAAACCTTCGATCTAAAGAATGGTGAAAATGCAACATATAGTAACAGAAGTGGTTTTAATACACTTGTTTTTGAACAAGATAATTGGCAGTATATGTTAAGGGTTGATCAAAGCATTTCAGATATAGTCACACCTGAAGTATTAGTTGAAATTGCCAATTCAATTGAATAAACTACATTTATTCATATTATAAGTAGTATATATCTTAATCATGAATTAACTAACGTAGCTTGGACTTAAAAGGATTATTTTAACTGATTAGGATACACTATGCCTAAATATAACGTTCGACAATAAGAGCATGTATCTTTATTATTAAACTCCTTTTCTTTTAAGTTGATCAAGAGTATATCCATCAATATTTTTCCATTCAATCCACCCGTTAGCATTCCTACCAAGTATAATTGCTGCAGCCTGACTTGGTGAATTAAATGGATAGTCTTTTATAAAAATAAATGCTTCGCCATCTTCTTCAACAATTTTGTCATTTTTTAATGCTTCTCTAGTTGTTATTAGGTAATTGTGAATACTATTTGAAGTATTCTTTGACATTTGAGAACCTTTATAAATAACAAAACCTTCTTCACCATACTCACCAATTGCTTTAAGTCCCTTACCTTTACAATAAAATATTTCATTTTTTTGTATTTGAGGATCATCTGTAATTTTTGTATTTCTCATTTCATCAAATAATCTATATCCAAGAGTTGATAACAGTATTTTGATTGTTTCAAAAATATCATATAAATCCGCCTGTCTCCATTCAGGTACAAACGAGCTTGCCGGTACAGTTTGATTCAGTATGTAACGATTTACTTCTTGAGCTTTTTCAAATGATAAGCGTTCTAAAAACTTTGCATCTGTCTTTGTAAACTGATTTTGATTATTATTAGTAACAAAGACAATCGCTGTCTCCCAAAAATCTTTTTCACGATTATGTTGTTTAAGTCGTTCAAAACAATTTTCTGCTTCCCCAATATAAACTCTAGGCAATGCATCATCCTCTCCTTGTCCGAAAAGAAAATACACCCCAACATTGGTTACTTCTGAACGTTCTTTTGCATCTTCTAACTGATTTCTTGGAATATATATTGCTTGTACCGTTCTATTTGTTATTTCAGCTATTTTAATACCTCTTGGAGAGCCAAAAGGCAAAAAAATTTGTATTGTTCTTCCGTTCAAAATACATTCGTCTCCTTCTTTTAAACACATCAATAGATACATTTAAATAATATTTCACCACGTTACATTCAAACTAAAAATATGAAATTAAACTAATTATAGTAAGAATGAAAGAATTAATTTAGATTCCCTTACTTTTTAGCATTCTTATAAGTAAATTTCCATAAGAACATTATATGAGTGTATGTGGAACCAGTTAATTTAATCCGCTAAGATCAAACTTATGGAATTGTATCCCCTATTCAAAAATATAATGCTAAATTCAAAAGGCAAGGTAACACCTAGACATAACTTTTACACTAAAAGTTAATAGATAATTATACTTATAATTTTCGATAGTCCTATGTAATTATATATTTACAAAAATTTCATCCTAATGATATTATTGTACCATAAATATAAAGGAGGAAAATAATGATAAAGAATAAGGTAATCAAAAGTTTATTAGCCATCATTCTAGTAATTCCAATTATTTTTTCATTCACATCGACTTCAAATGTTCAAGCTGCTAGTACGAAAGTTGCTTATGTAGACATTCCTTCGGGAGTAGTTTTAAATGTAAGAAGTGGAGCAAGTAAAACAAATAAGATTGTTGGTTCATTAAAAAACAAGTCTAAAGTAACAGTTTATTCAGTCACAAAAAATGGCTGGGCTAAGATTAATTTTAATAACAAAAAACGCTATGTTTCCAATGAATATTTAAGATACTATAAAAAGATGTCACAACATACTGCAAAGAAAATTATCGATAGAGTTATTAAAATACAAAATAGTCTTACTAAAACTTATACAAAAAAACAAATTCATTCTATTTTATCTGCAGGATTTACAGACTCCTTAATTAATAAATTTTATAAATATGACCTTGTTACATATGAAAAAGACAAATATGGAAATGCATTATACGGATGGAATGCAACAGATTTTCCAGCATATGTTATCATGTACGGAATTACTTGGGATAAGAAAAAACAGATTGAGTATAACGCTGGAAATCCTAGAATTACCTACTATGAAAAGAATGGTAAAGAATATTTACTAGTTGCACAAAAATACTCTGATGCAATGTATGCAAATGTTGAGCAAAAGATTTATCTATCTAAAGCAAATTCAAAATCAAGATGGAAAGTATATAATACTTCTTGGTGATTAAAATCCATTGTGACATATTTTTAAGCTCATAAAAGTTATTTTACTTTATATGAGCTTTTTTTAATTATTAAAACAACATTCATTTTAAAAGTATAATCAAATACCTTACTTAAACATTACAATAGATAGTATGTGACTGACAGTTGTAACAATAGATTATCTTCTCACTATCTTTCATACGTCCACCTCCTATTAAATAATTTTTCGGTTATATATTACATTAAAATAAATTATTTTCCAGAAAACGATATAAAAAAGAGAAGGTCAAAATAAATTGACCTCCCCTTTTGAACAGACCGAGTCTATGTCGTGACTCAAAACTATTGTACTACATTATATATTTAATAGGCGTAACAATTTTTGGAACATTAAATATTTGTCAATCTAATCTCTCGTATTTTCGTAAGCATAACATCTTACGAATCATCTGTTCAAAGCCTTCTTTTTCTCTATCATTTTTTGCTTTAGACATCATTAAATTAAACACGTTTTGTTCTACTCTATCGTTTCTTCTCTTTATTTATTTATCCTCTCCTCGCTATATAAAAATAGAAAAGATGAACGGTACTACATATTCTAAGATTAATCCAGTGTAGTATCATCCATCTAAGTCTTACCGCAAGGCAGTAACTAGAATTTATCCAAACTAGTATATTACTTCTTTTTGATTATATCTAGTATTATATTAATCACCATTCTAAATCAGGTACTCTTTCAATAAATTTTTTTCCATTAATAATCCCATTCGCAAATAATTCATCTGCTGTTCGAAATTCTTGCGTATGTGAATCTTTAGAACGTGTTAATAAATAACTTTTTTCTTCTCCATATAGTCGGCTTATCCACCATTCTTCAGATTTATAAAAAAAGTTTAATTCTTGTTCTTCATCTACTATTCCTTTTTTAAATTCTTTCCACTCTTTTTCGTTCACTTTTTTCACCTCTTTCCTTTAATTGTTTTAAGTATCCCTTACCAGGTGCCCATTTCCATTTAGAATCATATCCCCATTTATGTCGATGAGGTACTTTAGGATGCTTTTTAGGGTTACCGTGATTTGTATAATGTATGTCTGCATCAGCTTTACCACTTTTCCCATAGTAACCTTCTTGTATTTAATTTCCCCTCTTTATAAAGGTCCTTGGATGAATAATTGCATTAGCAATCTTTTTAACATCTGTGCCCCCGTACATAAAAAAGAAAAGGAAATGCTCTCTCTTTCTCTTACTATTAATAATACTAGTGCAGAGGTAAAAGGACTATTTCCAATCTTTAAACCAAAGTCGAAACCAAAACCTCAGAAAAAGAAAAAACAGAAGCTCAGCTATATAATAATGCTAAGAAAAAAGGAATTAAAACAAAAAAAACATAGCGTTATCATAAAGGGAAACTACCTACAACCCGAAGAAAATACTCCTACTTTCTTGGAATCCGTAATTTCGTACTTTTCTTCCATATAGCGTGCAAATAATCTAACCGTCTGTTCATGTCAATATCTGATTCAAAATCAGTCATTTTCACAATAAAAAAACGCCTCCTCCTACAACAGATAAATTGTAAAATTAAGCGTATACGATAATATTGTATTTATTGCTATATATAATAAGTTTATCGGGTATAAGTGCGTGAAGCCTACGTGAAAAACCGCGTTAAATCAAGCTTAAACCGCAACCATTTCAATACGAATCTTATCAGCAATCATGGCGATGAACTCAGAATTTGTTGGTTTTGATTTTAGATGATGGACTGTGTAGCCAAACATTTTCGAGATAGATTCATAGTTTCCACGGTTCCATGCGACTTCGATGGCATGGCGAATCGCACGTTCCACTCTAGAAGGCGTTGTATCGAATTTTTTTGCAATGTCTGGGTATAACACCTTTGTGATTGATCCAAGCAGTTCTACGTCCAAATAGACCATTTGAATCGCCTCACGGAGGAAATAAGTTGACCTAATAAAATGGCTTAAAATAACTTTAAAATTGATAAGTTTATTGGTTATATGTTGTATGGTTGGTTAGTCACTAGTTCCATACTTATGCAAGTATATTACCAAATAAGCTTTTTAAAAGCAAACTTTTAATATAAATTACTACTTAAAATAGATTAACTAAATAGGTTTCTCAATCAATAAAATATTATTTATTTATCTAATCGTTTTAGAATTAGCATTGTACAAAGAAAAACCATACTAACTAATGCTAGTATAAAATATCCTGTTGAATATGAAGCATTAATAATATAATTGTATGCATCACCACCTACATAAGCATTTACACTATCAGTAGCATCACTTATATATGAATCTTCATCATTGTTATTTGTATAAACGAACATTTTATAAAAACCCATCCCTAATGAAATCATCAATCCTAAAATTCCCGACCCAATTCCCCAATTATATTTTGCTTCATTATCACTAGATTGGGAGCCATGATTATTGTTACTATTCTCATTTCTTTGTTGTTCAATATTATTCATTTATAAACTCCTCCATTTATACGTAATACAATCTTATTTTTATCTTTATCAATTTTGCCCACCATAGTTTTAATTATTTGATTATCCGCAAAAATCAATTTTCAACAAAAACTATTTCAAATCATTCAGTTTAAATTCCATAATTAGTTTAGTAACTTCATTTAGCTTCTCGTAAGTAGTTCGTGATTCCAATTTATATAAAGCTATTCCTGCGTTGTCTTTACCTTCTGCAAATTGTTTTAATTTCTCATATGCTTTTGTTCTACTACTTCTGTATTCCATTAGTGCATCATAAAGCATTTTATCTTCTGTTGATTTAGGATGAAAATAGATAGTTAAAAGATTGTTATTTGCTTTGTTTGCTAATTGATATAAATAATCCTTTTCCTTTTGATCTGAGAAATAAGCTGAGTTATTTTTATATTTATCCATTTCCTCAGCAATTTGTTTAGAGTAATCACCAAGCTCAGTTTCTACAAACTTTGCTACCTCATCATAAAATTCAGGTGAGATTGTACCACTTTGAACCCCCTCTGGATAGTTTGTTAAGTCTTTATTTGATTCAGTTGTAGTGTCATCTAAGGATTGATTTGAACCCTGTGAATCTTGAGATGTACTATCTTTTGACACTGGAATAGTATCATCTTCAAGACCTTCTGAATTACAAGCAAATAAGAACAATGATAATGATAGAATGGATAACAAAAAATATAATGACTTAAATTGTTGAATACGAATTCATCTCCTTCTAAACATAGTAGTTATTTTTAACTATATGTTGAATTTATTACAAATAATACATATATAGAAAATTAAAATATTTAATTAAGATATTTTATAACTCTTTAAGTAAGTACGCTTGAAAATCTGATATAAAAAAAACAATTTTCTTAAATAATACTTCTTAGTAGGGCATGTCCTTAAGAATATTTCAAGTTCAAGCAGATTTTACTTATTAATCAGGTAGGAAAATGACAGTTAAAAACCGCTCTATCCAATTGTGGAAGAACGGTCTTTTTTATGTACAAGCTATTCTTTTTTGAAACCGACTGTTAATTCAAGTATTTTTGCGATTAGGCTTTTCATGCCATTGGTCATACGCACCATAAATCTAACTTAGTCTATTTTGCACTCTTAAATCAACCACCATAACTCCACATTTTTAAATTGAAACAATCCATCTATAAGTTCAAAATAGAAGCAATAATCATAACTTCAATTATCGCTGAAGCGAACATTATTCCTATAGCTAAGAATATTCCACCAATACTAGTCCCTCCGCGTTGCTCGATTTCTCTAAGCTCATCTTGTTCATTTAATTTAAAATTTCCAACATGTACAATCGTTTTTTCAGCTTTATTTTTATATAATTTATTTCCATATACCCCCAAGAATATCCCTGTAATAAAAGTTATAAATCTTATGATATTATCATAAGCATCACTATTTGCTTGTGAAAATAGTAATCCAATTACCATTTGAATTACTACAATTGACAACAAAACTCGATACATCCTTCTATATCCAAGCCAAAAATAACCTAAGAAAAATGCAGCCCAGTTCCAACTATATTTTTTTCTCCATTTTCTCTCATAGTAATCTGCATTATCATTTACGAAAACATTGAACCTATTATCCATTCAAATTTCCCCTTTAAGTGATTATTTTCCAAATAACATATTCTTTTTTCATCGTTAAATACCTTTTTATCTATGCATCTAAAGCATCTTTTACAACCTTATATACATCAAAAGCATAATCTAATCGCTTATCTTCATATCGCCATATATTTTATCAAGTAATTCTCTAGCTTATTCCAAACAATTATTCAAATTTTCTCTTTATAGAAGAATGCTCTAGAATGCTCTTTTTACAAGTTATTCATTTTTGAAGTTGATTAGATCACGTATATCATCTAATTCAAATACATCCGCAATTTTTGTTAATGCTGATTTCGGTATTCGTTCCATTTTATTATTTACTAAGGTAGAAATTGTACGAGTGGACAATCCTGTTTTATCTGCGAGATCTTGATACGTCATTTTATGTTCAATTAATAGCTGGTACAATTTTATATTGATTTCCCGATTGTTCATCCACATTCTCCCCTCTTATTTTTATCTTAAATGCAACATTTTTTTATTGGACAAGATATTTTCTTACGTTAAGTGCAATACATTAATACTACCAAGGCAACTACCCACCCATCTACTCACTCTACTACCTATGCAAATGCTCCCCGACTACTTCTACTGGGCATATTAAAAATCCTTTATTTTCAATACTTCATCATCATTTTTAGACATTCCCATTTGCTGCAACTCTTACTTTGTAAGATATCAACCGTGGCGTAAATCATTTGAAAGGAGATGTTGAATGATCTTTGAATTTGTAACAACAACTTTATTTGGTGGAATTGCGTTAAAAGCTTTTTTGAAGAAACAAAATTTAACTGAAAACGATAGTGGAAAAATTCAACGGATTATTTCTTTGAGCGGTTTAAATGTGAAGGATGGGAAAGACACTTTAACTACTCAACTTGTCTCAAAAAAGCAACATGATTGGGGATGGGAGTATAAGTATCGAATTCCTTTAGGAAGAAGTTTTGATGATTACCTTTCTAAGCAAAATGCTATTGCAGATGGATTAAAAAACAGAAGTAAGCGAATCACATTCAATGATTTAAACTCACTTAATTTTAATGATGGGGTTGTAAACTCACTTAGATCACTTTGGAAGAAAAAACTAGCTGAATCAAAAGAAATTGAATTGGACTTTGACGGTTTATTAATTGTTCGAGTTTACAATGAGCCTTTGCCAAAACAGATACCTTATCAGCCAGGAACACAATGGAAAGTACTAGTGGGTATAATTCGTGATAAAAACGCTTTAAAATATCATGACTTTGAAAAAATCCCTCATTTAACTTTAGGAGGGGCTACACGATACGGAAAAAGTAATTTTATTAATTGTATTATCAACAGCTTATTGCAGAGTGAACCAGATAATTTGAAATTGTTTCTCATTGATTTAAAAGGTGGTGTGGAACTTTGCGATTATGAATGTATTAAGCAAACTGAATCGATTGCATATGAGCCAGAGGAAGCTCTTGAAACGTTAAAAATTGCTTATGAACGTATGATAGATATACAACAAAAAATCAAAGCAAAAGGTAAGAAGAATGTGCAACAAGCTGGAATAAAAGAACGTTATTTTATCATTGTGGATGAAGTAGGAGAACTTAATCCTAGTGAAGCTGTTACATCAGACGAAAAGAAACTTAAACAAGAATGTCAAAGAATCATGTCGCAAATATCGCGTATTGGTGCCGGATTAGGTTTTAGATTAATTGTAGCTACACAATATCCAACTGGAGATGTAATCCCAAGGCAGGTTAAACAAAATTCAGATGCAAAACTTTCATTTAGAGTTCAATCGCAAATTGCTAGTCGTGTGGTGCTTGATGAAACTGGAGCTGAACTCCTTCCACAAATTAGAGGTAGAGCTATTTATCAAGCAGCTGATAAACGAGAGATTGTTCAAACTCCTATGATCACCTCAAACAATATAGAGGAAACAATTAAACCTCATATTCGAGTTATTGAACAAGAGGAGGTTCATGATGTTATTAAAAATGAAACAGTTATCACAAAGGCAAGAATCGATACTGTTACTTTTGAAGAAGTTTGATTTTTTGACACGTGACCAACTACGTTATTATTTTGGATTAGGTAAAAAAAGAAATGCAAATAGAGTATTGAGTAATCTATCAGATTATTTAATGTCGATTAAAGATGGCAAACAATCGATTTATTATTTAAGTAAGCTAGGTCGAGAATATGTAGGGTGTGAAAAGGTACGCAAGAAAAGTAGCAATGTACAGCATTATATCATGAGGAATGAGTTTTACTTTTACAATAGTTGCCCTAGTGATTGGAAAAACGAAATCAAGGTTAGTGATGGAGATACGTCCGTAATTGTAGATGCTATGTACTCTCGTATACATACTACACACTTTTTAGAAGTGGATAATTTACAATCAATGTCTGAAAATCGTGCAAAGGTTAAACGCTATGAAGAGTTATTAAATAATGGTTTACTCGCTGAAAAACTTAGTCACTTCCCTACTCTGGTATGGGTCACTACTACTGAATTAAGAAGGATGCAGTTGAAAGAAGCGTGTGAAGGTTTGCCAGTAGTGCAAGTATTTACCTATGATGAAATTAAACAATAAGGAGGTATGTAAATGTTTTTTAAGAGGAATAAAGTTGAGGTTGTGCCTGAATCAGAATGGACAGATTACAGTGAACAAGAAAAGTACGCTACTAAGAAAAGTCTAGCAATAGCAATGTGCGTACCAACTGTAGCTAGTATTGGATTAGTTGCTTGGAATAGTCTACAAAGAATTGCTGAATCACCTGTAAAAGAAGTTGTAAGCAATGTAGATAGTGTGGGTGGAGTAACTCATACGATGGTTAACACTATCCCTGTTAACGCCTTTACAGAAAAAGCTGGAGAATTAAACGGACAAATGGCATTAAGTACATTCGCAACAATTATGGACCCAATCATTGATATTCTGGTGGCACTTGCACTACCTATTGCATCTGTAATACTTGTCGGGGCTTGTTTCTTCATTATGTTAGGTCAAAAGGAAAAGGCTTATGGTTTAATGATGAATGCCGGATTGGGTTATGTGTTGATCCAGATGTCACCATTATTGTTAAAAATCCTTGAAGCATCTGGAAAGGCGGTGCAACCATAATGGGTACTATATCTTCATTTGTGATTTATATGTTAACTGTTAGGGTTGTTGGAGCCATAATTGACATTGGTGTTCATGTTATTAAAAAACGAATGTAATAAAAAATCCCCTCTTCCACATTAGGTTGAGGGGTTAATTTTGAATCAAGTTTCTTTAATCGAAGCATCCTTTTAGTTAAACAAGAAAACTACTAATTTTCTTAACTACATATATATAAATCAAAGTAGATTTCCGCTTGAATTAAACTGGCGAAATCTATAATGTTATTTTGTAAATACATTGCAGGTTTTTCATGTACTGATAGCGGAGCAAGTTACTTTAAGAAATGTATTTGATGAATTTTCGGTAGATGCAGAACATACCTTCTTAATGGGAGGAATTATGTCAAAATCAAGTGCAATCGACGTAATCCAGATTAATTCTTCTTTTTAAAAAGACTACAACAAATAATCATGCTACTTATTGATACTAATACTTTTTTCAAATTCAACTCTCCCAATCTACTTATTCATAAGGGAACTACTTAAACTATCAAAATTATGTTTTAATGTTTGGAAAGTATCATTAAATTTAACTAATTCAAAACAAATAAAAATCATAGCGCAACACATCACGATTAAAACTATCGAAATGAACCAAGCTAAAATTAAAAAATCTCTTCTTTTCATAAATAATAATTACTCCTTTAAATTAAAAGTTTAAAAAAGCTCAAATTACGAAAGTCACGCACCTATCTTTTAGGTCACTTTATGTTTAATTTACCGTAACGTCAAATACAAAAGTTTCTTTTCCCTTATCCCATGTTGTTTTAAGTTTATAAATATAATATCCATCCCCCTGTGGCATGGTTATTTTATTATCTTTAATTTCAACATTTTCACTTGTACCATCTTCATTATATTTAATAGCTGTTATGGCAGAAGGATTTCTTTCAATTTCAAGTTTTATTGTATCTCCTTTTTTTACTTCTATTGTTTGGAATTGATCCGCTAATTCATTTATATCTGGAGAACTTAATGTATTTACTTCCACTTTATTTTCTTTCCATGAGTAATCACTTCCAATCATTGTATAATTTTTATTATCTACAACAACTTTACCTTCGGGTTGGACTATTGGATGTGTATCGCATCCAGTTAAAAAAGTAGTAATTAATATGGATGAAATTATTTTTCTCTTCAATAACATTCTCCTTTTTATAAGTATTTGTTCTATTTTCTCATTATGAAGAAAAAGGTATAAATTAAGATATACTTTCTAACATTTATAAGATATACCATTTTATAGATATTTCCTTATCTTGTTTTTAATTCATTTTTTTATTATCTTTACTTGTTATTTCAATTTGATACTGGTCGTCTTTAATCGTTTTTCTTATTTCCTGAGAAGAGAGAAATTCATGAATGACTTGTTCTATAATTTTAGCTTTTTCTTTTGCTCTTGAATCTCCTGCCCGAATGTTTAATTGAACATATAATTTAACCTTGTCTTTAACAGAATAACCAAAGGATTTAATGGAATATTCTTCATTATTAAGCAACACTTCATTAAGAGTACTAATAATACTCATCCATCTAGAGTTCCGTTCACGTTGATCAAAAGTAAATGTCTCAAATGATATTTTAAAATCCCCTACATCATAAGCCTCACCAGCTTCTTTCACAATACGAATGATTTCATCTTTTCTTGTGTTATAGTCACTTTCAGGAATTAATAACGTCAATTCAGCTGGTTTCGGTTTTATCATGAACTGATTGTACGTTAAATTGAATCCAGCTTCCTTCATTTGTTTCCTAATTTCAAAGAGAAAATCTTTATTTTCTAAAGGATATTCCTTTATGTTCTCAAGTACTATTTCTCCTGTATATCTTTTTACCTTAATGTTAATTTTGTTGTATCCTTCCTGATGTAGATATTGTTTTGCGGTCTGCTCTACTTCTTTCTTTTGCTGAGCATATTGTTTAGAATCAATAGATATTAAGAGCGTGTGCTGCTTATAATCTTGGGAAATGCTTATTACTTCAAATCCTTGTTCCGTCAGATATTTAGTTAATGCGTCATCAATTGTCCCTCTATTAAAAACTGTATTGAACAAGGGGATTTTGGAGGCGATTGTAGCCATTGCTGGTGAGACAAAAGTAGAACCGATAAAAAGCCCTATAAACAAAACGGCAGCAGAAGACACGAGTATGAATTTCTTTTTAAAAGTTCCCTTTTTCTTAAACGATTGATTGATCATTTCATCCTCTGCTTGCTTAAAACCTTTCATAACCCTCTCATTTAGATCATTAGGAATTTTAATTGAATTTAAGTTCTTTTGAATTTGATTATTATCCTCCATAGATATCCTCCTTCTTTACAATTTTTTTGAGTTTTGTCAAAGCGCGATATGTAATAGTTTTAACAGTACTTAACGGCAAGTACATAACAGAAGAAATTTCCTGAAACGTATATTCTTGATAATACTTTAATAAGATTACCGTTTTCTCTGTCATATCCAACTCATCTAAAATATCTTGTAATGAAAGGCTGAGAGGAACATCTAGATCCTTACCTGAACCGTCCCACTGCTTTTCCAAGTCGTGAGATTCAATGATAATCTTGTTATTCTTCCTTAAGCAATCTATAGAGCAATTTATTGTGATTCTGAACAACCATGTTTTAATATACTTCATTTCTTTTAGTGTATCGAAATTCTTAAAGGCTCGATAAGCAACTTCTTGTACTACATCTAAAGCATCATCATTATTTTTTACGTAAGTATAGGCCATTCGATAAATATCTTGTTGATATTCCTGGAATAACGAGAATAATACTTCCTTGTCTTTTTTTGAAATCGATGTTTCTTTTGGCAGAATAATTGCCCCCTTTCTTTCTTCTATACTTATTAGACAGTAGAAATTCGTATTTAGCCGTATCTTTTTAAAATTTTTTAGGTTTATAGAAAAATTTTGATTATTTGAAACAAGTAGCCTATCATTCTTATTTTGAGCAGATACAGAGGGAAATTTTCTTATAAAACAGATATCCTAAAATCACTATTACCTGAACAAGTGACAGTTGGTGATATGTTAATTTTTAATGGTGAAAAAATCTCAATTGATTATGAAGGAAAAAACAAATTAGCTAAAGAAATTGAAGATCTAGCTAATGAATTATTTGAAGATTAATTTGTCATGTATGTATTTAATTTAAAGTAAAAGATTCCCCTCTTCCACATTAGGTTGAGGGGTTAAATATGTAATCCTAATGTTTATAATCATTAGAAATAAGGCTTTTCAATAGTACATAAGAGGATTTATAATGAATTTCACAAAAGAGCTTTGCTACATCTATATTGTAGTAAGGCTTTTTATAATTATTCAAGCTTAAATTATCTATTGTTGTTTAATTCATCTACTTCAATGAATCCCTCAATTCCTTTTGATTCTATTTGAAACTTATTATTACTGCTCAACTTAACAATCCTGTAAAGTAAATTTTCTGACTCATCAATTGCATAATAATCGTATTTGAATGATAAAACTGAACTAATAAACTTAAATACTCGTTCTGCTATAAGCATAGTAATTAAGAAAGCTACAAAACAAAATATCGTTGTCAATAATATTACAGTGGCACTTTTTGTATCTGATTTTGCTAAAATAAATAAGACAATAACTGCAAAGATCATGCTAACAAAACTATATTTAGTGACCAAAATTAGAAACTTTTTAAAATTATTTAACCTCAATCTTTCTAATTCCGTTAACCCCCAATTATTGATAGTCATTTTTGCAGCATATATTATAAACGATGATACTGTTGCAGCATACGTACTATTAGGAATGTTCTCAATTAACTTCATTAAATCCAATAAACCTTCCTCCAATATTGTTACTTAAGTCAAATTTCGACAAAGGGGAAGAGTTTACCTTTAATAAATTCCAGCTATTTTTGACAATAAAAATAACGCTAGTCAAGTGACAGTGTTTGTATTAAATCATGTTCCGTTAGCTGAATAAAATTTTCTTTAATATAAAGAAGTGGATAAATTTTACGGCGTACCTAAGCATCGTGACTTTTCCTATTTCAGTTCCTCCTTCTTTATTTATACTAATGCTTTTACACATTGTATATTAATGTAAATTTTTATCAAAGGTTATTTCTAATATTTGCTAGTGTTGAAGATGGGTGATATTGTGGAGTGAGGGGGTGGTTAGTTGTGTGAGGGTAAAAGAAAAACCCTCTTTTACAAGAGGGTTTTGATTAAAGACCGTTAATCTTGACTTCTAAATACTCCTGAATTGAATGCATACCAATGATTGCCTACTTTAACATGTAAATCTGCATGAGATGGGAAGTAGGCTACCTTTGTTGTGAAGCCATACTCGTCAAAAATGACTTGTTGAACGTGAGCTGTGGCATCACAGTCACCTACATGACGATAAAAGACGTCATATGCTGAACGTACTGATTTATCTTTATGTGTTACTCTGTAATTAGCATCTGACAAAATATTTTGTGCTAATCGCCCAACTTCATCTAACTTTACAATTGTATTATAAGGAACTTTATTATCTCTAAAATCCTTACCCCATAATTCAGCAAAGTATAATCCATATTGATAGTCGGACATGTTGTAATTCATATCAGAAGGGGCTTTTACTCCGTCTTTGAAGTAGGCTTCGTATGATTTATGATAGTCACCACCGAATGGGAGCCCATCTTTTGCATGGTCAGCAATATATTTGTTTACATAGTCTATTGTTTTTATATACTCCACGTTATTTCTTGCTCCGTAGTCATGTCCTTGATATAAGAGTTTAGGTGTGGTTTGACTTGTAGGTGTTGATGTTACAGATTTGGTAATTTTGATGGTTTTGGTTGCTGATGAGACTGTGACTTTGGATGTCGTTGCTTTGCTGACTAAATCGTATGGAACCATTGTTATCCCTTTATGCACCATTGATTTGGTTGAGAGGGTGGTTTTCTTTTTGTTGACATAGGCATAGTTTGTACCTTTTTTATGCGTTGTTGTTTTACTTCCTGCTTTGATAGTGAAAGTTTTGGTTTTGCTATTGTACGATACCGTTGCTCCTGCTTTTTTTAAGACCTCATTGGCAGATACTAAGTATTTTCCTGATACTGAAATAGAATTGGTTTTGGTGGCAATAGCCTTTCCATTGTAAGTTGTTTTGTAGTATGTAACTTTAGTATTTGAAACCATTGTAATATGTGGTTGTCTTGCTCCTGAACTTGACTGGTTATGTTTAATTAAATCAGTCTTTTGAAAACCAATTATAAGAAGTGTTCCTGTTACGATTCCTAAAAGAATCCACTTATTTGATCTTTTCACTTTCTAGTCCTCTCCTTTCATTGAATACGTAAATCCTTCAGTATATTAAAAAGGTTAATATTTATTCTTATTACTAAAATATTACAATACCATTTATGTGGTGTCTATATAAATTACATGTATAGAAATAAATCCAATTTAGACATGAGAATTTATCTAAAAGCATGTAACCTTTATAAAAGGCAACACAGGTTATATACTCTTTAAGAATTCTGATGGTACAAATGTAATTTATAAAGTACAAAAGAAAGATGGTAATTGGATAGTAACAGATAAAAATAGTAAACGAGGTAAGAAAATGGATTATAAATTACCATGGTATGTATGGAAAAAAAATTAAGCATACTGATTACATCATACTTGTCCAACATCTCAGTCCCACTCTCAAGCATTTCCATATAGAAAATATATGACTTAAGACTGGGTGACCCCTTTATAATTCTCATGATCTGGATATCTGGACAATAGGATAGTTTAGCCTAAAGAGTGACAAGCAGAATAACCATTACTTATAATCTCTGGCTTATCCTTTCTTGATTTTTGGAATGCTTCTTGTACTCACGGTTACCAGTTCAAAGGTAAATCTGCATTTGTATTTAAAGTCTGTGTGAGTGTGCCTGGTAATGGCTTAATTCAAACCATCAAAATCTAATATATGGAATTACAGCTCCCCCTAACACAAAAATATAATGTTAAATTTCCGTATTGAGTCAATTTAAAGTAGTAATATACTAATCTAATTAAAGCTTGTCTACGAATACATTAGCTATTGATAATTGGACATGTATAACAATTACTTAAAATTATTATTTTATATGAATGTTTCTAAATAAATAACGACTACTCAAATTAATGAGTAGCCGTTACAAATATTTATCTATTGTGGTGTTATGAATTTCAAGATAATGCTTACTAATCGTTTCAAGAGATGAATGGCCACTTTGGGTTGCAATTGTAGCTAGATCAGCACCTGCTTCATGCATAGCTGTAATTTGAGTTTTTCGTAATGTATAAGGGGAAAAGCCTAACCATCGATGAATGGTGTTTCTATAAGCAGTATCACTGATTTTTACACTTGTTAAATTACCATGTTTATCAACCTTACCAACAAAATAATCATTCTCCGATAGCTGATATTTATCGATATAAGCACGGATTGCATTAATACAATTCAACGTTAATCGTTTTACGTGCCATCCCTTTTGTTTGGTCATATAAACAGAAACTGATTTATTCTTCAAATTGAAATGTTTTATTCGTAAACTGATCATTTCACTAGGACGATTAGCGGTTACCAAATTAACCAATGCAATGGCTTTTGCTCTTGTATCTAACTTATCGATTAAATGCATTACTTCATTCTTATCTTCCGCCGATTGGCCATGCATTAGTTTTTGCTCACTGTATTCTTGATTGTTGTACATACTTCTAAGTTGTGCAATTCGATGTGTCTGCTGTTCTGTCTCGAGAAGGCCATATTGATTGATAAGATAATACTTCACGCCTGCAGCTCTACGATTGAATGTTGAAAGCTTTTTTCTGGATTGTATTGTGTGGAAAAGGTATTTCTCCAATGAGTCAAAACTGATTGATCTTTTTTGCTGATTGCAATATTCTTCAAAACGGTTGAAATCGCCAGCATACATTTTTAGCTTCTTATCAATTTGTGTTTGAATGGCTCGTTCTGTTAGAATGTCATCATTTAATTTTCGGAGATTTACAATTTCGCCCACATATTGCACTCCTTTTTGTTAACTATTTATATATTCTATGTTGCTCCAGCTCAAATTATGAAAAGCAAGTTTTTCGCAACTTGAGAACATTTACTTTTTCGTTTTTGTCTTCGTACCAGTTCGATTAATTGGTTATCTTTTATTAATAAACGATGATTTTAGCTATGCAAATGAAATTAACAAACAGTTGCAAATATACATTATTCTATTGTCATTACAGGTCGTCCACTCGATAAATAACAATAAGTGGATTATCCCTATAGTCTTATCAACATAAAAAAGCCCTCAGAATTATTTGTCTGATAGCTCTTAATTAACCCAAATTAATTAGGCACACTATCTGCATTCTGCGATAGTGCACCTTTGAGAAAAGTAAAACAAGTTTTACTTTCCTCTACATATCTTTCTTCGGATTTCAAATGGGACAATTTTAATGTAAACATTTATTATAAGGGTTACATCAAAATTGTCCCATTTTAAACTTTTTCTATAATCCAGTATCGATTATTCCCTGATTTTCCAGGTCTAATCCTATAGCTTGAATTAATCATCTCTAATCTTTCATTGAGTTTATTATAACTTTTTTTCTTAACTCCATTTACTTTGTAATTAATCATATCTATTAATTCATTTTGTTCTATTTTAAACAACCTTTTACCAAGTAACGATTCTAGATATTCAGCTAGTTCATAATTACTCAATCTATCTTCATAAATTGCATAGCTATTAACACCAAACTTATCTTTGATGTATTCACAGTATCGATTTTTAAAGTCACCATATTTATTGTTAATATGAACCATTTCATTTTCTTTAATTACATGATGTAAATACCGCATCTCATTTACTTCAAGGATTGTATTATTCTGATCATCTTTTGTGATATATACAATATTTGATTTATCTACATCTCGCCCATATTTTTCGATATAGGCATCTTGTCCATTTTCCATTAGATACAATGGCTTTTGTACTAAATTACGTGATTTAGACTGAATACCTCCCAATTGTTCGTTTGTGAATGCTTTAAGTGTCAGAACGATTTTTTCATCTTCTCTTAGTCGTTTACGTCCAACACATTGAACCATCTTGTCCGTATCAGTAATATCACAAACAATATTTTTTAGATTATCGTCCCAAATCGTAACCCCTGCATCAAGGCAAGATGTTGATATTAATACTATTTTCCCCTCAGTAGAGTCCATATTACCTTCGACGTTTTGCTTATTAAAGCCTTTATTTTTAAGCATATCATTTATTTGTTGTTCTTCAACATGCTGATACTCTTTTTTTCCTTTAGAACAATTAAAGAAAGTTTCTACAGGATATTTTTGATGTAACTTTAAAGCTAAATCAATATTATCAATGAAGAAGATTGATTTTTTCTTGTTTTCAATTGCGTAATCTAAGAATTTTTCCACCAAATCATCGCTATAATAAAATTCTAACTGTTGAATAAATTCTCCTTTTGAAATTGGTGGCGTAAATTCTTTTATGCCAATTTTTTTAAAATCTTTAAAGTAGTATTTCATATACTTATCCGTTGCGGAAATAAAGATTCTAATCGTATTGGATTGATTCATAATCGCTTTGAGAGCAATATCTGTTGTATGATTAAATGATGAATCCTCGATGAAGTATTGATATTCATCACAAACAATATAATCATATTTCTTAAAGCTAAAATCAAACAACTTCTTATTGATGTTTTTTGCTGCAATCGATTGATAAGTAACAACGTCAATTGAATTATCATCAATGATACCTTCAATTTTTAATTTTGCGATATCGAGTTCAAATTGGTTCTTACAGTTGTCACGATGTACTAATAATAAAATACGTTGATTCTTTGCTTTAACAAGTGAACCTAATGTATTCATAATGAAGTACGATTTTCCTAATCCAGTATCTGCAGAAATTGTAACAATGTCTTCACAAGTCCATGTTAATATGGCATCTGTAGTAATATAGTCTGATACATATCTTTTGTTCATCATGTACAATATCCCTTCATTTACTACTTTTATCATTTGAGGTCATTTAAATTTAGAAAAGTTAAGAATTCCTCACTAAAATAATTTCACCACCCTTATTACATAATTTCCATCGTTTGACTTTGACTATCTTTGACTATATTGTAAATGGCAATAAAGGGTAACGCAAATATCCTTACAATTTTTTGGTATACCCTTCCGAAAATTCAACCAAACTCTGTAAAAGAGAAGGATGGGAATTTAATTTGAATACTGAACAGTTGAAGATCAACCAATATCTCTCCTTTTCATGAAGAACTCACTAACCATAAATTGTTCCATTCCATTCTTTTTAGATTAAAAGTAATAAGCACCTCCACCTACAATTCATTTATACAGAGGCTCGAATGAACGAGAACTGCAAAATGAATCACAAGCGAAAGTACTTATTTATCAATTTCCCCAATAAAAAAAGACTCTATAATAGAGCCTAAACTATCCCGTTATACATAATAAGAAATGTAACTACATCTCCTAATTTACCGAATGTAATTAAGTTATTAAGAATACCGTATCATACATCAATTTATTTGCTCCTAGCTACTTTGCCAATTAGCCTATTTTAAAACCAAAAGCTATCCATATTCCATCAATGTCCTCAACTACAAATTCATTATTATTGTAATCAGTATTATCTAATGACTGGACTATTTTAACATTAGAGTTGACGAACTCTTCTTGTAGTTCTGCTTGATTTTTAGTGATAAAGTAAGCGTCATAACCGGATCAACACTCCCTTTAGTCAAAATTTCAATTGATTAAACAACTTCTAGAACTTCTTGTTTTACAATAGCTATTGTTTTTCTATATTCCTCTGCTTTAGCTAGTTTCGTAAACTCAACTGTCTTATTGTGATTTCGTTTCACTACTTCTTCAATTTCACTAAGAGTTACTCTGAAAAATTCTTTACGCTCATTAATTTTGTTAACGCGTCTATCGGTGAAAGCTTTATGTAATGCGTTTTCAAGTGCGGGTGCATCATCACTGAAAATCATTCCATGTACATCAAACAAGAAAGGTACTGAAGCATCCCCAAGCTCTTTTACTCGATCCATAGGCTCTAAACGGCGGGTCATACCAATTTTAAACACATCTTCTCCAAAAGAACCGATATTAGAGATAATGTAAACATAGCCAGCTCTGGTGTTTTGAACACGATACAATACATCCTCTTTTGTTTTTCTAGTTTCTTCTAGCTTAGCTTCAAGTTCCATAAGTTTTTCAATTAATTTAGCCTGTCTAGATTTATCCGTTTCTGCCATTTGAGCTCGGAGTTTTTCAATTGCCTGCTCAAAATGTTTTTCTTCTTTCTCCACTTTCTCTCTAGCTTTTTCTAGTTCTTTTAGCGCTTTTGCCTCTTCACGCATTCGTTCTTTAATTTCCATTTGTTCTTCTTTCTCTTCTTGTTTCTTTTGCTCGAACTCATACTTTAGATACAATTCTTCTATTTTCAGTTTAAGAAATCCATTAGTAATGGATACTTGTTGCATGTCTGTAAGCTTATTTAACTCCTCATAAAGTTTGTTTATTCTCTGTTCACTTGCCTCAATGTTGTTGTACTTTACTTTGGTAATGATGTTATCACATTCATTATTAAATGCTCTTAAAATCAATTTGATAGTATCAAGAATAAACTCTTTCCCTTTCTTACGGTCTTCCCCGATTGTCCAGTCAAGACGATGGGAGGTGGCAGTCTTTTCTTTGACCATTTTCTTTTGTTCCTGACGTATTTCATTTAATTTAGCTTGATACGCTTCGGAGTTTTCAAAGCCATATTTAGGGTTATAGAAACCAAATGATTGCATTTGAAGTTCCTCAGTAAAAAGGAAAAGTTCCTTTTGAAGGGAATTGATTTCATCATTAATGGCGGATTTATTAGATTCTAATTTTTGGATATCATAATTTATTGCTTGTTTAGATTTTTCCAAATCGATTAACATATTACTGTCAGAAATTTTTTTAGATAAAATTGCACTTTCATTATTTAACTCTTCTATTTTCTTATTAAGAGCGGTTCTTATTTCTAAAGCATCTGTAACTGGTTTAAATGAATCCAGTTGTCTTTCTATTTCTTTTTTATTTTTAGACAACTTATGTATTTCATCATTTAACTGCTCTATTTGCTCTCGAGAGTTTATAATCTGATCAAAATTATTCTCCGTCCAAAAAGTTTCAAATTTATTAATTTCTTTATTTCTTTTAATTATAAGAACTATTCCTATAATTGGTGGAATAATTAAAAACCATAGAGCAAACAAAATACCAATGACCCAAGGCGAGTGAGCAAATTTTTCTTTATACATATTTTCCAACCTTCCCATTTAAATTTAATTAGTCTTCACAAATATATCATACTTTACAGTCGAAGTAATTAATGCTAACATTTACCTTATTTCACTTAATTTGTTTACCATAATACTGGTTCTCAAAGGGTGTCCATTTTATTTTTGTGCATAAAAAAGAGCTAACTGTTTATAGTTAACTCTAATGTATGGTTCTGCTGCTTATATTTAAACTTCTTCTTGGTACAAATCACGTTTAATAGGTGTCAATTGAAGTACTTTTTGAAATGATTTTAAATCTTCTACAGAGGCGAAAAGTTCATCTAAACTTTCATAATCCATTGACCATTCTGTAGCTTTTAAACGTTTTACTTCTTTAGTATATTCAAATAAAAATTCACAATGTAATTGTTCCATTCCTTCATACTCATCATCTTCATACTTTGTAAATTGGCGGACAAAATCAAAGTGTAGCATTTTCTCTCCTGTAAATTTAAAAATGCCACATTCAAATAAGATTTCTTTTTCTTCTTCTCCCTGAATATCTTCTCTACAAAATTCTTTGAATTTCTCCCAAATCGTAGCTACCGTATCATTTTCAAAATCCAGTTTCCTTTCTAAACAAGCTTTAGCATTTTTAACTGTAATCATATTATAGTTCTCTCTTTCAGCGTGATAACTTATTATATATCACAATATAAACTAAAAACCTTCCCAAACCTGTATTAATAGAGTGTAGAACTGTTAAAAAACCTTATCCACAATTTGTAGTGAGGGTGATTGTTGAAAAGTATCTTTTATTAAGACAACCGTTAGTTGAAGAAAAATGACGCTTCATCAACTATCGCGCCCGTTTGTTGAATTAAAATCTCCCGTTAATATTGCAATTATATATTTTTTATCATGGTTACTTTTTGCTTTGATACCAAGCAATTTGAACAAATTCTATTTCTTTAATGGCATGAATAACGAGGGATTTAATTCTTCGCTTTCAATGACAATAGCAGTCAATCCTAAATCGGATTTTGTTTCATGCCATTCATGTTTTTCCCAAAATACTGCATCTCCTGATTTAACTTTAAAGTATTCGTCTTTTTCACTACGGACATAACCTTCGCCATTTAAGATTAATAATAGTTGAGGTACTACTGCTTGATGGTAGCCAACAATGCCTTTTTTGTCTAAGTGCATACACCCTATGTTAACAGACTTATCTATTTGGATAATACGGGACATAACAAAGTCTGAATTGAAATTAGAAATCATCTTACCACTATCTTTACTAAATTTATAAAACTCCATTTTGTACCTCCTAGGGCTTAGAATTTATACCTACTTATTCAAGAATCTTATACGAAAATCCTTTACTATTATCGAAATAACCTGCTCATTTAGTTGAATAAAAAAAGAGCCGTCTGAACAGCTCAAAGATCTTCTACTAAGCACCAGTTTAGTTGTAGAAGAAATTAGACAATTATTCCACAATCGTGCCCTTTAATTTAATAACTAAAATCTAACCTCACTCATAATATCACTTACTGCTTCTTCAACTAACGCACCCGTTAGTTCAACAACAACTAATCTAACATTTCTACTTTTTTACATCTGTTTCTATAATAATTTCGATTTCAGCGTCCTTATTCAATAACGACATAGATTTAGCCTTTTCAATAATTTTTAAATAATGTTCCTTAACTTCTTCTGTATTTATCGATTTATTGGGCAATACATCTATATAAATTATACTTTTAGGGAAATTATTAGTATCCAACTGAATTTCTGAAACTTGTGTTTCAGGATTGGAATTGTTTTCTTTAATAAAAGACGCTAATTTTAAATTAGTTTCCTTAAACTCATTCAGGGCTTCTTCCGTTACAGATTTACCTCCAACATTAAAAACTTCATCTATATTGTTATTTTTACTTTTTACCTCTTCATCATTATTTTGATAATTTATGAACTGTATAACACATACTAATGTAAAACAAATTAAGACAACCCATAGAACAATATTTTTTTTCATTAGAACAACACCTCCTAATAAAAGGTATGTTCTTTTTTGCTTCTTATTCCATTAACCCCCGTTAGTTTAAGTGAATTCCTTCGCAATCTTCACTATATAATTTAACATGTTATTCAACAATCTGGCCCTATAATTGAAGAATGAGAGCAAGGTACTCCTATTGACTATAACTTTTTATTAACATCTGCATAAGCGACGTTCAGCTGATCTCTGAGTTGCTTGTTTTCTTCCTCCAATTTTTTGTTCTTCCTTTTTAGAGTGCTCTAAATCACCCCATATCCAAGAACAACTTGGTCATTATAAATATTAGGGAATCCTTAAATACTTTTTTCATATATAGATACCTCAAAAATAAAAAGCGAGTGACCTATTTAGTAACCTAAAAAGTACATTTGGTTATCAATGGTCACTCGCAACAATGTTATAAATTCATAAGCCTTTGCTACTTCTAATATTAAATAGCAGCTTCAAGTTCCATTACAATCATGGATTAAAACAGTCCTCAATATCTTTCCCATCAGATTTGAACCTAATTAGCCTATAAGGGGATATTATTCATCTTTTAGCATTTTTTCGTAATCGTCTAGATACATCCACTTATAGCCACCAGAAGAGTTTGATTTGCCAAGACATGCATTAGCTATTGCTCCTACTGATTTTATATTATTATTCTTTGCTGCTTTTTTAATAGAACTATATTTCTCTATTAGTTCTAAATTGTTATTTAATTTAACTACTGCTTTGGAGTTTGGATGATCTTTATCTAACGGATAAGGTGGTATTCCTGTAGATACAAACTTTTCATAATCGTTTAAATACATCCACTTGCATTCGCCTGTTTTATTTCGTTGTCCCTTACATACCTTTGAAATATTTCCAGTAGTAATTGTTAAGCCAGATTTTTTTACAGCATCTGAAATTGACATCCAAACTTTTATTAAAACATTATCAGGACTTAATTGTACTACTTTTCTTTTTTGGTCATTGTAATCTATAAAATCATCACATTTTCCTAAACTACTCCAAAACTCAAGGTATCTCCAAACTGTTCTTTTGTGTATATTTAATTTATTTGCAATTAAAACAACATCTTTTAATCCATCATTCCATAGTTCATAAGCAATCTTACTTAAAGATTTTTGAGAATCAGTAAATATTTTAATCCAATCCACATTATTTAAATCTAGAAATAAGGATAGTTTACTATTTAAAATGTTAGTTTTTATATAATCAAATTCAGATAATCTAGTATCAATTACAATGTAATTTTCTATATCATTTCCTTTAGCTAATTTCTCTTTTAATTTATCATTCGCAATTTCTTCATCTAAACTACGACCACCTATACTTTTAAATCCTCTTTCTGAATGCTGCCCTCCATGTGTTTCAATAATTAAGTTGATTAAGGGGATATAAAAATCGTATCTTTTAGTATTTGACCATTTAAAAGACACATCGTGATTAAAATCGATATTTAATTGCATTAATAGGTTATACATTATTCTTTCAGGAATACTAAATCCATCTGAGCACTTAGGGCATTTAATACCATAATAATTGATATCTGCAATTTTCTTATTTCTAATAATTGATTCACATTCAGAACACTTCCAATTTACTTTTCTACCACTGGTTTGACTATATTTATAACCATCTTCAGGATTTAAAAGAAGAGAGGATAATTTTGGATTTGTTGTCCACATATCATTGAAACCTTTTAGAATTATTTTATTATCACATATAGGGCAACCATTGCCATTACTTCTACCATCTATTCTTGCATCCCATTCATGCCCACAACTGCCTAGCCACCATACTTTTTCACTTTTTTTACTGGTAACATCTTTAGGAGTCAATTTACCATTAAGAGTTGGGTGCCATTCAGAAGCTAGTTCAGGGTTTAATGAAGCTAAAGAGTTAGTTTCATTTATTCTTGATCCACTACAATAAGGACAATTTTGACCTTTTATTCTGTCACTTATTTTTTTATTATATTTACTAACACATTCATTACAATTCCACCATACAACTTTATGGCTACCTTTAGTCATCTTATAAATATCAAAACCTAATTTATTATTCTCTTCAAAATCCCATTCATCAAACAATTCAGGTCTTATTTTAAGCATTGCATTGTCTTTCAATTTAATTGCTGGATCAAATTTACACATTATGAATTCCCCTATCTAATTCTCAGTATTACCTATTAGTTCAATATAAATTTAATAATTGTTGATATTTATAGTTTAATTTTAGGGCTATATGAACTTGTTCTCTTTTTTGAACTTTGGCATAAAGCTGAATAGTAACGGTAGGCTTGATGCATAGCTTGTCTGCCTAGTTTCTTAAAATCTAAAAAATAGACTTATAGAAATAAAGACAGACAACTACATTCATAAAGCGTCACAGTGTACGTTTAGTATTATGCACCCCACAAGTCGCAAGTTTTCCAACTTAACAAGCTTACTACCTACTTCTGCCCCGATAGTTCGTATATGTCTTATATAAGCGATCATGCGTGTATAAGTTAATAGCTATCCTTCTTTTGAGGAACTCGCTAACCATATAGTCAATAGCTTGTTCTACAGCATCCGTAGATACTCAGACCTTCCACTCCTGTCCATTAAGGGTTGACAAGCACCCGAATGATACAAAATGCCTGTGGGGTGGCATGAAATAATCGTATCAAGCCCTGTTTTTGCGTCAGTACAGAAAACTTATCAAGGTTTGTTTTGTTAAGGGTATAAATAGGCATTCCACCCTTATGAACACTAAAAAAAGGTATACTTAATAAACCTTGCAATATCGATTTTTTTTCGATAAAATAAGGATAATATTAGTGTTCAATTTTGTTGTATGTGGTGTATAGCTGATTGAACTCTCTCTTAAGGATTAGCGGTGGTACGCTAGTCCTTTTTATTTTCTTTAAAGTTTTAAATTATTAATTGGCGAATGTCTCTGATATTTCTTTCCAATTTCAGCGTCTGTAAAATCCAGATAGGCTTTCTGTGTTACTTCAACAGAAGAATGGCCTAAAATTCTACTCAATGTAGCAAAATCCCCATTACCTTCAATGAGATAGTATTTACTAAAATTATTCCTCAATAAATGAGGATGTACTTCTAATCCAACGTTTTTAGCTACCCGTCTTACAGATCTTTCAAAGTTAGTAACATCTAATTTCGTTCCACGTACAGTTGGAAATAGAAATTCACTGTCGGAAAATCTATCCCTATACTTCATCCAACTTCTCAAATCAGCTGCCATTTTATGCCCGAAAAATACATACCTTTCATGACCATTTTTAGGCTTCCTAATTAAAATGGATTTACTTCTAAAGTCAACATCTTCTGGTATTAATGAACATGTTTCATTTGCTCTCATTCCAGAATCCAAAATCAATCGACACATTAACCATGTTCTGTATTCATGAAATTTTGTTAGATTAAAAGAATGGAAGAATATTTTTAATTCTTCAGGTGTTAATAATTTCTTTTGTTTACGTTTCGGTTTCACTTTTTCGATTGTATCCATTGGATTATCTGTTATTTCTCTCTCACTTTTTAAAAAGTTAAAGAACACTTTTATATTTCGTTGATAATTGGCAATTGTTGTACTAGAAATTTCATTTTTATAATCAGAACGTTGGCCAGGGTTATTATTGCTCCATCTCTCGTTTGCAGTTGTAACCGTGTATTTTCCTCTTTCTCGTAAATACCTAATGTATAGTCTAATGTGTGATGATTTCACTTTTGCAGCATCTGTAATTCCTAGTTCGTTTCTTAAATAATATTGAAAAAGTTTTAATGTTTGATCATAACTTTTCATTGTTTTTTTAGATAATTGTTTAGAATCACAATGCAACATAAAAGAATCTAATTGTAAATCAAATTCTGAGCGCATAAAAAAATACACCTCCAAGTTAAAAGATTGTGTTTTACACAATAAACTTATCAGTGCATAATTTATTAGACTATTTTAAGTTATTTATTGGTCAGAAAAGTGATTTATTGGTTATGAGTTCAGCAAACTAAAATTATGAATAATCACTTTAAAACGCCGTCATATCAAGTCTTCTTCCTCTTTTAAACCGCTACCATCTCAATACGAATCTTATCAGCAATCATGGCGATGAACTCCGAATTTGTTGGTTTTGATTTTAGATGATGGACTGTGTAGCCAAACATTTTCGAGATAGATTCATAGTTTCCACGGTTCCATGCGACTTCGATGGCATGGCGAATCGCACGTTCCACTCTAGAAGGCGTTGTATCGAATTTTTTCGCAATGTCAGGGTATAACACCTTTGTGATCGAACCAAGCAGTTCTACGTCAAGATAGACCATTTGGATGGCTTCGCGAAGGTATGCATAACCTTTGATGTGAGCTGGTACGCCAATTTCTTTAATAATTGCAGTAATTGTGGCATCAAGTTGACGTTGATCTAATTTCTGTGGTTTAGAACCTTGTAAAATGCTGACGCGTTTTTGTTTTTCTACTCGTTTACCTGCACATTGTAATATTTTCGCTGCTAATCGGTCAAATTCAAATGGCTTTAACATGAAATAGGAAGCGCCTAGTTCAACTGCTTGTTTCATCACATCTTCTTGACCAAATGCAGTTAACATGATTACTTGAATGTTGTTATATTCTGGATTTTCATGCATAGTCTCAAGAACTGCTAATCCATCCAAATGTGGCATAATAATATCTAATAAAAGAACATCTGGAATTTGTTCTTCCAGCATTTTCAAACATTGTTTGCCATTTGTTGCAGTACTAATCACTTCAATGTCAGATTGATTGGAAAGGTATTCCTCCATCATTTTCACAAGTTCACTATTATCATCCACAATTGCAACTTTTACTTTCTCCATCAAATTTCCTCCTTAGTACTTATTAAATTTTAGATCAAAATCTGAGTATACTCTGAATGTAGACACGCTTTTGATACAAAATGGTTAATTCGACAACTTCACAGTTAGCCCTTCATAATTTAAAAAAATGAGTAAGTTGAAATAGATATTTTATCAATTTCGACAAGATTATGTATATTTTATTCCTTATGAAATATTATCTACATTGTAACAAATAATTATTAGAAAAAATATGCTTTTTATGTTTTCACTAATTAGATAAAAAATCCACCCATTTAGAGGGTGGATTTGAATTTTGTTTACGCAGGTTGGTTTTGGAGCATTTCTGTTATCGGTAACGCAGCTCCTTTTTCAGGACTTTCAATAAACATATGAGTTACTGCACCTGCGAAGTGCCCGTTTTGTATGATAGGACTACCACTCATTCCTTGCAAAATGCCGCCTGTTTTTTCTTTTAATACTGGGTCAGTTATTTCAATTTGGAAGTTTTTCTCATTTACTTTCGTAATATTAATATCAAATGACTCCACTTTTTTTCCTGAAATGGTCGTCAATAGTTTTGCAGGTCCTTTTTTTATCTCGGATGGTTGCATAATTTCAATTGCTTTTGGAAAAGCTGGTTGTAAAGGTTTTTGCCATTTTCCAAATATTCCATAAGCACTATTTGACACAATGCTTCCGATTTGGCCTTTATCATTTTCCACTGCAGAGATTTTGTAACCTGGCTCACCAGGGATACTTTTCTTAATATGCTCAATTCTTGCATAAAAAATAGCGCCTTGATTAAATTGAGGTGGTTTTTGTAAAATCTGATCGATGATTTGATGTCCTAACGCACCGTATTGCTTTGTATCAGGATCTAAGAAAGTGAGTGTACCGATTCCATCTGTTTCATCGCGAAGAAAATTCATAACGGATGTCATTTCTTCTCTTTTCACGTCCACTTTTTTAGTTTTTTCATCTCTGTTAATGGTTAATTTGATGGAATCTTTGCTTTTTGATGTCTTTATGATTTCATGAATGTTTTCAAGCTTTTTTACAGAAGTACCGTTGACCATTTCAACAATATCTCCTCTTTTAAGCCAACTTCCATTTTGTAATAACACATCATTTGAAACAGTAATGTCTGATAATTGCAATTCAACCCCAATCGAGTCACCCATTGGGATCACCTTTTTGGCTGCACTTGCAATTGTTGTCCAGGATCCAAAAACGACAAGTAAAATAAATAAGCTCAGAAAAGAGCGCTTCGCACTTTGCATATGTCACCTCCTTTTCATTTATCATGGCTTCTATTTGAATAGTTATGAAAGGTAAATATTTGTCTACACTTTGAATGTATAAAAAAACATCTCACAAAAATTTGTAAGATGTCTTTAAATTTAGATGATGTTAAACCATTGCCTTTTTCCGTTCATCTGCAATTTCGATCAATTCTTTTGCATGTCTGAATGTTAATTCTGTAACTTCAGCGCCCGACATAATACGACTGATTTCGTCGATGCGATCATTACCAAATATTTCAGTTAAAGAAGTAAATGTTCGATTTGTATCTTCTTGTTTTTGTATATGATAATGATGATCTGCCATTGCTGCAACTTGAGGTAAATGAGAAATACATAATACTTGAGAATGTATGGAGATTGCGGCAATTTTTTCTGCAATTGCTTGTGCAACTCTTCCACTTACGCCAGTATCCACTTCATCGAAAATGATAGATGTAATACCATTTGTTGTTGAGAAAATTGTTTTCAACGCAAGCATAACACGGGAAAGTTCCCCACCTGATGCAATTTTGGTAAGTGGTTTCGGTGGTTCACCAACATTGGTAGCAATATAAAATACAATTCTGTCCAAGCCATTATGGTCAAATTGCTCTTCTGGTAAAGCTTCAAAATGAACGCTAAATTCCGCTTTTTCCATATATAATTCGCGTAATTGTTGCATAATAGCATCAGATAGTTTGATGCCTACTTTTTTACGAACCGTAGTCAGTTCGTTTGCTGTAATTTGAAGTTTCTTTTGAAGTTCAATTAATTGCTGTTCATTTTTTTGAATATTTTCATCCCTATTTAATAAGGATTCCAATTCTTCACCAATTTTTGCGCGATATTCTAAAATATCTTTTAACGTAGGACCGTATTTGCGTTTCATTGACTGTATTAGTGCTAAACGATGTTCTACTTCGTTCAATCTTTCTGGATTGAATTCTAAATCATCGAGTATGTTTTTTATACCAAATGCTGCTTCTTGCAGATTATAAAAGGCGTTTGATACTGCATCCGAATACTCTTTAAAGCTCTCATCAACTGTTGCAACATCTTCTAAATCTTCCATTGCTCGTCCAATCCAATCAAGTCCTTTAGACTCTCCTAGAATGGCTTCATGAGCTGAGTTCGAACACTCAAAAATTTTGTTAAAATTCATTAACCGACGTCGTTCTTCCGTTAAATCTTCTTCCTCGTTGGGTTGAAATTTACATGCATCAATTTCTTTTATTTGAAATTGATAAAGGTCAATTTTTTGAGCAACTTGCTGTTCATTGACAGAGATTGCCGCAAGTTCTTTTTTTAATGTTTTGTATTCATCAAATTGCATCAAATATCGTTCTTTAATAGGCTCTAAGTCTGCTCCCGCAAATTGATCGAGCAGCGAGATATGATGCTTATCATCCATCAACTCTTGGCTTTCATGTTGTCCATGAATATCAATTAAAGTAGCTCCAATCTCACGAAGTAATGATAACGGAACAAGTTTTCCATTGACGCGACAAACACTTTTACCATTATCGTTTAAGTCACGACGTAGAATGATCATCCCTTCTTCAATATCAATTCCTGCCTCTGCACATTTGTTGTATGCTGGATGGCTATCCTGATTTAAAGTAAAGAGACCTTCTAACTCAGCCTTTTTTGCACCATGTCTAATAAATTCTTGAGAACCACGTCCACCTGCTAACAATTGAACAGCATCGATAATAATTGATTTCCCTGCACCAGTTTCCCCTGTTAATACAGTTAATCCTTCTTGGAAATCAACCGTTAGCTCCTCTATAATTGCAAAATTCTTGATAGATAGCTCTTTTAACAAGACTATATCACCCCGTCTTTATAAGCTTACAGCATTTCAAGTAATCGGTTTTTGATTACATCTCTTTCTGACTCTTCACGACAAATAATAAGGATAGTATCATCTCCACATATTGTTCCGAGAATCTCCTCCCAATCCAAATGATCGAGCAAAGAACCAATAGCATGCGCATTACCTGGTAAGGTTTTCATGACAAGCATATGACTTGTCCCATCTATTGATACAAAGGCATCTGCTAATGCACGATGTAGTTTTTGGATTGGATTGAAACGTTGATCTGCTGGTAAGCTATATTTATATCGACCATCTTGAAGTGGTACTTTAATAAGATGCAGTTCTTTAATATCACGCGAAATAGTAGCTTGTGTTACATGATATCCTGCCTCTTTTAACATATCGACTAAATCATCTTGTGTTTCTATTTCATTATTTGCAATCATGTCACGAATTCTTATATGTCGTTGGCTTTTATTCAATTGTTTTCACCTCTATGCATAATTATGCTCATTCATTTATAACGTAACATTTTTTCTTTCTTTTAACAAGAAAAAACACGGTCCGACAAAGCTAGGACCGCGTTACTTTAATTGTTGATGTGCTTCTTTCACTAAAGATGCAAAATCAGAGTAGGATTCAACTTCTTCTCCAGGTTTTGGATTGTAAAGATGGTATAGAAACTCAATATTCCCTTCCCCACCTGTTATTGGTGAATAGGATGCATCTTTTACAACAAAGCCAATAGATTCCGAAAAAGTTGCGATTTTTTCGAGTACTTCTAGATGCGTTTTCGGATCACGAACTACTCCTTTTTTTCCTACTTTTTCTTTCCCAGCTTCGAATTGCGGTTTTACAAGAGCTACCACATCCCCACCAGGTAACAAAAGTGTTTTTAATACTGGTAAGATCAACTCTAGAGAAATAAAGGAAACATCAATCGTAGCAAAATTCGGAAGTCCTTCTATTAGATCAGGGGCAGTCACATAACGGAAGTTTGTTTTTTCCATAACGGTTACTCGCTCATCTGAACGGATTTTCCATGCTAACTGATTGGAACCAACATCTAAAGCATAACAATGTTTTGCTCCATTCTGTAGGGCACAATCTGTAAATCCGCCTGTTGAAGAACCAATATCGAGCATTAATTTATCTTTTACATTAACATCAAATAATTTTAATGCTTTTTCTAATTTTAAACCGCCACGACTAACATATGGTAATTGTTGTCCTTTAATCGTCAATTCGCTATCGACGGGGATTTTTTCCCCCGCCTTATCAATGCGAACTTCTTTTGAGTACACTTGGCCAGCCATAATCGTACGTTTTGCTTTCTCTCTTGTTTCACATAAGCCTCGTTGAACTAATAATACATCAACGCGCTCTTTTGGTATTTTTGTTGTCATTATGCTTTTAAACCTGCTTGCTTTTTTGAATTTTTAGCTATTAATTCCTCTATAAGTACTACTGCTTCCTCATCAGTAATATGCAAATCACGTAGCAATAGATCTACACTACCATGTTCTACGAAGACATCTGGAATACCCATGCGATCGATTGTATCTGTTGAGTAACCATGATCGTTAGCAAATTCCAAAACAGCACTACCAAATCCACCTTCAAGCATTGCTTCTTCTATGGTTAAAATTGGTTTACCGCTTTGCATTAATCGGTGAAGCATATTCTCATCCATTGGCTTGATAAATCGTGCATTGATTATTTCAACTTTAATTCCTTTTGCTGCAAGAATATTCGCTGCATTTTGTGCTAAAGAAATAGTTGTACCAAATGTCAAGATTGCTGCATCTTTGCCTTCTCTTAATACTTCCCATGAACCAATAGGGATATCATGTAATTCAGAATCCATCGGTACGCCTAAACCATTACCACGAGGATAACGAAGTGCAATTGGGCCATCATTATAATCTAATGCTGTTTTCACCATATGTTGACCTTCATTTTCATCTTTTGGCATCATAATGACAATATTGGGCATATGTCTTAAGAATGCAATATCAAATACGCCTTGGTGAGTTTCTCCATCTGCCCCTACAAGTCCTGCGCGGTCAATTCCTATAAAGACATTTAGATTTTGACGACAAATATCATGTAACATTTGATCATATGCACGTTGTAAGAATGTAGAATAAATGGCTAAAAACGGTTTAATCCCTTCTGCTGCCATCCCAGCTGCCATCGTAGTGGCATGTTGTTCTGCAATCCCCACATCAAAGAAACGGTTTGGAAATTCCTTCGCAAAACCTTCTAATTTTGATCCTACAGGCATTGCTGGTGTTATTGTTACAACACGATCATCCACTCTAGCAATTTTAGTTACTGTATCCGCTATCAATTTTGACCAACCAGGTGCTGTTGTAGTTGACTTCACAAAGTCGCCTGTTTCAATCTTATAAGGGCCAGTACCGTGCCAAGTCCCAATCGTATCATTTTCAGCTGGTAAATAACCTTTACCTTTTTTAGTAATGACATGGACAATGACTGGTCCTTGCATTTTTTTGGCATTTTGTAATGTAGCTTCAAGCGTTTCTAAATTATGTCCATCAGTTGGGCCAAGGTATGTGAACCCTAATTCTTCAAAAAATACACCGGATACAAGTAAATACTTTAAACTATCTTTTACTCTTTCAGCTGTAGATGCTAATTTTCCACCTACTGCTGGTATTTTCTTCAATAAAACTTCTAAATCATCTTTTGCTTTGTTATATTGGTTCGCTGTGCGAAGGCGACCTAAAATATTATGCATTGCCCCTACATTTGGTGCAATTGACATTTCGTTGTCATTTAAAATAACAATCATATTCGTTTTTTCATGACCAATATGATTCAGTGCTTCTAGAGCCATTCCTCCAGTTAGAGCACCATCACCGATAATCGGAACGATATAGTTCTGTTCACCTTTTACATCACGTGCTGCTGCCATACCCATAGCTGCAGATAGAGATGTAGAACTATGCCCTGTTTCCCATACATCATGTTCACTTTCAATTCGTTTAGGGAAACCACATAATCCTTTATATTGACGGAGTGTATCAAATTCTGATGCACGACCAGTTAAAATTTTATGGACGTATGCTTGGTGTCCAACGTCAAAAAGAAGTTTATCTTTCGGACTATTAAAAGCACGATGAAGTGCAATAGTTAGCTCAACAACTCCTAGATTCGGGCCAATGTGACCACCTGTTTTTGAGCATTTTTCGATTAAAAATTTACGAATATCGTAGCTCAAGTCTCGAAGTTGTTTCGTATTTAAGTCTTTCAAAAAGGATGGACTAGATATACTGTTTAAATCCATCGCCATCACACACCTTTTCATTTTAGATTCATCGCACAATGTTTTTTACCATTATAGCAGTGTTAATCAATTGCACAAAATTAAATGGGCTGTTATTTGTTACGATGAACAATATATTCAGCAAATTCCTTCAATAAATTACTTTCAGATGGCAATTTTTCTAATGCTTCAATAGCTAACTGATAATGTGCATGAAGCTTTTCTTTTGCGCCATCTAATGTTAATAGTGCAGGGTAAGTGCTTTTATCGCTTGCAATATCTTTTCCCGCTGTTTTTCCTAATTGTTCTGTTGTACCCACTATATCGAGGATATCATCTTGGATTTGGAAGCATAGGCCAATATGATGTGCATATTCAACTAAAATAGCCTTTTCTGCCTCTGAGGCACCTGCTAAAATAGCGCCAGATTCAATACTAAATCGTAAAATCGCGCCGGTTTTATTGACATGGACTTTTTCAAGTTCTTCAAGTGTTAATTGTTTTGATTCACCTTCGATATCGAGGATTTGACCTCCTACCATACCTTCTGCACCGGCTGCAACGCTAAGTTTATCGATAAGTTCTAAACGTTTTTCTGCTTCAACTTGTTCCATGCGCGCTAAAATTCCAAATGCAATTGTATTAAGTGCATCACCTGCAAGTGTCGCAAATGCATCTCCGTATACTTTATGGTTCGTTAATTTTCCGCGACGATAATCATCATTATCCATACTTGGCAGGTCATCGTGAATTAATGAATAGGTATGAATCATTTCAATGACAGCACCGACAGTGTAAGCTGCATCATCTTTTACATTGAAATGATTCATAACAGCTAATACAAATAGCGGACGAACTCTTTTACCACCTGCATTTAAGGAGTAAAGCATTGCTTCTTTTAATATTTCTGGTGCTGTAATTTCTTCTACAAGTTCATTCATACGTTTTTCAACGACAGGAATGTTCTCTTTCATAAATGCTTTTAATTGTTGCGTCATTTACTTTTTTCCCCTTCTCCTGTTGGTTCAAACGGTTGCTCATTTCCATTTTCATCCATAACGGAAATTAGTTGCTCTTCAGCTTTTGTCAATTGTTCATGGCAAAACTGAGATAATTTCATCCCTTTTTTGTACAATTCAATCGCATCTTCTAACGGAACTTCACCTTGTTCAAGTTGATGCACTATTTCTTCAAGATCATTGATCGATGTAGCAAAGGATTGTTTTTTACTAGTCATCTTTTATACTCCTTTATCTTCCACTGTAATAGATGTTATGGTAGCAGTTGCTTTACCGTCATGTAGATGAAACTCTACTTCATCCTTTTCTTTAATATCTTGGATTGATTTCACTACTTGTCCATTGTGATAAGTAAGACTATACCCGCGTGTCATAATAGCTAGTGGATTTAAAGCTTCCAGCGTTCGAATAACGGAACGAAATTCATCTTTTCTTTGATTAATCAATCGTAATACTGCTATTCTTAATAACTTTTCATCATTCTCTACTCGCTTTTTTTCATAGCGAATTTGTTGAATCGGAGAACGAAGTTGTAAACGATGATCCAGTTGGTTAATAACAAGTTTTTGATTTTTTATATAGTTAATGATACTTTGATTTAATTGTTCGTCTATTCTCTCAATATGCTCTATAAAAGGTCGAAATAATCGATCTGGATAGGCTAGAGGATAAGATTTTCTTAAGCGCTCTAATTTTGCTCTCTCGTGCTTAATTCTTGCTTGAGTTAGCTGGAATAATTGAGTTTTTCTTGTCAGTAAGTATTTGATCAAATCCTCACTACTAGGCACAGCTCGCTTAGCAGCAGCTGTTGGTGTTGCAGCTCGTACATCTGCAACTAAATCTGCTATTGTTGTATCTGTTTCATGGCCAACACCACTAATGATTGGAAGTTCACTCTCAAATATTGCCCGGGCAACAATCTCTTCGTTAAATGCCCACAAATCCTCAATTGATCCCCCACCACGAGCAACAATTAATGTATCAATATCGGGTGAATTATTTGCCTGTTCAATCGCTTTTACGATACTTTTGGCTGCATGTTCACCTTGCACAAGTGCAGGAAATATAACAATGTCTGTTAACCTATAGTGCTGTTTAATGGTTGTACAGATATCTCGAATAGCAGCACCTGTAGTAGCTGTTACAACTGCAACCTTTCTTGGAAAAGTTGGAATTGGTTTCTTATATAAATCAGAAAAAAGTCCTTCTTTCTGAAGTTTTTCTTTCAACTGTTCAAAAGCTAAATATAAACTACCAAGTCCGTCTGGATCCATGGATTGTGCATATAGTTGGTATTGTCCGCCACCTTCATAGACATTGACATCACCTTTAATAAGCACTTTCATGCCACTTTCAGGCTTAAATTTCAACTGTTTTGCATGTGAAGCAAACATGACGGCCTTTATCTGCGTTTTTTCATCCTTTAATGTGAAATAGATATGACCAGAGCCTATATGATGTTTGACATTCGAGAGCTCTCCCTTCACGTAAACATTCCGCAAGTGAGGATCTACATCAAATTTCTTTTTAATATATTTTGTTAAAGCTTGGACTGTTAAATAAGGTGTGCTTGTCAAAACTTCAAACTCCTTATCTATTCGCTTATTAGCATTTGCTATGATGCGATTGGTAAAATAATAAGCTTCGCGTTTCTACTATGTGTTTTCCTTTTAAGTAAAAGAGCTGTCTTTCGCTAGAAAAACAGCCCTTGACGTTACTATTTTACCTGTTTTGCGTTCATTTGTCTTATGATAGCTTTTTTTTAGCAGATTGCAATGTATTAAATAATAACATTGTAATTGTCATAGGACCAACCCCGCCTGGTACAGGTGTAATTGCTGAAACTTTGTCGATGACTGCATCGAAATCTACATCTCCACAAAGTTTGCCATTTTCATCTCGGTCCATACCAACGTCGATTACAACTGCGCCCTCTTTTACATGATCTGCACCAATCATTTTTGCTCGGCCTGTTGCTACAACTAAGATATCTGCTTGAGTTGTAATAGCTTTTAAATCAGGTGTTTTTGAATGGCAATATGTAACTGTAGCATCTTTTTGCAATAGTAGTTGTCCCATAGGAACACCAACGATATGACTTCTACCAACAACAACAGCGTGTTTACCTGCAATATCAACATTTGAATGTTCTAAGAGTTTCATCACACCAAATGGGGTACAAGGTAAGAATGTTGGTTGTTTTAATAACATTTTACCCACGCTTATTGGATGGAAGCCATCGACATCTTTATCAGGAGAGATTGCTGCGATTACTTTTTGTTCATCAATATGCTTTGGAAGTGGTAATTGAACTAAAATACCATCGATTGTTGGATTAGCATTTAATTGCTCAATATGTTGTAACAATGTTTCTTCTGTGACTTCTGCAGATAACTTAATTAGTTCTGAATAAATACCCATTTTTTCACATGATTTTTGTTTGTTCGAAACATAGGTATGTGAAGCTGGGTCGTCACCTACTAAAATAACTGCTAGACCTGGAGTAATACCTTTTTCTTTTAAAGCATTCACTTCTTGTTGAATGGATTGTCGAATTGTATTGCCAATTTCTTTACCGTTAATTAGTTTGCCTGACATCTTGTTAACACTCCCAAATATTCAGCTTTTTTTAATCTATTATGCGAATTTTGATAATACACCATTGACGAACTTACTTGATTTTTCATCACCAAATGTTTTACTTAACTCAATAGCCTCGTTTAATACAACACTTTTAGGTGTTTCTGGTGTATACATCAATTCATAAGCCGCTAAGCGCAAAATTGTACGTTCAATTTTAGCTAAGCGATCGAATGACCAGTTTTCTAATTTTTCTGCTAATGCAGCATCAATTTCTGTTTGATGTTGAACGGTCCCTGAAACTAATTTTTCATAAAATTCATTTGTTTGTTCTTCCATCACATGTTGCATTGCTTCTTGAATTGTTAACTCTGTATTTTCTAGTTGAAAAAGTGTTTGTAACGCTTTTTCTCGCGCTTCTCGTCGCTTCATTATTGTTGTGCTCCTTTATACTACTACATCGGGACATTGTTGACTGCTAAATGTTATAAAATAGCAAAGTACGTCACAAGTGACCCATTATGTGAAGTGTTTCATTTGTTTACAATTAGTTTTATTTTATCACAAATCTATATCCAACGCATGGATTCTTGCATCTTTTGAAAAGTCAGAAAAAAGAACACAAAACAAACCATAATGATGGATTTATTAGGCGCACTTTTGTATTTACTTGCTTTTTATAATTCACTCTCGTTATCGTGCCACTTTCTCTGGTCCTTCGGCAAAATACTCATGGTTTTTCAAAATTTCTCCCATAAAAAAAGCGCCCTAAAAGCGATTTTACACACTTTTAAGGCACTTCTTCAAAACGAACACTACTCAGTTCTTGCGTCGTTCATCTGGTCAAATTGAATTCCTGTAATATGTACATTCACTTCTTTTGTTGTGTGAGATGTCATATTAGCAATTGCTTCACGGATTTGAGTTTGAACTTGTTTTGCTACTTTCGCGACAGATACACCATACTGCACAAAGCAATAGACATCCACGATTAAGCCTTTTTCAGTCCATTCTGTTTTAATCCCTTTACCATGAACTTTTTTACCGAATTTTTCCACAACTCCTGTAGCAAAATTACCTCTTGTTTTAGAGACACCTTCCACTTCTGTTGTAGCAATTCCCGCAATAACTTCAATGACTTCAGGTGCAACCTCAATCTTACCTAATACATCCTTACCTGAAGGTGTTTTTTGAGGTAGAGATTGTACGACTTTATCAGCCATAGAGTTCGCCCCTTTCTCGTGTTATGAATTCATTACGTCATTTTCTTCAAGGAATTTTGTATTGAATTTTCCTGATTTAAATACTTCATGATCCATTAATTTTTCGTGGAAAGGAATTGTTGTATGGATACCAGGTCCCTCAACGATAAATTCACCTAAAGCACGTTTCATTTTAGCGATTGCTTCTTCACGAGTATCAGCATGTACAATTAGTTTTGCTACCATTGAATCATAGTATGGTGGAATTGCATAGCCTGGGTACATCGCTGAATCAATTCGCACGCCAATACCACCAGGTGCTAAATAGTTTTCAACTTTACCTGGTGATGGCATGAAGTTTTTAGATGGATTTTCTGCATTGATACGACACTCAATCGCCCAACCATTCACTTTCACATCTTCTTGGTTATACATCAATTTTTCACCAGATGCAATTTTTAACTGTTCACGAACTAAGTCAATACCTGTGATTAATTCTGTTACTGGATGTTCTACTTGGATACGAGTGTTCATTTCCATAAAGTAGAATTTATCTTCTTTGTAATCGTAGATAAATTCAACTGTACCAGCACCACGATAGCCACAAGCAATTGCTGCTTTTACAGCTGCTTCACCCATTTCAGCACGACGTTCTTCTGAAAGTGCTGGAGATGGAGCTTCTTCTACTAGTTTTTGCATACGACGTTGAACTGTACAGTCACGTTCACCTAAATGGATTGTGTGACCATAGCTATCAGCTAATACTTGAATTTCACAGTGGCGGAAATCTTCGATGAATTTTTCTAAGTATACGCCAGGGTTACCAAAAGCAGCTGCAGCTTCTTTTTGAGTGATTTGAACACCTTTGATCAAATCCTCTTCATCACGTGCAACACGAATACCTTTACCACCACCACCGGCAGTAGCTTTAATAATCACTGGATAGCCGATTTCTTTTGCAACTTCTACAGCTTCATGTTCATCTGCTACAAGACCTTTTGAACCTGGAACTGTTGGAACGCCTGCTGCAATCATTGTGTCTTTTGCGATATCTTTAATACCCATTATTTTAATCGCATCAGAAGTTGGTCCGATAAAAGTAATGCCAGCATCTTCACAAGCTTCTGCAAAACTAGCGTTCTCTGCAAGGAAACCATATCCAGGGTGAATACCATCACAACCAGTTTTTTCAGCAACTGTAAGAATTCTGTCAATTTTCAAATAACTATCACTAGAAAACTTAGAACCAATACAGTATGCTTCATCAGCAAGCTGTACATGTAACGCTTCACGATCTGCTTCTGAATATACAGCCACAGATTGAATATCTAATTCTTTACAAGCACGAATAATGCGTACCGCGATTTCTCCACGATTTGCGATCAATACTTTTTTCATTAGTACGGCCTCCCTTAGTTTTCTTTCACTAGGAATAAAGGTTGACCGTATTCTACTAACTCGCCGTCTTTAACAAGAATTTCGACGATTTCACCTTTTACTTCTGCTTCAATTTCATTGAATAATTTCATTGCTTCTACGATACAAACGATTGATTCTTCGCCCACTTTGTCTCCTACTTGAACGAATGCCGGAGATTCAGGATTTGGTGCTTGATAGAAAGTACCTACCATTGGTGAAACGATTTTGTGTAAAGATGCATCATTTGCAACTTCAGCTTTTGGTGCTGGAGCAGGTGCTGCAGCTTTTTCAGCAACTGGTGCAGCTGGTGCTTTTGGAGCTTCAACTACTGGTGCTGTAACCGCTTTAACAACTTGCGCTGGTGCATCTGTTACTACAGTAGTAGTACCATTCTTTTTAAGTTTTACTTTTGTGTCATCTACTTCATAAACAAATTCATCAATTGAAGAAGAATCTACTAGTTTAATTATTTCGCGAATTTCTTGAATTTTCAACATACATTACTCCCCTAACTTTTGTGTAGTATAATACAATAACTATTTTAGCTTGTTTAGTCTATTTTTTAAACACATATTTAAAAATAAACATTATTCAAGAAAATTCGCACAAAAATCAGTTAATTGTTTCAGATTGGAAGTCAACAACAATTTGGCCAGAGTTATCAAGCTCTTTTTTTACCATATAAACGATCTCATTTGCCTTCGCTTTTGACAATTCATTCGCCTGTACTGTAACACGAATTCGATCGTTTTCAACTCTTACAAATGCATCAGGATACCCTAAAGTTTTAATTAACATTTCTAACATTGCTTCGTTTGATTCATTTTTAGTAATGGAATCAATTTGATCAAAAGCTTCATTTTTTTCTTCAGCTGTGTATTGAGAAGAAGCGATTTTTTTCGTTAATGTATCTTTCAATTGACTACGCTCATTTTGTAATTCCATACGCATTTCTTCAAATAGATGGCTTTCTGTTGTAACAGGTGTTGTTTTTCCTGTTTTACTAGCAATATCACTAATTTTAGTATCTTTTAATGCGTTGTCACTAAAAATTGCTAGTCCATTAAATGGTGTCACAGGATTGGATAAATAATATACCGAAATAACTGCAGCTAAACTTAGTAATGTTAAAAACCATACTGCTTTCTTTTTTACTCTCAATTGGAATCCTCCTTTTTTTCCATTGGTCTTACCACAATTCGATGAGTTGGTATTTCTAGCACACTTGATAACACTGTAACGAGATCATTTTTTACAGTTATTGAATCAGCCCCTTCTGCCACGACTAAAACGCCCGTTACTTTTTGTTGTTTACTCTCAGCATTTTGTTGCCAATTAAAATATTGGCTTAACGATGATTCGTCAGTTTTTGTTTCTGGTGTTGGTTGATCATAGTAGAAATAAATCATCACTTTTCCAACGCCTTCAATTGAACTTAGAATAGATGTTAATTCTTGATATTGTTCTGTATTGTTTGTAGAAGTGTTCGCATCATCTTTCGTTCCTTTTGATAGGCTCCAAAAACCACTGACGAGCAGTAGTATGATGATTATTCCTGCGATGAGATACTGCGACTTTTTAAAGTGTAGTGCTTTTCCAAGTACATCTCCTCCTTCGATACTTCAATACATTAACAACTAGTTCATCTTATGAACTGATTGTATTCAATATGCAAAACAAGCTATAAAAAGAAATAGTTTATACAATAAAGTGCTACGACCATTCTTAAAAGTTGAGTAGATTCTTCTTCATATTCTTTCGGTATAATTAATAGTAGTATTTTTCCAATCACACTATAAACCAACAAACCGAATAAAAAGCTTGTCACTATGCCCCTCCCTTTCCAATTTGCATTTGGATCATTAGTAACACCATCATAATGGTGAAGAAATAAGCGAATGCAATTAAAAATGAAACAGCACAGAGTACAAAAAGAGTTTTACTAATATCTTCAATCAATCCATTCACTTTACTATCTGTAAACGGTTCTAATACTGCCGATAGAAATCGATAACTAAAACCGAGTATTAAAATATTGATTGTAGGTAGAATTGTTACACTCCAAACACTTAATAATAAACCTGTACTCGTCGTTACCAATGCGGTTGAGGAATATTTTTTGAAAGTATTTAACGATTCCGTAACCAGCGAACCAATAATCGGGATATTCTGTTGAATTAACCTTTTAATAGGTTCAGATATATCTGCTGAATAGGAGCCAATAATGACACCATTAGCGGCTAATAGCATCGCATATATAACAACAGAAGCTGAAACAATGCTTAGAACAGACATCCTTAAGAAATCCGCCATTTTCGCGAAGGATAACTCAGGTAACATTCTAGTTATAAAATCAAATACAAAGGAAGCTATTAACATAGGAATCAAAAATTTTGAAACAACTACTAAAATAGTTTGCAAAAACAATAAAAAAACGGGACTAATAGCTAATACTGAAAATAGTCCCGAACCAAGAAGTAATGATGATGTTAATAATGGTGACAAAACAACATAGATGTGCATTAGTTGATCTGTAATATCTTGCATTTTAACAAATGCATCAAAAACAGGACGAATCGTCACCACGATGACTACGATCAAAAAAAAGAACCTTGTCCACTCTTTCATCGTTGGAATCAGCCAATTGATGCATAGAAAAAGAAATGCGTATAGAAAAAAAGATCGAAGTGCAAAAAGTTGGTCTTTAAATGGCTCTAAAAAAAATGTAGTCAGTTGTTCGATAATTACAACCTCCTATGGCACTAATAGCTTTTCCCATTGTTTTAATAGCTCACTTAACTTGTCCAACCAAAGAGTAACAATCCAAATTTTAATCGCAAGATGACTGATAAAAGCAATGCTTCCATAATCATTTTCTTCTAATAAATTGGTAACAATGATTGAACATAAATAAAGTAAGGAACTACCTAAAATTAATGGCAAATAGGGCAAATCAAACAAATAAAATGAACGTAACTTTTGCCAAAATGGTAGAACCACTCGCATCATTAAAAAACTACATAATATGAAAAAAAACACAATTGATAGTAAACGATGTAACGACGGAGACGTCATTTGAATGCCTACTAAAAGCAGAAGTGACACTAATATATAGAATAGGAACATCATCTATGACGTCATCAGCCATTGAAAGAATGAAATGATCTCATCAAAGAAGAGACGCAAGAATCGAAGTAATTCAATCGTTATATAAAGATATGCAATGAAATTAATGAAAAATGAAAACTCTTTTTTACCTGTTTGTTCAAAGAAAATATGCAATAACCCTAAGACAAGTCCAATTCCAGCAATACGAAGTAAATCTTGAAGTTCCGAAGTCGCCCCTCCTTTCTCTTCAATTTATGTATGGCATAAAAAAATATGCAAAAAGAGAAGTGTCTAATTGTTTAAAAGACTTATTTGTATGATGTTGAATTGATTTATGAAATCGTTTTCGGGGGTTATTTTTTAGAATACAATAGAGACAACAACATGAAGGATTTACCCTTTAAAATGTACAAATATAAAAAAGTCTATTGAATAAATAGCATCTTGTCCCTAATAATGGTGGGAAATTAATGAAGTTAGAAAATTGAAATTGAAACTGTTTATTTGCATACTATGTTTTCTATTACTACGATGCACAGCGGAGAATTAAGAACTACATGGAGAAATTACAAGGTTTGATGTTCAAAAAGATGAAACTAATAAAAAAGTTGTGGTTATGACAGAAACATTAAAATGATTCAAGATACCTAAAAAAAGATGACTCCTGTACAATACAGGAATCATCTTCTTAATCATTCATAGTCTTTTTCTAAATGCCCTTTACAAAGGATTTTAGAGTGTCGTATGAAATCATTTAATTATGCACGTGAAACGTAAGAACCATCAGAAGTGTTGATGATTAATTTATCGCCTTGGTTGACGAAGAATGGTACGTTTACAACTAAACCAGTTTCCATTGTAGCTGGTTTAGAACCACCAGTAGCTGTATCACCTTTAATACCTGGTTCAGTTTCAGCAACTTCAAGTTCAACAGTATTTGGAAGATCAATACCTAGGATTTCACCTTCGTACATCATAATAAATACTTCCATGTTTTCAAGTAGGAATTGTAATTCATACTCTAATTGTTCTTTAGTAAGTTCGATTTGTTCATAAGATTCCATATCCATGAATGCGTATGAATCACCAGATGCATATAGATATTGCATTTTACGAGTATCGATTTGTGCTTTTTCTACTTTTTCACCAGCACGGAACGTTTTTTCGGCAACGTTACCGTTACGAAGGTTACGCAATTTTGAACGAACAAAAGCAGCACCTTTACCTGGTTTTACGTGTTGGAATTCGATTACTCGGAATAGGTTACCATCAACAAGGATTGTTAAACCTGTTTTAAAATCGTTTACTGAAATCATTTCTAAATATCCTCCAATATTAAATTATAAGATGATTAATTCTTTTGGGGCATGAGTTAATTTTTCATTGCCAGTCGCTGTTATTAACGTATCATCTTCAATACGTACTCCACCAATACCTGGTAGATAGATACCTGGTTCACATGTTACAACCATTCCAGGTTCTAATACTACATTTGAACGATGTGATAATGCAGGACCTTCATGTACTTCTAAACCAATCCCATGACCAGTAGAATGACCAAATGCGTCACCATAGCCATGTTCTTTAATATAATCGCGTGCAACTGCATCCGCTTCAATACCCGTCATTCCTGGTTTGAATTTTTCAAGACCTTGTAATTGGGCGTCTAAAACAATTTGATAAATTTCTTTTAGTTGATCAGCAGGTTCACCAACAGCAACTGTACGAGTTGTATCAGAGATATAACCATTGTATAAAGCACCATAGTCTAAAGTGACTAAATCACCTTTTTCAATAATTTTATCAGTTGCAACGCCATGTGGCAATGCTGAACGCAATCCAGAAGCAACAATAGTGTCAAATGAAGAAGATGTTGCACCAAGTTTTCTCATAAAGAATTCAATCTCATTTGAAACTTCAAGTTCTGTTTTTCCTGGTTGAATAAATTGAATAATATGTTCGAATGTGGCATCCACAATCTCACAAGCGACCTTTATAATTTTAATCTCTTCTGGTGTCTTAATCAAGCGAATATTTTCAATGATTCCTGATACAGCTACTAATTCCGCCTTGATCAACTTTGAATAAATTTCATACATTCCATAGCTTACTGTATCTTTTTCAAAACCAAGTGTTTTTATACCCATCACTTTTACTTGATTTGCGATTTCTTCCATAATCGTTCCTTTATTTTCAACAATACGGTAACCATTACCTTTGACTTGTGCATTTGCTTGTTCAGTATATCGGAAATCGGTAATAAATACTGCATCGTTTTGTGAAACGATAGCAACACCTGTTGTTCCAGTAAATCCCGTTATATAACGACGATTGTACTCATTCGTAATTAAAAGAGCATCTAAATTTTGTGATCGAAGTGCTTTACGCAATTTTTCTAGTTTTTCCATCGTTGTCTATTCCCCTCTTTCAGCTTCTAAAAACATTCTCAGTGCTGCTTGATAACCGAATGTACCTAATCCTGTTATTTGACCAACGCAAACGGGAGCAAGGTAAGAATGGTGTCTAAATTCCTCTCGCTTATGTACATTAGAAATATGAACTTCTACTACCGGCACTTCTACGCCTGCAATAGCATCTCTAAGGGCAACACTTGTATGTGTATATGCCCCAGGGTTAAAAATAATCCCATTAACGCCTGAATCTTCAGCTTCATAAATCCAATCAATTAGTTGTCCTTCATAATTGGATTGTTTACATTCAATTTCGGCATTATACTGTGCGGCTAAATTTTTGAGCTTTGCCTCGATATCTAACAAAGTCTCCGAGCCATAAATGGTAGGTTCTCTCTTACCCAACCGATTTAAATTGGGCCCATTTAAACATAAATACCTCATCTTATCCCTCCCCTATCAATATTATCCTTATTTTAGCACATTACTAGAATTGGACAACTTATTTCGGGAAACTAAACTTCTAATTCTAGCATGATAAGAAGCTGTTTCTAATATCCATAATAAATGGATTGCAATTACAACCGCTAATGGGATCGAAAATTTGTGTATATAAATTGTTTTTTGAACTGACCATTCAATTCCCCAAACAATGATCACTGCAATCACTAGGGACATAAAATCAGTTCGTACTTTTTTTAATAATTCAGCTAAGGTAAATAAAATTCCAGCAATAGCAAGTATTAAGATCCATAAGATAAACCATTTTACCAATATATGTGAATCACTAAATACATGGTACTTTTTTGTCCATCCGGTCGGTGAAAATTTCATAAATGAAAATGTTTTTAAAATTTTTAATGAAAGAATAAATGTAAGTGAACTACATAAAATCGTCCAAAAAAATACTTTTAATCTCATTTAAACCCCTCCTTTTTCAAAAGGATAGACAAAATAGATGAATAATATGCTTTTCCTAGAGCTTTGTTCGATTTTTTAGTACAATAAAGTCAGTTTTAATTCAACTAAAGAGAGCGGTGCTGGTATTGAAAAATCAACCTAATCTTCCTGTATACGGAGGACAAGCTTTGGTTGAAGGCGTCATGATGGGGAGTAAAGCACACACTGTATCTGCCATTCGCCGTAATGACAATTCAATCGAATATTTTTATGTAGAGCGAAAAACAAATCCAAAACTTCAAAAGCTAAAAAAAATTCCTTTCTTAAGGGGAATTATTGCGTTAATTGAATCTGCAGCAAATGGTTCACAGCATTTGCAATTTGCAAGTGAAAGATATAACGTAAATCCTGGTGAGGAAAAATTAGAAGAACAAAAAGATGGTTCAAAATTGGAGATGTGGCTTGGAGTTGCTGCAGTCGGTGTGATTTCTTTTATCTTCGGTAAATTCCTTTTCACATTAATCCCCGTCTTTCTAGCACAACTTTTTCATACTTGGTTACCAGGTAAAACAGCGCAAATTTTACTCGAAAGTGGTTTTAAATTAATCTTACTATTAAGCTACATATATTTAGTATCTCTAACCCCTTTAATTAAGCGAGTATTCCAATATCACGGATCAGAACATAAAGTGATTAATTGCTTTGAAAATGGACTTCCATTAACTGTGGAAAATGTACAAGCTCAATCTCGCCTTCACTATCGTTGTGGTAGTAGCTTTATGTTATTTACAGTAATTGTTGGTATGTTTATTTATTTTTTAGTTCCAACAGATCCCTTTTGGCTACGAATAGTAGACCGTATTTTGTTAATCCCAGTTGTACTCGGGGTTGCATTTGAAGTGTTACAAGCAACAAATGCATGCCGAAATATTCCAGTTTTACGCTTCTTGGGATACCCTGGCTTATGGCTTCAATTGTTGACAACCAAAGAGCCAAAAGACGATCAAGTAGAAGTTGCCATTGCTTCCTTTAATAAATTACTAGAAATTGAAAAAGATCCATCGAAAATCCCTGGGAAAGCAGTTTAACAGTATATTTCAAAGGGCTCAATTGATATTGTTGAGTTTTTAATATATTCATACTTAGTTAAACTTATAAAAAAATGCAAGGCCTTCTATTAAGGGCCTTGCATTTTTTATTTGATTTCTGATGAGATTAATGTTCACAGAGCCTTATTTATTTCGATTACGCCATTTTTGAATTGCTTTTATACCAAAGAATCCAACTAGCCAAAAAACGAGGTAATAGATTGCAAATCTCCAGTATGATTGATCTAATAACGTGATTAATACAACAGCATAAGCTATGTAAGAAACGATTAGAGCTATCAATGGATTAATCTTATTTAATGCACATGAAGTCCCTTGTACAAAAAATGTTAGTGGAAAAATAATTGTCAGGCCTATTAAAAAGAAGGATTTATTGATATCTCCTTCACCAAATGCACCAAACATTGATAATACCGTTAAAGTTAGCATTGTAAAAGCTGGGAATACCATACCGGCAATTTTACTATACATGTTATCACTCCTTGCAGTTCCTTCTATTTTATCATGAAAAGGATGACAAAAAGTAATAATATCAAAAGTTAATACTTTTCCAAAAATTGTTTCCAGTTATGATCGAATTCCAAATAATCATTAATTGAAAAATCAGCTGCTTGACAGTTCCCTTGAAACATACAGGTAGCAACCCCCACCTTTTTTGCAGGAATTAAATCTAATTCTCGATCACCTATTGCCAAAGTTAAATGATATTTATCATGTAAATACTGATAAGACTCTGGATTTGGTTTTCTAGGAAAACCATTTTCAGGTGTTACTATTTCCGTAAAATAATGTGCTAAATTGTAATGATGAAGTACTTTTTCAACAGTTTCTCGATCTTTATGTGTCATGATGACATTACAATTTGCAAGTTGGAGTACATTTTCGATATTCTGAAATGGTGGCAACTGTTCTACTTTTAGGTCATGATTTTTTTGCATAAATTGCTCTTTTTCGAGTTCTGTCAATTGAAAATAGTCAAAGGCATAAGAAAAAGAGACTTTTAATTGTTTAACTACTTCCTCATAACTACTTCTTTTTTGAATTGTTTCATAGAAAATAGAAGCATAAGCTGGATATGTATTACAGATTGTACCGTCAAAATCCCATAAGATATTCATCGAATTTACTCCTATCCAAAAAACCCAAGTATGTCATGACATACTTGGATTTTTTTGTGATAAATATTATAATCCACATTTTAATTGTGCACCACAGTTTGTGCAAGTATTACAGCCGCCTAATTCTTCGACTGTCCCTTTTCGACATACTGGGCATGTATTCCCTACTTCTGAACCAATTGTTACATTTGTAGAGCGTAAATCTTGGATTGTATCAACAAGAACAACTGGACGTTTTTCAATCACTTTTTCTTCTTGTAAAGTATCATCCATTTGATTTTCTTCAGCTTTTAATGTTAAAACTTGTGAATCACGACTACCATCAACGTAAACAGTACCGCCTTTTGCGCCACCTTTGTAAAGACGTTCATATACTTTTTGAACTTGTTCTACAGTATAGCCACGTGGTGCGTTAACTGTTTTAGATATTGAACTATCAATCCAACGTTGAATGATACATTGTACATCTGCATGTGCTTCAGGGGCTAATTCCATTGCAGTAACAAACCATTCAGGTAAGTTATTTTCATCAGCTTCTGGATGCGCTGCTAGATATTCTTGTACGATGTCTGCTTTTACTTCAATAAATTTACCTAGACGACCACTACGATAGTAAGTAAATGAGAAATAAGGTTCTAAACCTGTAGAAACGCCAACCATTGTACCCGTAGATCCAGTTGGTGCAACTGTTAATAAGTGCGAGTTACGAATACCACCTTCAATAACAGCTTGACGAATATGTTCTGGCATTTTCTTCATATAGCCGGTTTCTGTGAAGCGTTTGCGAAGTGCAGCCGTTTCTTCGTCTGTTTGACCTACTAAGTATGGGAAGCTACCACGTTCTTTTGCTAATTCAGTAGAAGTTTCGTAGGCTGTAATTGCAATTGTCTTAAAGATTTCATCTACTAAAATATTACCCTCTTCAGAGCCATATTCTTTTTCACAATAGATCAGTAAATCTGCAAGACCCATTACACCAAGACCTACGCGACGTTCACCTAATGCTTGCACTCGGTTTTCTTCTAGGAAGTATGGAGTTGCATCTATAACATTGTCTTGCATACGTACACCAACACGTACAGTTTCTTTTAATGCTTCAAAGTCAACTGTTTTTGTATCATTATTGGCAAACTGTGCAAGGTTAACAGCAGCTAAGTTACAAACTGAATATGGTGCTAATGGTTGTTCACCACAAGGGTTGGTTGCAACAACTTTTTGTCCATAACTTTTGGCATTTGTCATCTCATTGGCATTATCGATGAAGAAAATACCAGGTTCTGCTGAATAAGTAGCACAAATATTGATTAAATTCCAAAGTTCACGTGCTTTAATCGTACGATATGTACGAACAGCATGTCCCATGGCTTCCCATTCACGAACATCACCGCATTTATGCCATTCTTCGTTATAAATAGCCATTTCCTTTTCGTCATATGATTCAACAGCTGGGAAACGTAAATTAAATTCACCATCGTTTTCAACTGCTTCCATGAATTCATTTGTTAATGTGACAGAAATATTAGCACCAGTTAAGAATTCTGGATTGTTTACACTATAAGTACCACCATCACGTAACTTCGTTTCAGCATCTTTAAATATAGCTTCATTGAATCCACCGAAACCTGGGATAGATTTGTAATTGATAATACCTTGGTACATCGCTTTTTCTTGTTCTGTTAAAGGTGTAAACTTAAGCTTTTCTTTTGCTAGACGTTTAATTTCGTCATCCTTTGTATTTTCAATCAAAAATCTTAAAATACGTGGATTTTGCATTTTTGAAATAATAAATTCAAAGATATCAGGATGCGTACATGCTAGCATAATCATTTGTGCTCCACGACGTGATCCACCTTGTTCGACAAGATGAGTCAGTTTTGCAATATCATCTAGCCAAGATACAGAACCAGACGATTTCCCGTTCACACCACGTGCTAAAGTATTACGAGGTCTTAATGTTGAACCGTTCGTACCAACACCGCCTCCGCGGCTCATGATTTCCATTACTTGTTTTCGGTGATCACTTATGCCTTCTCGTGAGTCTGCTACAAATGGCATTACATAACAGTTAAAGTACGTAACATCAGTACCTGATCCTGCGCCATAGATTACACGGCCAGCAGGGATAAAGTTTAGATTGACAAGTTGTTTATAAAATTTTTGATACCATTCTTTTCGTTTTTCATCTGTTTTTTCGACAGATGCCAAGCCCGTTGCATTCCGTTTTGCTATTTGTTCATAAAAAACTTCTAGAGGCTTTTCAATGACGTCTAATGAACGCGTAATAATTCCAGTTGATTGTTCTTCTGGATCATCAATTGCGCTACGATAGTCATCTTCAATTAATATTTTTGCTCTTTTTGTTGTTTCATCTATTGAAACGATATAGCCAAGTCCTCGAGCAGGAAACTTAGGATCTGCTTTTACTGTTAAAACAACAAAATCTCCTACTTTTAACGTTTTCTTTTCAGTATCTTTGAAAGAATAACGGTCAATCATCACAAGTCGAGAAACACCTTTGTGCATTATATGCATGTCCTCTGTGACTGGATGAACTTGAGGAAATTGTTGAATGTCTTTATTTAGTTGTTCAATGTCGATTGTCTGATTATGATGCTGCGATGCAAGTACCATATCATCCGCCTCCCTATTTCATATAGCAAAACACAATATATAGTATTTATACAATTAAATACAATACTATATATTGATTAGAAAAGCAAATAGAGTTTTTTTACAAGAAACGTTATTATATCGCGATTCTTAGGTATTTTCGTTTTTTTATGGCAAAAAATAAGCCTAAAAACCTATTATTTTCTGAAATTCCATTCATCGGTTTCATAACGTGTTTTTGCAAGATTTTCAACAAAATCCTGTTGTTCTTTTGTCAACTCATAAGGTACTAATTCAATATCAAGTGCATCTTCAAAACCTTTATGAAAAGCTTTTGCACATGTTTCGACATCTACTTTACGTTTAGCTAATTGATTAATTGCTACTGCTTTTTGTGGTAAATGTTTGCGCATGCGTTCTTTTGATGCTTCTGATGGAAATTTGAAAAGTGAGATCAATTTTTCATCATCTAAATCAATTAAAATTGCTCCATGTTGTAAAATTACGCCTTCTTGTCTAGTTTGTGCACTACCTGCAACTTTTTTTCCTTCTACCACTAGTTCATACCAACTAGGTGCATCAAAGCAAACTGCACTTTTTGGTTTTTTTAATAAATCACGTTTTTCTTCCGTGTCAGGAACAGAAAAATATGCATCTAACCCTAAATTACGGAAACCTAATAATAAGCCTTCACTAATCACTCTATATGCTTCTGTAACTGTTTTCGGCATGTTAGGGTACTCTTCTGAGACGATTACACTGTAAGTTAGTTCATGTTCATGTAAGACTGCTCGTCCGCCTGTAGGGCGTCGTACAAAGCCTAAATTCAATTTATGTAATTGATCAAAATCTATATCTTTTTGTGCTCGTTGAAAATAGCCAATTGAAAGTGTAGCAGGATTCCATTCGTAAAAACGAATGACTGGTGGAATAAGTCCTTTACTATGCCAATGTAGTAACGCTTCGTCTAAAGCCATATTATAAGCGGGGCTACAAGGTCCTGAATTTATAAAATACCATTTCGTTTTCATATTATCGTCCCCCTTCTATATCAACTTTTCTATTTTAACAAAGTCATTGGACTATCGCTAGTTCTTCTTTTATAATATTATTTGTAGATAGAAAGGGGTAAGTCATTTGAGCTGGTTATATTCAATCTTAATCGTACTTGGCGTAGTCATAATTTACACACTTATTAACGCATTACGCTTAAAAAAAGCAGTTATATCTCTAAATGAAGAAGAATTTAAAAAGGGATATCGTAAAGCACAATTAATTGATGTTCGTGAGTTAAAAGAATTTGAAAGTGGTCATATTTTAGGTGCGCGTAATTTGCCTACAACACAACTTCGTAATCGATATCATGAATTGCGACCAGATAAACCAGTATACTTATACTGCCAAAATTCTGGCCGTAGTGCACGTGCTGCTTTATTCTTAAAGAAAAAAGGCTTTAATGAGCTATATCAATTAGAAGGCGGCTATAAAAACTGGCACGGAAAAATTAAAGTTAAATAGTTTCTTCAAAATATGGAAAGCCATTTCAATTAGTTGAAATGGCTTTCTTTTTTGACTAATTGACTGCAAGTAAAATTAGAACTTTTATTTCCCGCATATTTCCTGAGTATATATAATAGGAAGAAACTCCAAATAATTGTTATTAAATAAAATAAAAACGCACCGCAAATTAACATTGTTTGCAGTGCGTTACATTTTGGTATGATTAGAAATTCAGAAGCTTTCTTGTCAAATCAATTATGCTTCAACAAGATCTGATGATTTTTGGTATTTCAAAACTGGATGACGTGCTGCACGCGTTTCATCTAAACGACTAATAACAGTCGTATGAGGTGCTTCTTGCACGACTTCAGGCGTTTCTTCTGCTTCCTTAGCGATTTGAATCATTGCATCACAGAAAGCATCTAATGTTTCTTTTGATTCTGTTTCTGTTGGTTCAATCATTAACCCTTCTTCCACGTTTAATGGGAAGTAAGTTGTTGGTGGATGGTACCCAAAGTCTAGCAGTCTTTTTGCAATATCAAGTGTACGGACACCTAATTTTTTCTGACGACTTCCACTTAAGACAAATTCATGTTTACAATGACGATCATATGGAAGTTCGTAATATGGTTGTAGACGGCGCATCATGTAGTTAGCGTTAATAACAGCATTTTCTGTTACAGCTTTTAAACCATCTGGTCCCATTGAACGGATATAAGTGTATGCACGAACATTAATACCAAAGTTACCATAGTAAGGTTTTACACGGCCAATAGATTGTGGACGATTATCATCAAAATGATAACCCTCTTCTGTTTTTACAAGTACTGGCTTTGGTAAGAATGGAATCATATCCTCTTTTACACCTACAGGACCAGAACCTGGACCTCCACCACCGTGAGGACCAGTGAAAGTTTTGTGTAAGTTTAAGTGCACACAGTCAAAGCCCATGTCTCCTGGTCTTGCTTTGGACATTACTGCATTTAAGTTTGCACCGTCATAGTATACTTTCCCACCTACACTATGAATAATTTCAGCAATTTCTAGAATATGTTCTTCAAAAAGCCCTAAAGTATTCGGGTTTGTTAACATTAAAGCAGCAGTATCTGAACCTACTACATGCCGTAAATCTTCTAAGTCTACCAAACCATTTTCATCTGATTTAACCGTAACAATATCAAAACCTGCAACGGATGCAGATGCTGGGTTTGTACCGTGTGCAGAGTCAGGAACAATTACTTTTGAACGATTATAGTCACCATTCGCTTCATGGAATGCACGAATCATCATTAACGCTGTCCATTCCCCATGAGCCCCTGCAGCTGGTTGAAGGGTTACTTCATCCATCCCAGTAATTTCGATTAAATGTTGTTGTAAATCATACATTAATTCAAGTGCGCCTTGTACTGTTTTTTCATCTTGTAATGGATGAATGTTAGCGAATCCTGAGAAGCGAGCTACAGATTCATTGATTTTCGGATTATATTTCATCGTACAAGAACCTAATGGATAAAATCCAGAATCTACACCATGATTACGACGAGACAATGCTGTATAGTGACGCATAATATCCAATTCTGAAAGCTCAGGGAGTTCTGCTTCTTCCTCACGAATAAATTCAGATGGTAAAATACTTGATAATTCTAATTCAGGTACATCTAAATCTGTTAAGCTATAGCCTACACGGCCTTTTGTAGATAATTCAAATACAAGTGGTTGATTTTCCTTATGCATGTTGAGCCCCCATTTCTTGCACGAGTGCATCGATTTCTTCTTTTGTACGTTGTTCTGTGACCGCGATCAATACATGATTTTCATAGTTAGGACTTACTTTTCCTAAATCAAATCCACCAATAATTCCTTTATCAAATAAAGCCTTGTTTAAATCTTCTACAGAACCATTTACTTTAACAACGATTTCATTGAAATGTGGTCCTTTAAAAGGAACTTCAAAACCTGCACGTTCAAAAGCTTCTTTAGCATAGTGTGTTTTTAAGATATTTTGTTTTGCCATTTCTTGAACGCCTTTTTTACCTAGTGCAGTCATTGCAACAGAAGCCGCTAAAGCATTTAATGCTTGGTTTGAACAAATATTAGAAGTAGCCTTTTCACGACGAATATGTTGCTCACGTGCTTGTAACGTAAGTACATAACCACGTCTACCTTCTTCATCTACTGTTTCACCAACTAAACGGCCTGGTACTTTACGCATTAATTTTGAAGTTGTTGCAAAATAACCACAGTGAGGGCCACCAAAGGCTTCAGGTATACCAAATGGTTGAGCATCACCAACAGTAATATCTGCCCCCATTTTACCTGGAGGTGTAAGAATTGCTAATGATAATGGGTTTGCTGAAATAATTGATAAACCTTTCACTGCATGGATTGCATCTGAAATTGCTTGGACGTTTTCAATTTGACCATAGAAATTAGGATATTGAACCATCACACCTGCAGTGTCATTGTCAATTAAACTTTCAAGTGCTTCTAAATCAGTGACGCCATCTTTTAATGGTACAGTTACAACTTCAATAGATTGACCATAAGCGTATGTTTTGACCACATCTTGAGCGATTGGATGTACAGCCTCAGAAACTAAAAGTTTTTTACGACGTGTTTGACCTGCAGCTAACATTCCTGCTTCAGCAAGTGCAGTGCCCCCATCATACATTGAAGAGTTTGCAAGATCCATTCCTGTCAGTTCAGCAATCATTGTTTGAAATTCGAAAATTGCTTGTAATTCACCTTGTGAAATCTCTGGTTGATAAGGAGTGTATGCAGTGTAAAACTCTGAACGAGAAATTACATGGTCAACAATTACAGGTTTGTAGTGATCATATACACCTGCACCTAAGAAGGAAACATATTCATCACTATTAGCATTTTGTTTTGCAAGTTGTGTCAATTCCTTTAATAAGGCTGATTCCGATTTAGCTGGTTTAATATTATACTCACCTTTAAATCGAACTTGTTCTGGGATGTCTGCGAATAATTCATCAACAGATGAAACGCCAATCACCTTTAACATTTCTTGCTGATCTTGCTCTGTCATTGGTAAATATCGATGTTTCATAGCAATAAAACCTCTCTTTTTCAACTTATTTTTGACGTTTATAAAAAGGTGTTTCTACCGTTTTAACTTTTAAGCGGCGATTACGAATTTCAATTTCTAATTCTTCACCAACCTCAGCAAATTCACTTTTCACAAGCGCTAATCCGATATTACGTTTTGTAAGTGGAGATTGTGTTCCTGTGGTTACTTCACCAATTTCCTCATCTCCTTTAAACACTTTATAGCCATGACGTGGAATACCTTTATCCATCATTTCGATCCCAATACTTTTTCTTGGTACGCCATTTTCTTTTTGTGCCAATAAGGCTGCTTTTCCGATGAAATCTTCTTTTTGCAATTTCACCACAAAATTAATCCCTGCCTCCAATGGCGATATTGTATTGGATAATTCTTGACCATATAAAGGAAGACATGATTCAAAACGTAAAGTATCACGGGCACCTAGGCCACATGGCACTACACCTTTTGATTCGCCTGCTTGTAAAATTTGATCCCAAAGAGCAACAACGGCTTCTCCAGAAGCGTAAATTTCAAAACCATCTTCTCCTGTGTATCCTGTTCGAGAAATAAGAGTATCAAACCCACAAATTGAAACATGTTGTTGCAAGCGGAAAGGTTTAATTTCTTGAAGATTTGTATCTGTTAAGGATTGCAAAACTTCTTCTGCAAGTGGTCCTTGAAGCGCTAATTGTCCAAACTCATTTGAACGATTTGTAATCTTCACATCTCCAAATGCTTGTTTTTTCATCCAATCATAGTCTTTTTCAATATTTGCTGCATTTACGACTAGTAAATATCGATTTTCTTCTAGTCTATAAATCAATAAATCATCTACAACACCACCATCTTCGTAACACATCGTTGTATATTGTGTTTGATTAATGGCTACTTTTGAAACATCGTTGGTGACAAGATTTTGCAAATACGCTAAACTTTCTGAACCTTCTACGAAAATTTCTCCCATATGCGAAACATCAAATAAGCCCGCTTTTGTACGAACTGCTTCATGTTCTGCTTTGATAGAGGAAAACTGCACGGGTAAATCCCAACCACCAAAATCAATTGTTTTACCCCCATATTTAGCATAGGAATCAAATAATGGTGTCTTTTTTAATTCTGTCGTCATTTTTCTTCCTCCTAATCATCAATTCACAAAAAAAGGACAGAGAAATCCCATGTTAGGATTTCTCTGTCCATGCACCTGAAAGTTTAACCATTACGGCTGGCCTCTTTGGTGGCTACACTAAGTAGCTCTCTCCAGAGTTGCGTCCCGTACGAGTCTTTTTGCCTGAGAGATTCATAGCACTCACTACTTGCTCCTTCGGCGACGCTACACAAGCGTTCTCTCCCCGTACAATCATCCGCCCAAGAATAATCTTGGTACTATTTTCATTTCAATGTTCTATAACAGGATTGCTTGGCTATATCTTAACATTGAATGATGATGACTTGCAATAACTTTATGAAAAATGTTTTAAAAACGAACGTTTTATCAACACACATTGTTTTTTATTCGCCTTTTAGTCTTGTGATTTGAAATGCTGCATACTCAACAATTTGCCTTAAAGAGCGACCCTCTGTACGAATATTAATATGTGCTGCACTCTTATAATGTTTTCTTCTCTGATAAAATAATTCTTCCAATTCTTGTTTAGTCGAGCGTTGGACAATCGGTCGATTCTTATCTTTATGAATTCTTTTCCAAATATCAGGAAATGTCGCATCTAAAAAAAGAACTAACCCAGTTTGTCTCATAATTTTTCGATTTTCCGCGTTAACTGCCACTCCGCCACCAGTTGAAATAATACAAAATTCATCACGAAAATCTCTTAAAAATTCTGTCTCGATCTTCCGAAAATACGCTTCTCCTTTTCGCTCGAAAATTTCCGGAATCGTCATTTTCTCCCTTCTCACAATTTCTTTGTCCATGTCGTAGTAAGGCATTCTTAGAAAATAACTAAGTCTTCTACCAATTGCACTTTTCCCGCTGCCCATATAGCCTACTAAATAAACTTTTCTCATCTTCTCACCTTCTTATGACTTACGACTGCCTTACACCTTTATATCACTTTTATTAATAGTAGCATGAACATTAGTCGATTCCAATAAATCATTACAGGTTGAGAAGAAATAAAAGAAATTTAGAAATATATGTCATTATTTTGCCTTTATTAGAAGAATATGCGAGAAAAATTAATTATTATTTTTAATTTGTTTCTGCACTTTCTACCTGAATTGATTCTAATACTAATTTCGTTTGATCAATTGCAGCAATACGCAAGGCATCATAGGCTCGATAATGTGCATCATAGGCTGTACTTGCAGCAATCATCAAATTCGTTACAAAAAACAAGAAAATCATTGCAGTTAAAAGCAAAAAACCCCGCTCATTCTTTAGTATTTGGAACAATAAATTCTCGACTCCTTTCTTTTCCATTTATAAATTTTACTGTCGTATTTAATAGATAGTTGTTGTATTCAAATCGCACCGTAGAAACGCCAAATAATAAGGGCTGATATCCGTCTTCTCTTCTTAATTCTCCAGAAGTATGTTTTACGCCCAAATCTCCCCTAGATGATGAATATTGAATATGATAGGATGTTCTAGGCGTAAATTTTGATGTATAAGTTAACTCTTTTTGTAATTGAAAAGAAAATAACTCCCACTGCAATTCATCGGTATTAAACATTCCATCGTCCTTATGACTATACCAAATAAAAAAGATAAGAAAAAAATGTGCAAAACAAACTAAAATCATCAACTGTAATAATGCATCTAAAAAAGTAAAACCACGTTGATCTTTTCTATTTAAGAGTCTGAATGGATACATAAACTCTCTTCTTGAATTCCTGCATATTGAATACAAATTTGATGCTCGTCCCCCTCCCAATAAAATTTGACTCCATCAATAATTACTTGTCCTTCATATTTTTGAAACTTCTTAATATTCCCTGCCACATAAAATGCCGCTTCAGCAGCGTGTAAGCTTAACTTCTTTTTATATAATGATGTCTCTAAATGATAATAGAATGGCAATAATGTTCCAAAAATCAATAGTAAGATGACAAGTGTCAATAATGATTCTGGCAATGAATGCCCTTGTTCATTGAACAAATTTCACCCTTCCTTCACCCAGATATACAATTAGCTCTACCTTTCTTCCATTTATCTTAAATGTCATTGTCCCAGCCCTACTAACAGTTTGTCTTTCTGTGAAAATAACATGATCTAATGTGCTGTAAAACTGAAATGAAATCGTTTCTGGATATTTTCTAACAATAATTGGTTGTACCTTGCTAATTTTGGGTACAAAAATTTGAATTTCCCCCATTGAATCCATTACATATAAACTTACAGCATCTTGATACCGATACGACAGTGCTTGTGCTAACTCGATATCCGCTTTTAATTGTTCAACAAAACGATTCTCTAATTCTCGATCTAACTGTTTCTTACCTACACTAATGCCTATTGAACAAATGAGCATTGTAATGACCAATACAACTAACATTTCAATAAACGTGAAACCTTTTTCATCTCTTATATATTTAGTTCGAGACATCAACTTTACCATTTGCTATTGTAATCGTTTTCCCTTCACATGCTTTCGAATCACTTGCTTTTAAATATTCCTTATTTTCTAATTCAGATATAGAAGTCGGATACTGGCCTACATCAATTCGATAAGCTTCTACTTGTCCCTGAACCATTTTGGTATAAGCATCGCACCCCTTTTTATCAACAGTTGCGAAGTGCTTCGTAACATTTGGAATGGCAATTAATATTAATATGGAAATAATAAACAATACGATTAACATCTCTATTAAGGTGAATCCTCTGTCATTATTTTGTTTAAGAATCATAACCCTCTCCTTTTTATACAAGATCCATCATTTTGTACATTGGAAGTAAAATAGCAAGATAAGCGCCTAAAATGCATAGGGCAATTATTATAAACAGTATGGGTTGAATGAGAGACAATACTTTTTGAACATTATTTTCTGTTCGATTGGTGAGAAATTCGCTATATATTTGGAGTTCACGTCCTAGGTTTCCACCTTGCTCGCCATGAACAACATGTGAGTAAAACCCTTTGTAAAAATACCCCTCTCTTTCGATTGCTAATGATAGTGAATCACCATAGACGATTCTTTTTTGAATTATTTCTGCAATCTTTGCTAAATATGGCTGTAATGCTTGCTTTTTTAAAATATCAAGACCTGCTTGCATCGACATACCACTTTCGATCAGACAACCTAATTCATACGATATTTGCCTTGTTACCTGTAGTTTAAATTGTCGATTTACAATTGGTATTTTCAATAGAAAATCAATTTGATCTTCTATTGTTTTTTTACATAACCATCGCCATATCATCATTAGTACCCCTACTAAAATAATCATTAATACGATGAACAAATCAGGTAAATGCAAAAATAAGGAAGACAACTTTAGATCAAAATTTCCTTCAGAACTTCTGGCGTTCATCATAAAAGCCATATTAGGTAGGAAGTACATTCTAAATGCAAAAAATAGAATAATAAGAAAGAAAAATAAAATGATAGGATACGTCATCAATTTTTTTAGGTGTTGCCGGTTTTTTGCTTTTTTTTCTAATTGATCAGCAACTGTTTGTAAAGCTTGTATCATTTTACCATTCTGTTCTGCGACTAATATGGTCATTAAATAAATTTTAGGATATCCTATGACATCAAGTACCTCTGTCATTGATGCCCCATTACGCAATTGATCTACAATTTCCTCTTCTATTTCTGATTTACCTTTCAAATGATGAGGCATGAGCATGAATAATGAATCTGAAAATGTATATCCTTCATTTAATAGGACACTCATCTTTTTTAATAATTGTGCAGGTTCTTTTAGCTGAATTTTCCTCTTTAAAAGCAGCTTATTGATCCATTCATTCTTTCGGATTAAGGGTAATTGCACCAATTCTTACCCCCTTAGCAATTTGTTCTTCAAGTGTCTTTTCTACTGGAAGCTGATATGAGTTTCCTTTTTCTATAGCTGTAAATGCTTCTGCTAGATAATTTCCAGATAGTAGTTCGAATATTGCAGAGGCTTTGTTAGTTGAAGTCAAATGTACAAGTCGTTGCGCTACAACTCCCAATACAGTTTGTTTTAGCTCCTCTAGTGAAATGCCTAAATCTAATAAACGATATATACAACCAACTGTATCTTTACTATGAATAGTTGTAACGACTAAATGTCCACTTAAAACAGCTTCAATGGCAATCTTAGCGGTTTCTCTATCTCTTATTTCGCCAATCATGATTACATCAGGCGAGTGCCTCAATATTGCTTTTAATCCAACAGCATAAGTTACTCCTGCTCTTTCATTCACTTGAATCTGTAACAAATGTGATTGGCTATTTTCTACTGGATCTTCTAATGAAATAATATGTTTATGATGATTAGTTGCAAGATGGTGTATGAGCGAATAAAGTGTAGTCGATTTACCACACCCAGTTGGACCTGTCACAAATAAAATTCCTTGTGGTTGTTCTACTAGTTGAACTAATTGTTCTGCAGAATCGATAAAAACACTTAATTCTGATATTGGTAATGTTCGATTTTGAAGTATTATTCGTATGACTAGACTTTCTCTAAAAAAGACAGAAGGTAAGGTAGATATACGAAATGAAATTTGTTGTTCTCTGAAATTTTGCTCGAATGAGCCACTTTGGGGTTTGCGTTTTTCACTTATATCTAAAGAGGATAAATATTTTAAATAAGAAATCATACGATCTCCAATGTCAAGGGGAAGGTGACCAGCTGATATAAGCTGTCCATACTTTCGATAATAGATTTCATAGTGGATATTTGTAGGCATTAGGTGTAAATCTGATGCACCAAAATAGTAAGCTTTTTGTAATAGTTCTATAGATTTTTGTTCAATAATCGTTTCAGAAAATGACATGATACCTCCTCTCAACCATACAAGTAATGACCGCTCGTTACTTGTTAAAATTATTATACATGGTTTATATTGGAAATGGAAGAATTTATCTCATCTTGTATTCTAGTATCTTCTTTTTTCATTTGTATCATTCGAAATCCCTTAAAATTAAACAAGTAATGAATAAATTAGTTTAGCTGGATCAGAATAATTTTGTAATAATCAGTTTGATTTGTTCTCTAAAATTTTCACAAAAAATCACATTTTCTTGAAGATTAGTTTTTTTCTACTGCTACAATTGATTTATTGCTTTATAATGGAAGTAATCATATAGGAGGTGAAGAGATTACATGTTAAATCCATTGAAAGTTACAAGTACTTTATCTGATGAAACAAGATTCTCTATATATCAATTCATGTTACAGGAAAAAAAATCTTTTTCTGTGCAAGATATTGCTGATCGTTTTCATATTCACCCTAATGTAGCGCGACTTCATTTAACCAAGTTAACTGAAATTGAAGTTATTAGCTCTGAATACGAAAAGACAGGCAAAGGTGGACGACCTGGACGAAGATATAAAGCTGAAGAAAACGGGATCACGTTATCGTTTCCAAAAAGAAACTACGATGAATTACTTGAATGGACTCTTGAAATCCTCACAGAATTCGGCGAAGAAGCAAATCAAATTGGCAAGAAAATTTGTTATAAAAAAGGAACTGAAGACATGGACAAGTTAGTCTTAAGTCACGGTAAAGATCGACTTCAGCTTTCATTTGATGAAAAAATAGAATTAATTACTGAAGCTTCCTCACTAATTGGTTATGTTCCTTTAATTAAAGAAACACCAGATGGTAAATCCGTATCTTTTTCAGTTTATAATTGCCCATATTATAATGATATACAAAAACATGCTGACCTAGTTTGCGATTTACATGAATCCTATTTAAAAGGTCAATTTGATGCCCTTTTCGAAAGTAACGATTTTGTACAAATTGAAAGTATTACAAATAGTTGTGATTACTGTACTTATCAAATTAATGTATAATATAATATCTCTTAATGCGATGTGAATATTTTACATTTCGTCACAAAGTAGGTTTAAATGGCAGTTTACATACGTCATGATATTCATTTATAATGAATATTGAGATTATTGTGTCGTTTGAAAAGGAGGGAATCGTACATGGATAATATGTATAAAGTGCTTGGCTTCTGGACAGGTATTTTCGCAGTTATGTTTTATTTAGGTGGTATGAAAGAGGTTTCGCTATTATTCGTAGCTAACACAGGATTTTTCCTTCTATTAGGTTTCTTAAACCTTACAGAACGTATGTATATGTACATTTTCGGTGCTTACTTAACAATATTCTTTGCTGGATTCACGTACTATACAACATTCATACACGTTCCAGGTTTAGAGCATTAATAGCTAAAAAAGACAGTCGTTTGGCTGTCTTTTTTATTACATAGTTTTCACTATTGACATAATGAAAAACGTCGTATATTATATATTGGTAGCTTAACTTTATCCCTCCCATTTATATATGGTGAGAAAACATCCCCTAGATGAAGATGAATATCTTCTACTTAAGAGGCCTATAAAGCCTCTTTTTTTATTTTGTTTTTTCTAGACTTTATGAATGATTGCATACTGAATTGTTTTGATTTCTTTATTCCCTACTCCCTCAAAAAACAGATCCTTTAAACCATTAATTTTGCTAGCCAGGTCAATTACATAAAAAGAGCACCTGAACGAATTTTCAGGTGCTACTGTTTAAAATCCGTTTAAAAACGGATTTTGTTCCATTTCGATATCAACCCTTGTTGGATTTCCATGACCAGAATAGATAATTGTTTCTTCATCAAGTGTTAATAACTTATTATGGATAGATGCTAATAATAATTTACTATCTCCCCCATCTAAATCTGTACGACCAATACTGCCTTCAAAAAGCGTATCCCCAACAATCGCGAAACCTTCATCTTTAAAGATAAAAGAAATACTGCCTGGAGAATGACCGGGAGTATACAAAATATCAAATGTGAAATTAGCTAACTTTAATGTCTGTTCCTTGTCAATTAATACATCAGCCGGATCAACGATAATATTCGGAATTTCTGCATAACGACCAGAACCATTTTTCATAGGATCCTGCAACCAATTTGACTCATTTTTATGCAGATAAACTGGAATCTTAAATGTATTCCTTACCTCATCTACAGCGCCGATATGATCAAAATGAGCATGTGTTAATAAAATAGCTATTGGCTTTAAATTCAGTGCTCGTATTTGATGCACAAGTTTGCCACCTTCACCACCTGGATCAACAATTAAACATTCTTTCTCAGAATTACTTATCAAATAACAATTAGCTTGTATTGGACCAAGCGGATATGTACGGATACTCAACACTTTTTTTCACCTCTTCTTTATTATACAGATAAAAATTAAAATGGCTACTTTCAGTCAAGTGTTTCGAATGTCACGGAAATCTGTAAGGTATTGTCATGTAAAAAAAGTTATTATTTTCTATTACTTTCAAATTTCCGTCACTTTTTATTCTCGACAAACGATATAATTAGCTTTACAATAAAGAAGAAATAATGTTTACGGCATTCATTTTCTGATGTCGAAAGGAGTGTCTATTTTGAACTTATTAATGGTTATTTTTGGACTAGTAGCAATCTTAGGTCTAGTTGGAACTGTACAAGCTCTCAAGGAAAAATCTATTCTTGGCATTATTTTTAACTTTGCAGCATTTGCAGTGTTTGGATGGTTCGTAGTAATGACTGTCCTACACCAAGGTTTCCCACCAAGCCTTCATCACTAATTGAAAATTGGGAAAAGAAAGGATATCCTCTATTTGGATATCTTTTTTATTTGTAATGAACTATTTATAAAACCCGTCTTTCGGTTGTAATTTTTTTATTTATTCTCCATTCCATAAAAAAAGTTGGATAAGAAAAGTGATTTTTCTTATCCGACTGCTCTAATTCCACTTAATGACTCTTCCTTCTAATCTCTAAGTGAAAGCCATTCTTTTATTTTATAATTGTTTGTTGTAAATAATTTTTCATAGTTAAAACCTGTTAAACATACACTACCCTTAGAAGAACAAATCATAGGTTCATAATTTTTCATTTGCCCAAGTTGTTGAACTCCATTAATAGAAGCATGTACAATTTCAAATGGTGTTTTACCTTCATCTATTTCGCCACCTTTTGTTGGCAACAATGTGATAAAGGATTGATCATCTAACCACTGGATATCAGGAACAAACCATTGAGAGAAACTAGTAACAGCTGGTGCTTTCCAAATCTGTTTTTTCGTTCCTTTTTGTAATACATACTCAAATTCTCCGTCTTTAAAATCCATCGAAACGATCAGTGTTGATTGTTTATAAGCATTCATATAAACCACTTGATGATTAGATAATTTAGTCTCCTTATTTTTCCTCCAATTGATGCTTGAAAGCGTCCCACCATTTAATGGATTATTATTCATTCTATTCATCCACAATGTGTCATCTGTTACCCATACCCAAAATGGATTCTCTGCTTGAAATTCATGAAGCTGCGACTTATTACTTTCATAAACAAAACTTTTATATGAAAAATTATCACTAAAAGCTGCAATCGCTAATAAGTTTACATTCGTCGGGTTCCAAGCTATCGAAAGTTCAGATGATTGCACTTCAATGTGATGTAGCGTTTTCCCTTCAACTGACAGAATTGTGACTTTTGCTTTCTTTTTAGAACTAGCCGTTTGAACAAGTATTTGTTTCATACTAGGGTGGATAAAAGCTTGTATGATATCATCTTTAGTTGAGTAAATCGTTTTTTCTTTCCCATTTAATAAATTATATTGAATAAGGTGTTCTCCATTTTGATCTTGTTTTATAAGAAGAACATCAACTTCAGATAAGAATCCAACAACACTATGTAATTCTGCTGTCTTTAATCGATAAGGAAGAACATTCGATATCGTCTTTACAGTTTCTATAGATTTCTTTTCAGGTGTCTTCTGATCATTTTTCAAATTAAATTGATGTTGACATGCAACAAGAAAAACGGTAGAAAAAAGTAGTAGATAAGCAATTTTCTTGATAGTAGTCACTTCCTTTCTGACTATTCCATTATACGATTAATTAACAAAAAAGCTATCATAATCATAAAATTTTATAATGTTAAATTATTCCTTTTTTCTAATTTTCATACATAAAAAACCACATAGCTAGTAAGCTATGTGGTCTGAAAAATTTATTACAATTAACTATTTTTTATTGTTTGATTTAGTTTTTCCTGTTTGATCATCATAGAATCGAAGCAAGTCACCATTGATAATTTTATCTGAGTAATCTAGTTTTTTGTTGGATTGCTCAATATATGGTTGACATTTCGAAATATCTGTTTTTTGGCCAGTTTTCTTATCATAACATACTTCGCCTGCATAAACCAATTTGTCAGTTACAAATCGACCATCACGGAATGTTACAAAGTCTTTGTGATCTTTAGAGAATAAATCTGTACCTAATTGTAAATCGTCTTTAGTATTGATACCTAGCAAGTGTAAAATGGTTGGTCTTACGTCCATTTGTCCAGCAACTTCATGCATTTGTTTACCAATTCCTGAATGTGGAATATGGATAAAGAACGGTACTTTTTGAAGTTGAGCAGAATCAAATGGTGTAATTGAATCTTTACCTAGATATTGAGCCATTGCTTTGTTGTGGTTTTCAGAAATACCATAGTGGTCACCATACATAACGATAATTGAGTTATCGTATAAACCTGATTTTTTAAGGTCTTTAAACAATTCTTTAATCGCTTCATCTGTATATCGTACAGTTTGGAAGTAACGATTTACAGTATTATCATCAGAAGTATATGGTTTGATCAATTGATCTTCCGGATCTGATGTGAATGGGAAGTGATTAGATAAAGTAATCATTCTTGTATAGAATGGTTGTGGTAACTTTTTCATAATGTTTACTGATTGATCCATATATGGAATATCTTTTAGACCCCAGTTTGCTGAGTTTGCATCAGTTACATGATATGAATCTACATCATAGAAATGTTTAATTTTTAATGCTTGGTACATCATATCGCGGTTCCAGAAACTTTTATTATTCGCATGAAGTACAGAAGTATAGTAACCATTGTTATCAAGTTTTTCTGCCATTGAGTTGAATGTATTTCCACTATTTGTGAAGAATACTGCACCTCGTCCAGTACCAAATAAAGAGTTTTCAATAATAAACTCAGCATCAGATGTCTTACCTAAACCTGTTTGATGATAGAAATTATCAAAATAGAAGGTATCTTTATCTTTTGTTAGTTTATTAAGGAATGGTGTAATCTCTTGACCATTCACTTTATTATTAATCACAAAGTTTTGTGTAGATTCAAGTGAAATGATAATTACATTACGTTTTTTGGCAACACCAAATGTTTTTTTATTGTTTTCAGCTTGGTTCGATTTAATATAGTTTGTTACATCAGATAATTCACTACCATCTGCAAAAGCACGTTGAGCATGTGATTTTGACTGAATGAAAATATCATATAATTGATAGTTGAAAGTACCAATATTCTTTACTAGTAATTGACGATCAAAACTACGAGTTAATAATTGTGGTCTTTCAGTTTCAGCTAGACCTAGATTTAAGAATAGCATCGCAAAAGATAAAACAAAATATGTGCGACGTAAGTTAGGTTTTACAATAGTTGCTTCTTTAGCAACAGGTAAAAATTTAACAGCTAAAATTAAAAGTATTGTATCTGTAAAATAGAAAATATCCCCAAAGTACATAGATGATCCTGCAGAGTTTCCTAAATCACTAAAGTTACTAGTTTGGAACAATACAGGTAGCGTTAAAAAGTCATTAAAGAATCTATAAAACGCAACATTCCCATATACAACTATGGACAAAATAATACTCATAGTTATCATATAACGATTTCGTACTTTAGCAGTTTTAAAGAATAACGAAATCCCATATATAAATAATAAAAATGCTAGCGGATTTATAAATAATATCAGCTGTTGCATTGCATTTTCAATTTTCATATCAAAGCTTGTTTGATAAGTAATATATGTCTTGATCCAAGTGGTGATGATTGCAATCACCAAAATTGAATGTTTAGGTAGCTTTTTCAGATTCATTTCCTAACATCCTCCTATTTTCTTTCGTTACAATTTTAGTTCCATATTTGAAAGAAACAAATTTTATATTAATCCTTTTTTTACAAAAACGCAACATTTTTATTACATATATTTAGTAATGTAAAATGGATACCCCTATATAAACGAATTAATCAATTGAAGGTTTCAAGATTGCAAAAAAAATATTAATCTTTTAGGGTTGTTCTTTTTTTAATTTCATTTCTTCCATTCTTAAAATATGGCGAGCAGATTGGAATTCTCGTGATTCAATTAAACCACCTTTGTAAAGTTCAAGTAAATCCATTTCCATCAGTTGCAAATCACCTATGCGATTTTTAGTGTAAACAAATGTACCAAAACGTTTTAAAAGCTGCATCACATCATATACTGTTTCCAAGGGATCTTCCCCCTTTCAATCTTACTTACATTGTATTATTTCATTTTCTGTAATAATTTTTTCAATAGCTACATCATAATCATCTGTCGGGATTTTTTCAACTACCTGCATATGAAACGCCAAAGAAATTGTTGGTTTCTTAAAATTTGACAAGAATCGATCATAATAACCTCCACCGAATCCTAGTCTAAAACCTCTTCGATCGTATGCAAGTCCAGGTACAATTAAACAATCTATTTGTTCTTTTGTTACCTTAGTTGTTAAATATGGGATAGGTTCAGAAAGGTGCATATAAACATTTTCGAGTTGTTTGAAAGACGTAATTTCATAAAATGACATGGACCTTGTTTTAGGCTCACATTTAGGTACAACAACTTTTTTTCCAGTTGTCCATAATTCTTCGATCAATGTCCATGTTTCTACTTCTGGAAATGCAGAAAGCGTAATCCCGATAACGTTTGCATTTTGTACGGCTTGTTCCTGAAGAAGCTTATTATGTATAAGTTTGGATTTTTCTTGATAAAAAGATGGTGTTATTTTTTTTAAATCATTCATTATTATTGTACGAAGTTCTTTTTTATGCATACGTCTCTCACTCCTACTTCTCTAAAAATGGAAAAAGCCAAAACCACATAGGGTTTTGGCAATGAGCATTATTTTGTTTCACGGTGAAGTGTCATTTTGTGATCACGAGAACAATATTTTTTCAATTCAAGACGTTCTGGATTGTTACGTTTGTTTTTCTTTGAAATGTAGTTACGTTCGCCACATTCAGTGCAAGCTAATGTAATATTAACGCGCATTGTTATCCCTCCCACTCTATATAAAGAATAAAATGTCTTAGTGAGCATGATTTATACGACTAAATCATTATATCATATTTTGCAAAAAAATCTACTGTCATTTCTTATTAGTTTTTGATATGTTACAATTAAATATACAACTAAATATCTATCATGAGGTGAATCAAAATGGACTTATCACTCATATTGATGATTGTTGGGATTATGATCATGATTGCATCTTTTTTTGTTGGGAATCATTCAAAAAAAGTAGAAAAAGATTTCGAAGAATTATCCCTTAATCTCTATCAAGAGTCAAACCAGATCAAACGTCGTTTAAAAGTAATTGAAGAAGAATTATTAATTGCTCCACAAACATTTGCAAAAACCAAAAAGAACGTAAGTCCAAAAACAAATGCGAAAGTAAGTATTAATGGTATCCATCAAATATTGATTAGCCAAGTTTTAAATTTACATAAACAAGGCTATAATACAGATGAAATTAGCAAACGTTCTTCTTTATCATCCGAACAAGTACAAGCTATCATAGCTTCTGGAGGCAATCATTTATGATGAAATCCATATTCCGTTCGATTGGTATAGGCATGTTCTTAGCTGGGACTATTTTAGCGGTTAATAACTATTTCAACCCGGATACATCAGCAAAAACAATCACTACATTTAAATCAACTAGTTCCAGTCAAAAGGATACAGTTATTATTAAGAAGAAAGAACTTACAGCTCTTAAAGCAGAAGCGGCTGATGCAAAAGCACAGTTGGCTAAAATCCAAACAGATTATAATCAATTAAAAAATGATTCGTCTGCTAAAAAAGACCCTGTAAAATCTTATACACTCGCAATTAAAAGAGGAATGGGTACTGCAGAAGTTAGTAAAGCATTAAAAGATGGTGGTATCGTGCAAAATGATGCAGAATTTGAACGATACATCATCAATAAGGATCAAGCAAAAAACATTCAAATCGGTGATTATAAGCTCACATCAGATATGACGAACGCAGAAATTTTAAAAGTCATAACTACAGCTAAATAATTTGAATGAATGAAAAGAGCTTTGCTTTTCGAGTGCGAACTAACAAAACTGCTTAAGCAAAAATCTTTTGCTCCTCTAGTTACTTGTAGCAGAAAATTCCTTTTGCATAAACAAAAAGAATTTTCATTTCGCTTTCAATCGAGTAGTAAGGGACTTACTACCTATTAATACGTAACTAAAAAAGATTCATAAGTAAAAAAACTTATGAATCTTTTTTATTGAAAACCTTGCATATATTCTTTTCATTTCTTCAAAAATTAGGATATCAAAAAAAGTTATCCAAAAATTATTTTTGGATAACTCTTTTTTTATGAATTTAAGGCAAATCGTTTTCCTTGGACGATAAAGAATAAGGCTTCAGCTAAGTTTGTTGCATGATCTGCAGCTCTTTCGATATATTTACAGATTAATGCTAATTGTATAGCTTGGCTACTTGTATTTTGAGTAGACGCCATTTTTTCAATTGCCGTCATCGTTTCGCCATAATAACGGTCAATTTGGTCATCTCTTAGAGCGATTTCTTTTGCTCTTTCAACATCCTCATTAATAAAAGCATCCAGCATCTCATTTAACATCGTAATAGTTTGTTGCCCCATCTCACGCAACTGCTCTTCTGGATAAGAACTTGGATTTGTACCAATACGAATCGTTTCTTTTCCAATATTTACAGCATAATCTCCGATTCGTTCCATATCTTGAGCAGCTCTTATGATAGAAACTAGTCTTCGAAGGTCAGTTGCAACAGGTTGTTGCTTTGTTATTAATAAGATAATCTCATCGTGTAAATGTTCTTCCAATCGATTGATAAATCGATCTTGCTCTATAATGAAAAGAGCTCCATCAATATTTTTTGCAAAAAGCACTTCAAGTGATTTTTCAAAAGCAGTAATTGATCGTTGACAAAGTTCCACTAAAAGATTTTGCACACGATTTAAATCTTTATCATATTTTTCACGAGGTGTCATTTTAGTTCCCCCTTATCCAAATCGTCCAGAAATATAATCTTCTGTTCTTCTATCTGAAGGCGTAGAGAATAATTTATTGGTATCATCAAATTCAATCACTTCACCATTTAAGAAGAATGCAGTTTTGTCAGAGATACGTGCAGCTTGTTGCATATTATGCGTTACAATAATTATGGAGTAATTTTGTTTTAGTTCTTGTACTAATTCTTCTACTTTTAATGTAGAGATTGGATCAAGTGCTGATGTTGGTTCATCCATTAAAATAACATCTGGTTCGATGGCTAAACAACGAGCAATACAAATACGTTGTTGCTGCCCACCTGATAGTCCATATGCATTTTGGTTTAAACGGTCTTTTACATCATCCCAAATAGCTGCTCCACGTAAACTTTTCTCAACAATTTCATCTAGAACTTTTTTATTTTTAATACCATGAATTCTAGGACCGTAAGCTATATTATCATAGATTGATTTTGGGAATGGATTTGGTTTTTGGAAGACCATCCCTACTTTCGTACGTAATTCTTCTACTCTATAGCTTTTATCTAAAATATTATTTTCACGATATAAGATTTCACCAGTAGTACGAACAATTGGAACAAGTTCTACCATTCGATTTAACGTTTTAATATATGTGGATTTACCGCAACCTGATGGTCCAATAATTGCAGTAACATCATTTTCAACAATATCAAGATTAATATCTTTTAAAGCTTGTTGTTCACCGTACCATAAATTTAAATTTCTTGTTTGGTAAACATTCTTTTTCTTTTCAGTTTGAAGAACTTTTAAATCTTCTACTGAACTTTCTTCTGTTTCTTTTACTTGAATTTTCAACATTCTATTTCCTCCCACTATTGATAGCGTTTTTGGAATTTGTTCCAGGTGAAGATGGTGTATGAATTTAGCTTATTAGGAAGATTAGCTCATACAATGATTTTTGTTGCTACAACATATTGGAATCAGATAATGCTGTCTTACTTAATCAAATATTTATATTTACAATGTTGTTGAACCACCGTTCCGTATGAAACTTTGCGTATACAATTAATACTGCTCGTATTTCTTTTAAGAAATCTATAAAATACAGTAAACTCATTCATACCCCAGCAGCAAATACACTTTTTTCCTTCGCTAAACTTCGAATAAATATCGTTAAACGAAGCAAACTAAATAAAAAGAAGGAACTCTTGCTAAGTTTGAAATATTTATTCATCTATAATTGGTTATTTAATTTATTGGCATATTCTTCAAGATCAAACGCTGCGCCAACACCAAGTAAAAGTTTACCTCTTTAAGGCTTTATTGATTACAATACTTACTATAAGACTAGAATGTTGAGGTTATATAAATTTAATGTTATGGATTATTATTATTTTGTAAATGTAATGTAAATTTCTCATGAGAATAACGTTTACTTTAATAGAATTATGTGATGAAGGGGATTTCCAGAATAAATAAATAGAGCACAGTGATTAGGATCACTGTGCTCTATTATTATAGGAAGAAACTCATAGTTTTCTATTGACCTGTAGTTGTAGAGTCTTTTGATGTAGTTTTTGTAATTTTTTGTCCTACGGTATCTTGATCATTTTTTAATTCTTTCTTTTGTAAAGAAAAATATGTTTCTACTGCTTTACGTGCAATTATATTATTAATTGCTGTATAACTTTCACTCGTTGTAACCCATGGAACAACTACTGCATAGGCTATTTCTGGATTTTTATATGGTGCAAATCCAATATGAGTAATTGTCAATGTTTGAGTTCCGTATGCAGCTTTTTTTGGTCCATAATAGACAACTTGTGCTGTACCTGTTTTACCAGCGGCATCAAATTTTGCACCTCTGAAGAATGAAGCAGCAGAACCTTGACTACCAAAGTAAACGAGATGCATCCCTTGTTTAACATGGTCAATTTGAGATTGTGGGTTTGTAATTGTATTCAATACTTTAGGCTCAATTTCTTCAACTAACGGTCCAAGTTTCTTGCCATCTGTTGAAGGATCATGAATTTCTTTCAGAAGATGTGGTTGAACTCGTTTTCCTCCATTAGCAACAGTAGATACATATTGAGCTAGTTGAAGTGGTGTAAATGTATCAAATTGACCAATTACTAAGTCAAGTAATTTACCTGGAAGGAGTTCTTGTCCTCTAAAACCTGAGAACTCACCAGGTAAGTCGATTCCCGTATCAACCCCTAACCCAAATTGTGCATAAGAATTACGGATTTTTGCAAAATCACTTGGTTGTACGTGCAATGCCATATTTGGTATATAATTGACACCAGCAATCCTCATAGCTGTTTGGAACATATAAGAGTTAGAAGATCGTTCAATAGCTGTCAAATCTGACATTGGAATAGCACCTGAACGGTTAAAGATAGATGACTTTGGTTTTGTTCCGGCAAGTTTAATCGGTTGGTCGACCAATACTTGTCCTGGTGTAATTGCATTTAGCTTATACCCTGTCAATAATGTTGCTGGTTTAATAACAGAACCTACTTCATAGGCAGAAGTAAATGAACCAATTGAATAGTCGTTGACAACCATTTTACCATTAGCATCTGTATCTATTTTTTTCCCAACCATGGATAAGATTTCGCCCGTATTTGGATTCATCATCACAAGGAACGCTCTATCCAATAGACTAGATGCACCTGATGCTTTTGCAGCTAACAATTCTTGTTCTACCAGTTTTTCTAATTTTGTTTGTAGCTGACTATCAATTGTTAAAACTAAATCTTTCCCTGGTGAACCTTTGAAGATTGATTTCGTATCTACTACTTGACCTTTACCATTTGTTTCATTTTTTACAACTGCTTTTTGACCTTGTAGTAATTCTTCATATTGAGCTTCTATATAACTTTTCCCTACACGATCATTTCGAGAATAGCCGCGCGCTAAATAGTATTCCAATTTATCTTTTGGAATACCTTCATTTGGAGTTGTTGTAGAGCCAAGAATACTTAAATCAGAATCTTTCACACGAGACCAATCAGTTGTTGTATTGACATTAGGTAACTCATTTAAATGTTCAGAAACAATAGCAAATTCCTTATCTGTAACATTATCACTTTTTATGATTTGTGGAGATAAGTTATAACCAGCTACCATTTTGCTGTAAATCGCTAAAACTTGTAAGTCAGATTTTGTTAAACTTTTTAAATCCGCCTTTGTAATACGTTGTCGTACTAATTTATCGATTGCAGCTTGCTTGTCTGTAGCAGCTATTTTTTGGTTTTTGTTAATCGCATCTTGTTCACTTTTCGAAACTCTTGCATAAGCTTCTTTATTATGTAGCTTGATCCAAAAGTCTTGTTTATCTCGTAATGCAACTTTACTTGTATCCATTTTAATGAGCTTTGCTAATTTTCGTGCAGTACTCAACATTTCGTCGCTAGTAGTCGATTGAAGTTTTGTATACGTAATTGCATTTTTGGGCTTATTATCGACTAATACTCTCCCTTGACGATCATAAATTCGCCCACGTGGAACACTAGTATTAACGGTTACTTCTTCTGTTTGTTGTAATGCTCTAACATAATCGCTTCCTTTTACAATTTGCATATAGCCCAATCGTAAAATAAGAATTGAAAATAGAACAAAAATCGAGAAGAAAAGTATATTCATACGAAAAGACAAATTTGCACGCTGTTTCGCTTTGACACTTGATGCACGTTTTTTTGTATTTTTGTTTTTTTTGCGCATGCAGTTAGCCCCCTTTCCGCTCAATTCACAATTAGTAGTATATCATTTTTCAACCTAAAAAACATAAAACAATTGGGTGAAAATGAATAATTGCGTACATGTCAAAGATCTAGGAAAATGAGCATGTTTCTTGCCTATGTAAATGTGGATAGACTAACCAATTTCATTTCAAAGAAAGCTAGATTTAGCCACCCCATCCTCTACTAAGTTCTTCACTTTTAGATGAATTGAAGAAAGAAACTTCGATTGTTGGGATTAAACTGGTGAATTCCGCATTTAAAATAAAAAACACACATCTTACTGACGCGTAAGATGTGTGCTTTGTTCCAATAATATTGGATTATTTTGCAGCAGCAAAACGTTCTGCAACTTTGTCCCAATTTACAACATTCCAGAATGCTGAAATGTAGTCAGGACGACGGTTTTGATAGTTTAAGTAATAAGCATGTTCCCAAACGTCAAGACCTAGTAAAGGTGTTTTACCTTCCATGATTGGAGAGTCTTGGTTTGGAGTTGAAGAAATTTCTAATTCGCCATTTGCTAATGATAACCATGCCCAGCCTGAACCAAAACGAGTTTTAGCAGCTGCTGCGAATTGTTCTTTGAATGCTTCGAAGCTACCGAATTTTGCATCGATTGCTGCAGCTAATTCACCAGTTGGTGCGCCACCAGCATTTGCAGCTAATGATTCCCAGAATAATGAGTGGTTAGCGTGGCCGCCACCATTGTTACGTACAGCAGTACGTACTTCTTCAGGAACAGCGTCTAAGTTAGCAATTACTTCTTCAACTGATTTTCCTGCGAATTCTGCTTTACCTTCTAGAGCAGCGTTTAAGCCAGCTACATATGTAGCATGATGTTTGTCATGATGGATTTCCATAGTTTTTGCGTCAATATGTGGTTCTAATGCATCAAATGCATATGGTAAGTTTGGTAATTCAAATGCCATAATAATATTTCCTCCTCGAAATAATGTAATTATTAACTACAACACATAGGTTAACAAAATTTAGATAATGGTTCAAATATTATTCACTGTATTTTTTAATTTCAGCCTTTTGACTGAACTTGCGCTCATTTTATACAATGATGACAAACAAAATGATCATCACTATTTGAACAATCCCTTTTGTAATAATTGATGTTAAAAATCCTACTAATGATCCGATTCCAGTTTTTAAAGCCAGCTTAAAGGAACTCTTAGAAAATAATAATTCTGCAATAACTGCGCCAACAAAAGGACCTACTAATATACCAGCAAACGGAATCACAAAAGGACCTACTAGTAATCCGATTGTACTCCCCCAAATTCCAGCTTCGCTTCCACCAAATTTCTTGACGCCAAACGCATTCGCCAATGAATCTGCTCCAAACAAAAGAACTGTAAATAATACTTCAATAACCCAGAACCACCATGGGAATTCCCCAAAACCATGAAATAATCCATGAATAACAAAACCTAAAAATATAAATAGAACAGATGGAATTATCGGATAGATCAATCCCACGAATGCGATAACAAAGCTTAGTATAACAAGTGTCCAAGAAATATATTCCATAACATTTCCCTTTCATGTAGAATTCTATTAACCCTATTTGTATATTTCGACACTATTTATTTTCACACTAGACATAAAAATACGTCAATCTTTTAACCAGATTATATTGAAGTATATGTTTTGTTGCGTTGCCTATTCGTAACATCTGAATTGCCATGCTAATATACTAATTGGAGGTTATACATATGAAAATTAAACATTGGCAGTTATTCAAAGACAGCCTTTTTCATCCTAAAAAACTAGCTGCATACAGATTGCTCCCCATCGGAAAAATTATTCAATACGTATTATTACTTGTAACATTCGTTTCAATTATTTCTTTTATTCAGTTCTTAACTGGAGTAGGTCTTGAAACAAACCAAATTGAAGGTCTGAGGGAATTTGTCAACGATATTAAATGGTTGATCTATCCCTTTGCTTTTATACTATTATTTCTCATTAACTCATTTTCATTATTTGTACAAATTAGTGTTTATGCATTTGCCGGTATTGGCGCTTTAAAAGTTCTGAAAAAGCGTGGAGAATATCGCCATTTATGGCGTACGACCGCAATTGCTATCACATTATCGACCATTATCACGTCATTGTTAGTCTTTTTTCCAGTTAATGCTCGTGTTAGTTCAACTATTGGGATGATCATTACAGCTATTTATTTAATACTTGCTTGTACAAAATATCCAAATCAAATTCAAAAATAAGGTCTGAATCTCTTTCTTTTTCATATATTAGTGGAAAAGGGAGGGGTTTTTTTGAGAATACTAGTTTCAGCACTAATCATATTAATTTGTGCTTATTTTATAAAAGTTGATTTAATAGAAGGAACCATTTCAAAAGCTGATTTTTATACACCTGAACAGAAATGCGAAAAAACGGATAAAATTCAAACGATTACTGTCACTACTGCGCCTGGTGATACATGGGAATCATTATTTGCTCTTTACCCAGCTAAAGATATAACATTCGCTGAAAGACTTGAGTTGGTTTACAAGCTGAATCCGCATCTTTTAAAACAAAGCTTTAAACCAAATGAACAAGTTATCTTACCATTCCGGACAAAAAATGCTGATTCATGTACAAATTAGACAGTTAATGTTTCTTTCTTGTCATTTTCTTTCAAACACTGCTAAAATAGTTTACAGTGAAGGCTTTATATAAGCCTATGAAGGAGAGAGTTTTCATGAATGAAATTACGCACCGCTCGAAAACGCGTAAAGTCCGTGTAGGCGATTTAACAATCGGCGGAAGCAATGAAGTAATCATCCAAAGTATGACAACAACAAAAACACATGACGTTGAAGCAACTGTTGCTGAAATTCTTCGTTTAGAAGAAGCTGGATGCCAAATCGTACGTGTTGCTTGTCCTGATGAACGAGCAGCAAATGCTCTAGCAGACATTAAAAAACGTATCCATATCCCTCTTGTTGCGGATATTCACTTTGACTATAAACTAGCTTTAAAAGCAATTGACGCAGGTGTGGATAAAATCCGTATTAATCCTGGTAATATTGGACGAAAAGAAAAAGTAGAAGCTGTTGTAAACGCAGCAAAAGCAAAAGGTGTACCGATTCGTATTGGCGTTAACGCTGGTTCACTAGAACGTAAAATCCTTGATAAATATGGATATCCAACAGCAGATGGTATGGTTGAAAGTGCATTACACCATATTAAAATATTAGAAGATCTTGATTTCCACGATATTATTGTCTCTATGAAAGCTTCTGATATTAATCTTGCGATTGAAGCATACGAAAAGGCTTCTCGTGCATTCGATTATCCATTACACTTAGGAATCACAGAATCTGGTACATTATTCTCTGGTACCATTAAATCTGCTGCAGGTCTTGGGGCAATCCTATCAAAAGGTATCGGGAACACATTGCGTGTTTCTCTAAGTGCAGATCCTGTTGAAGAAGTGAAAGTAGCGAAAGAATTATTAAAATCATTCGGTCTTGCTTCTAACATGCCTACACTTATTTCTTGCCCTACTTGTGGACGTATTGAAATCGACCTAATCTCAATTGCAAACGAAGTAGAAGAATATTTACAAACCATTAAAGCACCTATCAAAGTTTCAGTTCTTGGTTGTGCTGTAAACGGACCTGGGGAAGCACGTGAAGCAGACATCGGAATTGCGGGTGCTCGTGGAGAAGGTTTACTTTTCCGTCATGGTAAAACAGTTCGTAAAGTACCAGAAGAAACAATGGTAGAAGAATTGAAAAAAGAAATCGATATTCTAGCAGAAGAATATTATAAAAAACAAGAAGCAGAAAAAGCATCAAACACTCAGAACTAGCATCTAGGAGGATTTTGTAATGACGAAGAAATATAGTTTTGGTATTGATATTGATGGTACAGTGACTACACCCGAGTTCCTTTTGCCACATATCAATAATGCGTTTAAAACAAATTTAACTTTAGATGATATAAAAAAATATGATCTAACAGAAGCTCTTTCTGTTGATAAGAAAGATTTCTTTAATTGGTTTAAAAAAGAAGAACTTACTATTTACAAAAATCCTCCTGTTCAATCAAATGCACAACGTATTTTATCAAATTGGTATCCATATGTTGCACTTAACTATATAACAGCTCGTGAAGAAAATTCCCGTGAAGTAACAGATAATTGGTTTAAATCGAATCTATTACCTTATGATAAGATTGATATAGTTGGCCCAACAGATAAAGTAATTGCTGCACGAAAATACGGTGTAGAATTATTTATGGAAGATAAACATGATAACGCAGTGCATCTCCATGAAGAACTAGATATTCCTGTTTTATTATTCGATGCGCCATACAATCGTGAGCCAATTCCAAATGGAGTTATTCGAGTAAACAATTGGCTAGAAGCTGAACAATGGGTAAAACGAGAATTTGGCGTTTAATATGTAAAAAAGCGAGAGATCCCTTAACTGAATGTGGTCTTTCGCTTTTTCTATTTAAAAATGAATAGCCAATAGTTTCTTTGCTTTTTCAAGTTTTTTCGGCTCTTTCTTTATTGTCATATACGTCATTTCTTTTTTCATCGTATCTTGAAAGAAAATGGTGCCATCTTTTAGCATATAGATTTTATAAGTAAGTTTATTCATCGTCTTCGTATCACCAAGAGCTATAATATAGCTACCTTGTTTGTCCAATTGCTTGACAACCTCTGCTTGCTTTTCACTTTTTGGTATCATTACTACAGTACGATTTACAAGTCGTATAAAGTCTTGAACTATTGCAGGGTCTTTGACTAATTTCCCTGTTTCTTTCGTCGAAACTCCGTGATTATTGACACTTTGGATGTATAGATACTGATAAAATTCAGATTTTGGAATAATAATTTCTCTTGTATTCACTTTGGAAATACTCACTTTGGAAATACTATTTCCACATCCAACTAAACCTATTACCACAGCTATTATGAATAACGAAGTTTTCAAAAATTTCATAGCAAAACTCTCCTTTACCTCAAAAGATTTCCCCTTACAACATTATACTTGTTATACAATCATTACGATTAATAATCAGCAAGTTGTAACAAGTTTGGCAAACCTTTCTTGTCACAACTTGATCAATAATAATGTACTATAATGATTGTTATTGTGTTTTATATTTTCGAACAGCAAAACTACTATAAATGCTGAACCTCTAGTATAATATTCTGTGTAGTAAGGAATTCGATATCAAGGAGAGCGGTGAAGAATAATGGATTGGCAATATAGTATCAATCTCTTTGCAAACTGTTTTATTTTCCTCTTCTTTATTCAATATATATTTAGTATTTTTAAATCTTCTCGGAAAGATCTTTTATCGAAAATGTTGATCAATTGCCTTGTGATTTCTACAATTGTCATTTTATCAATACCTGTACTAAAAGAATGTGATATTCAATTAGGCTATTTAATTGAATTTCCATTTGAAGATTAATCGTTGAATCAAATTTCACAAGTCACGTTAAAAATAAGGACAATTCAATTAAAATGTTCTGAATTTTAATATGAATTTTGCATTATGAAATTGACTCAGTTATATTGTTAAGCAGAGTTCGTCTATACTTTAGACGAACTTTTTATTTTCATATAAACAAAAAATGGTAATATCTTAAAAAAGGAGGTTTTATAATGACAAAGAAATTGCCTCGTGTAATTTTGAGAGAACTACAACTTGACGATGTAGAAGCTCGTTATCAATGGTGTCTTGATAAAGAAGTGACAAAACATCTAAATATGCCAGATAAATATCCACCTTTTAGCAAGGATGAAACACGAAAATGGATGGAAATGTGTATCAACAAAACAAATGGTTATGATCAAAAAGCAATTCTTGATCAAGACAACAATCACATTGGCTGGATTGATTTGAAAAATTTTGACAACCTTAACAAACATGCTGAACTAGGTATTGCTATTGGAGACAAAAACTATTGGGGGAAGGGTTTTGGATTAGCAGCAATGCTCGAGATGCTTAAATACGGGTTCAATGAATTAAATCTAAATAAAATCTGGCTGAGAGTTGAAATTGATAATGAAAAAGCTATCAAATCTTATAAAAGAATAGGATATGTTGAAGAGGGGATTTTACGACAAGATAGACTACGAAATGGTAAATTCGTTGACCGCCTAAGGATGAGTATTTTAAAAAATGAGTTTTTACAAATTACTCAAAAGTTGAAAAAGTCATAGTCATCAACTCCGATTGCTACGACTTTTTTATATCTATATCCCCTGTTATTCTTCCAACAATTTCTATATAAACGTTAAAAATCGACGATCCCATAAATTCTCATGGTGTTGAATAATTGTTTTCGCTCCTAAAAGTTCATTGTTTAATGTTGTCGTTAACCCTTTTTTCATAAAAACTTTATAGCCTAAACCATGAGCCATTCGAATCGTCGTATCTACACAGTATTCTGTTTGCGCTCCGCAAATTTCAATTTTATGTATATTTAATTTTCTTAGTTCATCTTGCAAATTAGTCTTGTAAAAAGAATTAGCATGCGTTTTGTTGATATAGATATCCGATTCTTTATCATCTAACTCAGGGAAAAGTTGCCACTTTGTAGAATTAAGAATTAGTTCATGATCATGATGTTGAACAAAAATTATTGGATGATTTTCTTCTCTAAACAAACGAATTCTTTGATTTACCCCTTCTAGAACATTAGCTAAGTTATAAAGTGAAGCATCCTCTGGCTGAACACCTATTTGCAAATCAATAATAATTAATGCTGTCTTTTCCATCATCATTTTCTCCTTATCGATCCTTCATTTTATTATTCAATCATCATACTAAAAGTAATTGTAAGGAATAAGAAATATTTTATATGAGGGTAGTATTTAAAATTTTCTCCTATTCCTTACAAAGGTATATTATGATAAATAAAATATACATCCAGGTTAACACCTAATCAATATTATTTTTCTTTTAACAACATCTATTTAATTCTCTTCTATTTCTAATCTTTAAACTACGTAATTAGTACAAGAAATTATTAGTTTGTCATTACAACTTGTGTTGATATCAATAAAAAAAGCATACCATTTCAATTGTGATGTGGTATGCATATTCTATATGTTATTGATAATATTTTTTAGGAAGTAGCAGAACCAGTTAAAGTTACTTTAACTGGCTTTTCCTTATACACTCTGGACATTTACCATAAATCTCAAATTTATGATTCTCGATCTCATACTCTGGAAGTTGTTCCTGGAGCATATCCATTGGGCAAAGGTGGATTTCTTTAATTTTACCGCATTCCATACAGATGAAGTGATGATGATGATGTTCGGTTTCACATTGCATGCGAAAATGACGTTCTCCAGATAACTCGGTTTCTTCCAGTATACCTAATTCTACAAACGTAGATAAATTGCGATAAATTGTATCGTAGCTCATTCCAGGGTAGTCTTTTTTCATGACAACAAGCAGGTCGCGGGCTGTTAAATATTTTTCTGTAGCTTCGAACATTTCTAATATTTGTTCACGTTTATCTGTCTTTTTAAAGCCACTCGCTTTTAAGATTTCCCATGCTTTTGTTAAATTCATAACCCTAGTGCTCCCTTCAATCCTATGCGCGTATTGCCATCACAATTTTCTTTCCTAATATAACAAGTAATAATATTAAAATTGATGTTACTACAATTGTACCACCTGGAGCCAAATTTAAATAGAAGGCTGTCATTAAACCAATAATGACTGCAAGTTCTCCAAATAAAATGGCAAAGAAGATCGTTTGTTTAAATCCTTTTGCAATTCGGATGCTTGCAGCTACAGGTAATGTAATTAATGATGATACAAGTAATATTCCAACTATTCTCATACTAGCTGCAATGACAAGTGCAGTTACGACCATAAATAATAGATGGACTGTTTTGGCTGGTAGGCCACTTGCTTTTGCATATTCTTCATCAAATGATAAAACAAATAGTTCTTTGTAAAAAAGATTTGTAAATGCGATTACTAATATAGCAATTCCAAGGACAATCCATAAATCTTGTCTACTAACGGCCGAAACAGAGCCAAATAAATAACTAAATAAATCGGTACTAAAACCTTGTGCTAATGAGATGAAAATTGCACTCAAGCCAAGACCTGCTGACATAATAATTGGAATTGCCAATTCTTCAAAATGTTTATATAATCTGCGAAGTCGTTCGATTAGAACAGAACCCCCTACCGCAGAAAGAATCCCTAGATAAATAGGGTTTAATGTTGCAAATGCTGCGACACTTTGACTTAAGTATAAGCTTCCCGCAATACCAGCTAAGGTCACATGGCTTAATGCATCAGCGATTAAGGATAATCGACGAACAACGATAAAAACGCCCAGTAATGGAGCAATTACTCCGATAATAATGCCAGACAAGAAGGCATTCTGCAAAAAGTCATAGTGTAGGATGGATTCGATCATTTTTGTATCTCCTTATTGTCATGATGAATTTTACGTACTGCATGCCCGTACCATGCATTTAATTGATCATCGGATAAGGATTCATAATCGTCTTTATATCCATGGAAGTGGATTGTTTGATTTAAACAAGCCACATGGCTAATTGTATTGGATACTGTATCCACATCATGTGTCACTAAGATCATCGTCATATGAAGTTGCTCATTCAATTCAGTAAGCATATCATAGAATGACTGCACATTTTCGTGGTCAATTCCGACGGTTGGTTCATCTAAAATAAGCAATTTTGGTTCTGCTACTAGAGCTCTAGCAATAAAAACTCGTTGTTGCTGACCACCAGAAAGTTCACCAATATTACGATTTGCAAACTTCTCCATGCCCACTGCTTGTAAGGATTTCATCACTTTTTCTTGTTGCTTGGGCAAATGCTTTTTAAATAGGCCAATTTTTTTAGTAAGTCCACTTTCTACAACTTCCTTTACAGTAGCAGGAAATCCCGAATTAAAAGAATTGGATTTTTGAGAAACATAACCTATCCACTCTCTATGTTTAAAAGATGAACTTGGATTTCCAAACAACTTTACAGTGCCCTTTGTAGGTTTTAGTAAGCCTAAAATTATTTTCAATAAAGTTGATTTTCCAGAGCCGTTTGGACCAAGTAATGCTAAAAAATCACCTTCTCTTACTGTTAAAGAAATATTAGTTAACACTTGTGTATATTCATATTGAAATGAGACATTTTGTAATTCAATTAAAGGCTGCTGCGCCATACACTTCGCTTCTTTCTAATTCATAATCATTACGATTTACAAAATCAAAGTATAATAGATTAAGGGCGCTTTGTAAAGAACTAAAACTTGAAAGGATGAGTAAATGGATTACCTTACCCTATTAAGTGAAATCAACCGTAAATCAGATAAGGAGCTAGCTGAATATGCCAAAACTTATCAGATTCCACTTTCGAAAAAAGAAATACAAAAACTCCGCCCACTTCTTTCATCGTTTTCGATCCAATGGGTCTTAACAGGTATCCCCGATCACGTGATGAAAGAAATTGAAAAAATACTTGGTAAACAAAAAACAAAAGAGTTACTAGGTAAATACGGAAAATATATTTAATCAATGAAGTATAGAAGAATTTTAGCTACTTTCTACGAACAATAGGCGAAATGCTTTTCAATAGCATTTCGCCTTTTTAAGTAAACTATAATTGAACAAGTACTAAACGGGACTAACTCCATGTTTACGATTGGTAAATGTGATTTCCTTTGATTGGTAAACTTCCAAACGCTTCTCTAATGTTTGTCGTAGTTCATTTGGCTCAATTACATCATCAATGATTAACTCAGATGCTAAGCGATAGATATCAATTTCCTCTCGATATTCATTGCGACGTTCCTCAATAAATTTTGCTTGCTCTTCCTTTGGTAACTGTGCAATCTTATTTGCATACACAGCATTTACCGCTGCTTCTGGACCCATCACTGCAATTTGTGCGCCCGTTAATGCAATACAAACATCCGGTTCAAATGCTGGACCTGCCATTGCATATAACCCTGCTCCATACGCTTTTCGAACAATCACTGTAATTTTAGGTACCGTTGCTTCGCTCATGGCGAAAATCATCTTTGCTCCGTGACGAATAATACCCAGTTTCTCTACTTGCGTACCAATCATGAATCCTGGCACATCTGCTAGGAATAGTAAAGGGATATGGTAAGCATCACAAAGACTTATAAACTTTGCAGCTTTATCCGCAGAATCATGAAACAGAACTCCACCTTTTACACGAGGCTGGTTTGCAATGATCCCTACAGATTGTCCATTGATCCGGGCAAATCCAGTAATCATTTCCGCAGCAAATAATTTTTTCACTTCACAAAATGATCCTTCATCAATAATTCGATCGATTAAATCGTACATATTAAATGGAACATTTTGATTAGTAGGAATCAATTCTGCAATCGATTTCTCAAATGTAGCAGGTAGTTTCGGTTGTTCTAATAGAGGTTTGTTTTTAAAATTATCTGGAAAATAACTGATGTACTGACGGGCATAGGCAATTGCTTCTTGTTCTGTTTTTGCTAAAACATCTCCACACCCAGAAATAGAACAATGCATCTTAGCACCGCCCATTGTTTCAAGGTCAACTTTTTCACCGATCACCATTTCAGCCATTCGAGGGGAACCTAAATACATAGAAGCATTGCCTTCTACCATAACGACAACATCACAAAATGCTGGAATATATGCACCGCCCGCAGCAGAAGGACCAAATAGTAAACAAATTTGTGGAATTCGTCCTGATAATTTTACTTGGTTATAAAAAATACGTCCGGCACCTCGACGACCTGGGAACATTTCTATTTGGTCGGTAATACGTGCTCCAGCAGAATCTACTAAATAAAATAAAGGAACCCCAAGCTTATCAGCTGTTTCTTGAATACGAATAATTTTTTCTACTGTACGTGCTCCCCATGATCCTGCCTTTATAGTTGAATCATTGGCCATTACACATACTGTGCGGCCATGTATCTTTCCAATACCTGTAACCACACCATCTGCTGGTAAATCTCCAGCAAGTATATTAGCAAAGGTTCCATCTTCTGCAAGAATCCCATCATCAAATAACAGTTCTAGTCGTTCACGAACAAATAGTTTCCCCTGTTCTTTATTTTTTTCATGGTATTTTGCTTTTCCACCTTTAAGAATTGTATCTTTTAGTTGCTTATGTTTGTTTTCAACTGTTAATTCTGTCATTTCTCCCATCCCCCTTTTATTTGCCCTGATATACTGGTGTTCGCTTTTCTTTAAAAGCATTTAACCCCTCCAGTCGATCCTCTGTATGGAGTAAGCGACTATAAGCTAAAGATTCAATTTGCAGAGCCGTATGAATATCTGTTTGCAAACCTTCATTCATGGCTTTCTTTGCCTGAACAAGAGATAATGGCGCGTTTTTTGCCATTTCACTCGCAAGCTCTTTTGCTTTAAAAAGTAATTCCTCAGGAGCTACAACATGTTCAACGATTCCATATTCCTTAGCTTCGATTGCTGATAAACGACGCGCTGTAAAAATCAGCTCTTTTGCTTTACCAAGTCCGATTAATCTTGGAAGGCGTTGTGTGCCTCCAGCGCCTGGTATAATTCCAAGTGAAGCTTCAGTAAGGCCCATTTTTGCATGACTACTCGCTAATCGAATATCACAGGCTAGTGCTAATTCTAATCCACCACCAAAGGCAACACCATTAATGGCTGCTATCACTGGCTGCGCTAATGATTCAAACATAGTTACTGTTTGACCAATCATTGCAACTGTTTTCCTTACTTCTATTTCATTCATCCCGTTTCGTTCCTTTAAATCTGCACCTGCACAAAAAGCCTTGTCCCCTTGACCTGTGACAATAACAACGCGCACCCCTTGATGATATTGAATGGTTTCAAGTGTTTCCCTTAACTCCTTTAACATGTGTACAGATAATGCATTCGCTGCATCAGCTCTCGATAATGTTACGATTGCAATACCTTGTTCAATTTCTAAGTGAACGAACTGTAACATCAAAGTCCTCCCCTCGTGCAACTGCCACTAACTTTGAATTTAATCGTTTCTCCATTTTTTGTTCTAAAAATAATGCGGTCTGTTGAATTTTATCAAGACTGATTCCTGTTTCAATCCCCATTCCATGGAGTAAATACAACAAATCTTCTGTCGCTACATTTCCTGAAGCACCTTTTGCATATGGACAGCCACCTAGTCCGCCAATTGCACTATCAAACTTATTAATGCCATTTGAAAGACTTGTCATCACATTTGCTAATGCAGTTCCGCGAGTGTCATGAAAATGCATGGCTATTTGATTTGCGTTAAAATAGCGTAAGATCTCTTTTAAAAGAGTATCGACTTGTGTTGGTACACCAACCCCAATCGTATCTCCTAGTGAAATTTCTGTAACGCCCATTTCAAATAGCCTTTCAGCCACTTTTACTACTTGAGTCGGTTGTACATAACCATCATAAGGACAGGCGATCACAGTTGAAATATAACCACGCACCGTCTTCCCTGAAGATAATGCTCCTTCCACTACTTCCTTTAAAATAGGGAACGTTTCATCAATGGTTTTATTGATATTGGCTTTGTTATGTCCCTCACTTGCTGACATAAAGATACTGACTTCATCTACGTCTGCTTCTAATGCACGATCTAACCCCCTACTGTTTGGCACTAGTGCCGCATATGTAATACCTTTTTGACGTTTAATAGCTTTTAATACTTCAACAGCATCAGCTAGCTGAGGAATCCATTTAGGATGAACAAAGCTCGTTACCTCAATGTAATCGAGCCCTGTTTTACTTAACTTGTCGATGATTGCGATTTTATCTGCCGTTTCGATGAATCTTTTTTCGTTTTGCAGACCGTCACGTGGACCAACTTCTTTGATTTGAACACTTTTTGGAAGTGCGATCATTATTCGATCTCCACTAAATCATCATCTACATTAATGAAATCACCTTCTGCTGCAATCACCTGTTTTACCGTTCCCGTCTCTTCTGCTGCAATGGGAATTTCCATTTTCATCGATTCTAAAATCACGACATCTTGGCCAGCTTCAACTTTATCCCCTTCAGATACTAATATTTTCCAAACCGTACCTGCCATACTTGCTTTTACCATTGTCATATAATATCCCTCCATCGTAATGAATTACTATTTTAAAAATACGGAAATTCCAGTTTATTTACTGATCGTAGAATTTTCTGAATTATAAAATTCCTCTACGAATTTTGTTGTTGTTACTCCATTCTTAAACTGTTCATGTTTTACAACCTCTAATAACATAGGAATATTTGTGTGAATCCCCTCTATGACATAATTGGAAAGTGCGTCTACTAATTTTTCACAAGCTTCAATGCGGGTTGGAGCCCAAACGATTAGTTTTGCAATCATTGGATCATAAAATGGGGTAACTACGCTTCCTGATTCGACAGCAACTTCATGCCGAATACCATCACTTGAAGGTAAAACTAACTTCGTGATTTTTCCAGGTGAAGGGAAAAATGTGATCGGATGTTCTGCATAAATTCGTACTTCAATTGCATGACCATTTTTCTGTAGATCTTTTCTAGTTATCGTTAAATTCTCATCGTTTGCAATTTTTAGTTGTTCTTCTACTAGATCAAGTCCTGAAATTTCTTCTGTGACAGGATGCTCAACTTGTAATCTCGTATTCATCTCTAAAAAATAGAAGTTTTGTGTACGATCAACTAAAAATTCAATCGTTCCTGCATTTGTATAACCAATTGTTTTTGCTGCATTCACTGCTGCATCAAGCATTTTTTCACGTGTTTCCTGGGAAATAAACGGTGATGGTGCTTCCTCTACCACTTTTTGATTTCTACGTTGAATAGAACATTCTCGTTCAAAGACTGGGAGAATGTGACCATAGTGATCTGCCAAAATTTGTACCTCTACATGATGTGGCTCAGCAATATATTTTTCGATAAACATGGTTCCGTCACCAAAAAAGCTTTGTGCACGTTTTTGATTTCCCTCAAATGCTTTACGAAGTTCAATTTCATCATGGACAAGCTGCATGCCAATTCCACCACCACCTGCAGATGCTTTTAACATGACAGGATAACCAATTTCTTGGGCTATTTTTGCTGCTTCATCTGTATCTGCAATCGGTTCATTGACACCTTCTACAATGGGTACGCCTGCAGCTGCCATTGTCTTACGTGCTTTTAACTTACTACCCATAGCTTCAATAACTTCTGATTTAGGACCAATAAAAATGATTCCTTCTTCCTCTACACGTTTTGCGAATGTAGCATTTTCAGATAACAAACCGTAGCCTGGATGAATTGCCTCTACCTTCGACTTTTTAGCTATATCGATAATCGCATCTATATTTAAATAACTTTGAGATACCGGTGGCTTACCGATACAGTAGCTTTCTGTTGCCTCTCTAACATACAAACTCTCTGCATCAGCTTCAGAATAGATTGCTACTGTTTCAATCCCTAATCTATTACACGTACGTATGATCCTTCTAGCAATCTCGGCACGATTTGCGATTAGCACTTTTTTAAACATGATGAAGACCTCCTCATTTTAAGGATTTTGTAAACCCTTGGAATTGTTCACGAAGCTTAAACTTTTGGATTTTCCCTGATGCTGTCATCGGGTATTCATTCACAAAGTAAATATAACGAGGGATTTTGTGGCGAGAAATCTTACCATCACAAAATGCTCGAATTTCTTCTTCAGATGAAGTTTGACCGTCTTTTAAAATAATCCAAGCAGCTGCTTCTTCCCCGTACTTTTCATCTGGTACGCCTACAACTTGTACATCTTGTACTTTTGGATATTGATACAAAAACTCTTCAATTTCACGTGGATATATGTTTTCACCACCACGAATGAACATATCTTTTAATCTTCCGGTGACACGAACATATCCATTATCATCCATCGTTCCAAGATCGCCAGTATGAAGCCAATCATCTTCATCAATTGCTTCTCTTGTTGCATCTGGATTATTGTAATAGCCTTTCATTACAACATAGCCTCGTGCACAAATCTCACCTTGCATACCACGAGGTAATTCAATGTTTGTTCCTGGTTCCATTATTTTAACTTCAACATTCGGCAAGGCACGACCTACTGTTTCAACTTTCAAATGAATTGGATCTTCTGTTCGTGTTTGTGTTAATACAGGTGATGATTCCGTTTGACCATAACATATGGTAATATCACTCATCCCCATGACATTCATAACATCTTTCATCACTTCGATTGGACAATTGGATCCTGCCATTACTCCCGTCCGTAGAGACGATAAATCATAATTTCGAATATTCGGTAAATTCAACTCAGTAATGAACATCGTTGGTACTCCGTGTAAAGCTGTACATTTTTCTTTTTCAACAGTACGCAATACTTCTTCTGCATTGAACTCCTGCACTGGTACCATTGTTCCGCCAACAGAAACGATGGCTAATGTTCCAATTACACAACCAAAACAATGGAAAAATGGTACTGGAATACAAAGCTTGTCTTCACTTGTTAACTTCATACACTCTGCAATATTAATCGCATTATTGATTAAATTAGAATGACGTAACATGACACCTTTAGGGAAACCGGTTGTACCAGATGTATATTGAATATTTATAACATCTTCATAGGATAAGGACTTTTTACGCTCGGTTAGTTGTTCATCAGAAGTTTTTTGACCATTTGAAAGAAACTCATCATAACTAAATGTACCTGGATAATGATTTTCACTTATTACGATCACGGTTTTTAAAAGTGGTAAACGAGCACTTTCAAGTTGCCCAGGCTGGCTTGTTGATAATTCAGGACATATTTCATAAAGTGTTTCGATAAACGAATAATCACGAAATTGATCAATTAACACAATTGCTCGTGAATCAGATTGTTTTAGTAAATACTCAAGCTCTGTAGCACGATAATTTGTATTAACGGTTACAAGTGGAGCTCCCATCTTTCCAGATCCAAATTGTAATCCTGGCCACTCTGGCACATTAGTCGTCCAAACGGCAAAATGGTCACCTTTTTCTAGGCCGATTGCCATCAGAGCTTTGGCCACCTCATCAGCATGTTGGTTAAACTGTTCATATGTCATCCTCAAATCACGATCCGTATAAACAAGTGCTTCTCTGTCAGGATTTAATACCACTTTTTCTTCCAATAGCTCGCCAATCGTTTGATAAACAAGTTCTGCCATGCAAATTTCCTCCTAGTATTCATTTGTTCTAAAACTAGCAACCTAAAATACGAGAAATGACAACTCTTTGAATCTCGGAAGTTCCTTCGCCAATTTCCATTAACTTAATATCACGTAAATGACGTTCTACATCGTATTCTGCCATATAACCTGATCCCCCATGAATTTGAATCGCTTGATTACATGTTCTAAAGCCCATTTCAGAAGCAAACAATTTTGCGAATGCCGCTTCTTTTTTAAATGGCTTACCATGATCCTTTAACCACGCTGCCTTCATAACCATATTGCGCGCTAATTCAATTTCCATTGCCATGTCCGCTAATTTAAAGCTTATTCCTTGGAATTTTGAAATAGACTGGCCAAATTGTTTACGCTCTTTTGAGTAGGCCAGTGCTTTATCAAATGCTGCTTGTGCAATTCCAACAGATAATGCTGCAATAGAAATGCGTCCACCATCTAATGTGTTTAAAAACTGGCCAAAGCCTTTTTTCTCATCACCTAATACATTTTCTTTTGGGACACGGACATTCTCAAGGATGATTTCACATGTATTGGATGCACGAACGCCCATCTTTTTATAATCAGAACGAATTTTTACTCCAGGAGTATTCGTAGGGACAATAATGGCTGTAATAATGTTTTTCCCTTTTTCATTTTGACCTGTCACAGCTGTAACAACTATTTGGCGAGCATAAGATGCATTGGTAATCCAACATTTCTCCCCATTGATTACCCATTCATCACCATCTAAGTAAGCTTTTGTTTTTGTACCACCAGCATCAGAACCAGCATTTGGCTCTGTTAAACCAAATGATCCTAGCGTTTCTCCTTGCGCCATGGGTACTAAAAATTCTTGTTTTTGCTCTTCGGTACCAAAATTATAAAAAGGCGTTGCACCTAAACTTACTGCTGCTGCATAACTTAATCCTGTTCCCCCACAAGCACGTCCTATTTCTTCAACTGCTAACGCATATGAAATTGTGTCTCCACCTGAGCCGCCATACTGTTCTGGGAACGGAATTCCGAAAAGACCTAACTCAGCCATTTTGTCAAAGCTCTCTTTTCTGAAAGTATGTGTTTCATCAAGTTCACGTGCATATGGTTCGATTTCAGCCTTTGCAAAATCGCGGACCATATCACGGATCATTTGCTGTTCTTTCGTTAATTCAAAATTCATCTATAATTCCTCCTTTTTCTGTAACTTTCCGGTACCGACTAGTCGGTTTGTATTCATATTAAAAAAAACGGATTTAGTTCTGATAACCTTGAAGTAACAACTGGTGTGAACTTGCTTCTTCATAACCTTTTGGTGTTACAATTCCTCTAAGTATTAAATCATTAAAATACAAGGTTATTTGTTCCATTGTTAGTGATCCATTTTGTCGATACCATTTATACGTCCAATTCACTAATCCGATAATTGCCATTGTTGTGATTGTTGTAGAAATTTCTTTTCGAAAATACCCCGTTTTCTTCCCGTCTTCTATCACTTGTTCGATTAACTTTCGGTACTCACTGCGTTTCTCTTTAATGATTAGTTTATAATCTGGAGGTAAATAGGTTCCTTCCTCATAAAAAACAATGATATGCCGATTATATATATCAAATACATTTGTAAATGAATACAACATATCACACAGCTTTTCAATGGGATTATCACACCCGTCATAAGCTTCTTTTGTTTGCTGTAAAACATAGGAAATAAACACATTATGAATTTCATATAAGAGGGCATCTTTTGATTTAAAATTATGATAAAAACCGCCTTTTGATGTTCCCGCCTGTTCAACAATTTCATCAACAGAAACACCGTGATACCCTTTTTGTTGGAATAAATCCAAGGCTGTTTCAAGAATACGTTCCTTAATCGATTGCTTGGACATACATATCTCCCCATTTGCAAATCCTTGTGTATGAGTACAGATAAGCTAGAATAGTCTTGCTAAAAATTCACATTTAATACAATTACAATATATCACCAACTTTCTATAATGTCTATAACTTGTATTTATTATTCTATAAAAATGCATAATATTCTACTTTTTGTATTTTTAAGTTATATCTATTTAACGATTCTATTAATATTTCATCCGTTTTGCTAAAGATCGACACTTAGAAACAAAAACTGACGTATTTTACTCCATTCATATGCATTAAAAAGATAAACGGGTTCATACATTAAGTCATGAAATGAAAATACATTTACCTTTTATTTTATGTATGAAAGAACCTTTTTATGAATTTTTTATATAAAAATATTTAATAATAGATTATTTTGCAATATACGTCCATTGATCGATCAGTAGAGTTGGAGATGCAAAAGAAAAAGACAAGCAACTGTTGCTTTTTAACAATCAGTTGCTTGTCTTTCTATTCGTTTTGTGTTTGCTTCATAAACTATTTAATGTATCTTATCATCAACTTTATCTATATGAAGTAGCAATAGAATTGCGTCTATCAAAGGGTCCAGTGGATTTAAGATTCTTGCATTTATATTGTTTACGACTTCAGCCATTGACAACTGTGCAACTGCCAAATTATCCGAAGCATGGTTGATGATCTGGCTTAATTGCTTAAAAACAATTTCATTATGTGCTTTTGTATTTCCATCCATTAAATATTCAAACGCGCTAGGTATAATTTCTATGCTGTAATGTATGGTTTTCTTTTTTTGTCGTAAAAAATCGTTAAGCCTTTTAGTTGTCCCTTTCACCGTTTCAGGGTTTGTAAAAATTAGCTTTTTAGGAGAAGGTAATTGTGAAAACCTTTTAAAAAATGGTTCATCAATTTTAATAATCGGTATTTTCCACTTATTTGTATCATCTAAAATTGCACTATAATTTGTACATGTAATCACAATTGCATCCACCCCGATAGCAGAAATCCACTCAATCTTTTCCATGACCTTCTTCTTTGCTTCTTCAGTTGTGAATGAAGGATCTGTAGAAATACGTATGATTAATGCTGGATCTACAAAATGATGTAGCGTAATCGGATATTGCGAAAGTGCTTTTTCAAGATAGTTAATATTTGAATAATGTGCGTGCAAACATCCTACTATTTTCATTATTCCCCCCTAATTATCACCACTAATTCCCAGAAGTTTTTAAGAAATTTGTAATTTGCTGAAAATGATGCAAGTCATGTTTGATCAAACCATCAAAATACCCTACTAATGTCAAATTACTTTTACCGATTACGAAAGTTTGCTCAAATACTTCTTGTGAAAGTTCATGAAGTCTTCGTAATAATTTCCATCTTACTTCGATAAATTCTTGAATAAGATCCTCTTTCTTTTTTTCTTTACTATCTAAAGCGGCATTCGTATTTACATCTTGCACTTTCGGACTTTCCGGTTTTATCTTTGCATTCAATGATGGTAACCTTTGTTCTAAAAGAAACCGATCCCAAGGAATTAAATGTCCTATGATTTCACAAGTAGACCACTTTCCCTCTGCAATTGGCGTAAACCATTGATCATTAGATAGACCTCTTAATCCTTCAACAAATTGAATGGACTGTTTATAATGTTGAATGATTCTTGCTTTCGATTCCATCTTTTACATCTCCATTTCTATCCCCATTTAAGTATTCTCATTGTTTAAAATACTTCCTATAATTGGATAGGGACATCACCTTTTTAACAAAAAAGCAAGATCAATAAAATTTTGATTTTGCTTTTGATTTCTACCTTTTTTGAAAAATCGCCGTTAGCAATCCCTCAACACCAAAAACAGGTTCATTTTCATTTGCTTTCCGCATTTTTCGAATTTCAATACACTTGAAATCTTGAAATATTCGTTTTAATTTATCTTCAGTAAATCCTAAACCCCCTTGAAGACTTTTTACTCGATAGACTCACCTGGTTTTAGAGATTTTTTTATCAGTTGAATTTAGTCCACTCTTCTATGTGGAGCAATATGTTGGAAACATCCTGAATCATATATCAAATCATATTTGGCGTGTTCAACATTTAGTTCAAAAATATTTTGATTGATAAAATTGATTTCCAGATTTCTTTCTGTCGCTCTTTCATTTGCCCATTTTATGGATTGTTCAGATAGATCAACTGCATCCACTTTATATCCATTTTCAGCTAGAAAAATCGCATTTCGCCCAGTGCCACATCCTAATTCTAAAGCTTTCCCTGCATTTAAAAATCCTAGTTTAACATAATTAACTAAATTTTCATCTGGTTTATTTTCAAAAAAAGGATGTTTCTTTCACAGTTAGAATAAAATTCATTCCAAAATGTTTCAGAATCATGTAGATAAACATCTAACCTCTGTTTTAAATCTTCATAATTCATAATATCTTTTTTAGTCCATTCAATTTTTGTTGTTCTTTTTTATTGGAAAGCGCCTCTTCAAGTATAATTAACGAAATTTCATGATCATCTATTACATACGGTATTTCTGATGGTTCGACCCAAATACGTGCTACTGACTCGTTTTCTCTTAAAAATGAATCACAGGTATTGATATCCATTCTATAAAACACTTGATAACTCATAATCGGATATTTTCCACGGGTATTAAAAAAATGATTTTCTTTATGATTAACTTCTAGTACCCCTAAATAAGTAATCTCCCCTTTGACATATGCTTCTTCATAGACTTCACGATGAAGTGCTTCTTCTGGTGATTCACCTTTTTCAATATGACCACCAGGATAGTTAAACCCCCTTTTTTTAATTTTAGAGAGTAATACTTTATCATTTTGAAAACAAATTGCATGGACACTTGTGATGATGTCTTGATGTTGCAATGGATATTGAGGCAACCAGGTTAACTTTACTTTTTGACCATCCCAATCAACAGTTATTGTTTTCATCCTAAATACCTCACCTTCTCTCCTCCACTCGCTCTATAAAACTAGTAATTTGGTGCAAAAACATTTGAGGATATGTCTTCCTTTCCTGTTCTAATAAGAAATAGATATATTGGATTATCCGTTCGTTGAAAATTCACTACTACCTAATGCTATAATTTGTTTTATATTCTTAATCTCCATATGAATTTATAAATAATGACTCATCACAATCAATTCACCTTTTTCGCCCATCTTTCGTACTCCCTTATCCATATATCCGCACTTCTTGTATAAAGATTGTGCTGCACTATTGGCAATATTCACAGCTAGTACAATTTCATCTACATATGGAAATTCCTTATTTACAAACTGAGGCAACAGCTTCAAAGCCCTTTTGGCATACCCTTTACCTTGATGTCTAGCATCCGTTGAAAATGCACGTAATAGGATGGCATGTCCATTTTGACTATATGGTTTGACACCCTCATTTCTATGAAGATTAAAAAATGTTACGAGTTGATCATTATCAATCGCTAAAATAGAGAAACGATCGGGATCTTTCTCACATAATTTAATACACTCTCTTGGTATTCCTGTAAATCTTAATTGTTCTTCTGTTAATTCATAATTTTCAATTAAATGTTGACATTGATTTGTATAAAAGTTTAGTTCCATTCAGTTACCCCTACTTTCAACTAAAATTTAGAAAATACCTTTCTATATTGAAAGATCTCCACTTGCCATTAATACTTGCAGACTTAATAACAGTTGATAATTTATATTGGGATCTCGTATATCATGTCCAACTAATAATTCTATTTTCTCCAATCGATAACGTAAACCACTCATTGACAATGATAATTGCATCCTTGTATTTTCTAAATTTCCACCATTTTGTAGAAATATATACAAAGTATATAAGAGCTCACTTTTCAATTTATTTTTATGTACTAGTTGTCCTAGCATCTGCTTTGCTTTGATTTTAATCATATCCTTATTATTACTATGAAGCATTAAACCGACAATCCCAAGTTCATCGAAAAGGACAAGAGGTTCATTCAAATTTGTTATTTGTGATGATAACATCGCTTCATCAAGATGAATATATGCTCTATCCAGGTTAACTCCTTTAGAACTAATACCCATAAAAAAATAATGATTACTAAAATGTTTAGTCAAATAGTTTAAAAGCTTATTACACTGAGATTTCAAAACAGTAATTGGATTTTCTTGTATGAATAATACGATTTTGTCTTCTCTTTTCCCGATTAAAATATTATTTATTGCCTTTGTAAATTGAATCACTTCTTCTAAAATTTGCTCAGTTAGAATAAGTTCCTCCTCAATGTCATATTGCTTACTTCTAAAAGAAAGAACAATAATGTAATAAGGAAGTTTTAAATTCATTTGAATAAAATTACCTTTTTGAATAATTTCATGCTCATTCGAATAGTTGCAATCTAGAATTTGATTGAGAAAATATCCCTTTACGCGTTCACTTGCTTCAAATGTATTTTTTTCGTTCAGTAAATAGATGGAACAAACTGTAGCAGCATTTTCTAAGATCATTTGATCAATTTTGGAAATGTCTTGTCCATTTTCATATATTAATAGGCAATTACCATAAGACTGTTGTTTAATAATAATGGGAATACAAAGACAGTAGAAAAATTCCCCTTTAACTTTAATTACCTGATTAGATAATCCAAATCGACTTTGTCTTTCGTGTAAATCCTTGGAAATCTCCAAATAGTCAGATTTCATAAAAGTAGTAGAAACACCAGCTGTTTTTAAAATATTGCCAAAATTATCTTCGATGATCATTGGTAAATTCAGTTCTTCATAAACAATATTGGCAATAGACTGTAATTCCCCTTCTATAACCAATTCATTTGTTAACCGATTATGTATTGAAATCGCTTTTGATAAATAATTACGCTCATCTAATAGTTGATCGTAGGTGGAATGTAACTCTTGAACAATTGTTTCCTCTTCGAAATATGGAAGCTCGTTCAAAATTGCGTCTCCCCACTGCTCCAATGTTTTGCCTATATAGGTGCATTCACGGTCGCCTTTTGCTATACAATTAACCTCTTTAAATAAAACCTTTTTGTTACAAATAGTAGAATAATAACCACTTGCATATCCAATTAATGTATAGCAAACAGGTAAATCTGCTAGACCAAACTGTGTTACATGTTCTTCCGCTTCATAAGAAGCGATCCATCTTCCTTCTACATGAATTGTTTCTACATTAAAATCATTTGAATAGCCAATGTTTAGCTTCGTGCGTTGCGCTCGTGTAAAGCCTCTTAACAAGTGCATTTGAGGTCCTTGACTTAGTAATTCTTCAAGAGTAGTATATTGCTTTCTCATCGCTTTTTTTGCATCGCTTTTCCCCAGATTCCATCCATAACGAGTCAGAAATCCTTTCATACGTTCTTTTGAGATATTTTCGATTAAATCTTTTCTTAAGATGCCAAAAATAATGGATGATGTCACAATCATTCGTTCATCCTCTAAAATAATTCGTCCTTCTTCATCCGAAAATTCTTTTAACCATGAAAATGAACTACTCATTAAGTCAACTCCTTAAATACAGAATTTTCTAATAGTATTTTACCATATTTAACAATAAGAACAAAAAAACCCGAAAAGTTAATAGAAACTAATCGGGCTTTTTTACATAATGTTGATGTTTGTTTAAACTTACTATTAATTTATTTATAGTGGCAATTTTTCAACAGAATAATTATTGATCCAAGTGTTATTTGTCCATCCTTCTAAATCATAATCACTTAATGCTTGATCAACAAAACGTTTATATGCTGCAGTTTGACCGGATACGTCAGCCATTTTCAACGCATCTAATCTGATTCCATCTTGGTTACCAGCGTAGTTAATTTCGTATAATTCATTTCTGCCACCAAACTCAGTTCCTATCGCATCCCAAACTAATTTTAAAACTTTGACACGTTCTTCAGCACTTGCACCACCTGATCCTTTATAATATTGGTCTAAATACGGGCGAAGTTCTGGATTTAAAAAATCTTTTGAACTTGAAGGTAGCTGAATAAGTCCTCCTGCTACTACTTGCTCGAAAATTTGCTTAATTTTAGGCCATACAATAGGTGCAAATGTACGATACGCTGTTGCATAAGTTGAATTTGGAAGTAAATATCCATTTGGAGCCTGTTCAGGTTGTGTTGCCATTGCAGTTGAAATGGCCCAGAACATATTCCTGTAAGAAATTACTTCACCAATACTAGCTTGAACGCCACGGAACGTATCTGTACCAGCTAATTCAGTTGCTTTTAATAACAATCCCACCATAAAATCAAGTTTTACCGCAAATCGTGTACAACCTTGGAATGTATATCTGTTTACCCAACCTGTTTTTGGACGAAAACCATTTGCGATTTCAACATTTTTATACGCCAATACATCTTCCCATGGAATAAATACGTTATCAAGCACTATAACTGCATCATTTTCATCAAATCGACTTGATAAAGGGTAATCGAATGGTGTACCTGATTTTACTGCCATTTCTTCGTAAGATTGTCGACTAATCACTTTTAAACCAGGCGCATTCATCGGTACAAAGAATATCAATGCGTGACTTTTATCACCATTTCCTAAATCTTGTGGTGAATAATTTGCAACAAAATTATAATGTGTTAAAGCTGCTGAAGTACCGACCATTTTAGCACCGCTTACAATAATCCCATTATCTTTTTCTGCAACTGCTCGAACAAATACTTCTTTGTTTTCATGTAAAGGTTTGTGGCGATCTAATTGTGGATTGACGATCGTATGGTTACAGAATGGTAATTCTTCTTGCGCTTTACGATACCATCTACGAGCATTGTCTTCAAATCCTTCATAAAAATCTGCAAATGGTCCGAGTGAACCTGTAAAAGCTGCTTTATAATCAGGTGTTCTTCCCATAAAACCATAGCTTAATCTTGCCCATTCTGCCATCGCATCACGTGCACCCAGTAATTCTTCTATACTCCTTGAAGCTTTAAAAAACTTATGGGTACGAAATCCAAATTCGGAGTCAACCGTTAATATATTCGATTTTTCTGGGTCATGAAGTGCATCATAGAGTCTTGAAATTGAGCGTGCTGAATTTCTATATGCTGGATGTTCCACTACGTTTTTGATTTTTTCGCCATTTAAATAGATAACTCGTCCATCATTCAAACTTTCTAAATACTCTTTACCATTATACATATCTCATGCCCCCGTTTTTTAATATTTTAATCTGTACTATTTTGAATGTTTAATTAAATATTAACGAAGATTTTCTTTCTTAATTACAAAGGTTATTGTCTATTTCTTGTGTTAAATTCCAACAAAAACTATCTAATAAATATCCTCGTTTTAATAAAAAAGACTTAGCAAACTTTTGTCTACTAAGTCTTTTCTATCCTATTTATGTTTAGTTAAACATTCGCACGTTCAAATACTACGCGTCCTGCTACAACCGTTTTTACTGCCTTTGCTTTAAGCATATCTTCTGATGACCCTTTAAAAAGATCTCGGTCAAAAATTGAAAAGTCTGCATCATATCCTGGCTTGATCAAGCCACGCTCGTGTTCTTTCCCAATTGCTTGTGCACTTCCAACTGTATACATTCGAATGGCTTCATAACGAGTCACTTTTTGTTCTGGTACATAACCTTCTCCTGTTGTATGTGGCTTTTTACGTTCTACTGCTGCGTAAATTGTGGAGAGTGGGTTGATGTTTTCAATTGGTGCATCCGTTCCCGCTGCACACATAACATTACAATTTAATAGTGTTTTCCAAGGATAGACATAGTCTAATCGATCCTCACCGAGACGCTCTATAATCCATGGAAAATCTGATGATACAAATGCTGGTTGGGCATCTACAACAACAGGTAATTTTACGATCCTTTCAATCAAATCTTCACGTAAAACTGACGCGTGGATTAAGCGATCTCTCTTACCTCTTGGTGCTGGATATTTTTCGATAACCTGCAAGATTTGTGCTGCTCCTGCATCACCAATCATATGTACAGCAATGACTTCATTGAATTTACGCGCAAGTTTTACAAGATTTTCCATTTCTTCATCTGTATGAATAAACAGACCGTACTTCTTAAGATTATCTGCATAGGGTTTTGAAAGTGCCGCTGTAGAACCACCTAATGAACCATCCGTAAAAATTTTCATTGCGCCAGGTTCAATAAAGGGCTCATCGAACTCAACATTTGCCTCCATCATATCTTTGAAAACAGCATGATGACGCAATAAATTCACTCTAAAATGATGATTTTCGCCAATTACACGTCGAAAGGCCGTCAGAGGATTGATATATTCTCCAAAATAATGCATATCCTCAGTGTGACCACCTGTTAATCCTAGTGACAACATTTGATTGACAGCACTATTAAGTTCAGCTGTAAGCGTATCAATATATGCTTCTCCTTCTCTTTGGATAGCTGCGGTAACAAGGTCAGCTGCATTATCATATAACAGACCATTTAATTTACCGTCTTTCCCTCTTCCAATTTCTCCCCCTGCTGGTGATTCACTTTTTTCAGATATTCCACCTGCTTCTAGGGCAGCTGTATTACACAACACAACATGATGACACACTCTTTTCAATAAAATTGGTTCCTTACGAATGGCATCAAGCTCGGCCACAGTAGGAATTCGTTTATCCGCAAAGTTATTTTCATTCCACCCATCAGCAAATAACCATTGATCATTTGGTATTGACTTCGATGCTTCATTTACCATTTCTAGCATTTCTTCAGCAGAATTTGCTGTTGATAAATCAAGCCAAATCAATTTTTCCCCTTGAAAAATCATATGGAGATGACTATCCACAAATCCTGGATACATTGTCGCACCATGTAAATTGATTTGCTCGTCTGCTTGTCTTATTAATTCGTCATAGTGTCCAATTGCAATGATTTTTTCATCTTCTACGAGAACGGCCTCAACCGTTTCATTTTCTTGTTCCATTGTATAAATTGTTCCACCATACCAAAGCTTTTTCATTGATCCATACACCCCATTTATCCCCCTCAAATTCCAGTCGAAATGATGAAGCTTATTTCGTCAATTATGTCATTATATCCTTAAATATACAATTTTATTTTCGTAAAAAAGAATGAATATTCAAGCATCTTTGCGTTTATACTATCAAAATTTATCCTTCTGTTGTTATCTCTAAAAGAGAAAAATAGCCCATCTCATTTACTCTTTATGAGTAAATGAGATGGGCATATCAAATAATTCTTATTCTCCCCGTAATGCTTCGATTTTTTCAGGCATAAATTTCTCAGAACGGAACATTTCAATTTCGTATGCATATGGTGCTTTTTTGTTTTTTGCATCTGTTCCAACCCATGGTGTTTCAAGGATTTTCGGAATTCCTGTAAAAGCTTCATGATGTACGATTCGATTTAGAGCCTCAAAACCAATATGACCAAAGCCAATATTTTCGTGACGGTCTTTTGCTGCTCCACATACATTTTTACTATCATTGATATGTAGTACTTTAATACGTTCAACACCAATAACTTTATCAAAATGCTCTAAAACTCCATCAAAATCATGGATAATATCATAACCAGCATCATGTGTATGGCAAGTATCATAACATACAGATAGGCGATCATTATTTGTAACACCATCTATAATTTTAGCTAACTCTTCGAATGTACGACCACATTCTGATCCTTTACCTGCCATTGTTTCTAAAGCGATTTGAACTGGGTAATCAGCAGATAAGACTTCATTTAACCCTTCAATAATTTTCGCAATCCCTACATCCGCACCAGCACCAACATGGGCACCTGGATGTAATACGATTTGTGTCGCACCAATTGCAGCTGTTCTTTCAATTTCTTTTTGTAAGAAATCTACTCCAAGAGCGAAAACTTCAGGTTTTGTTGTATTGGCAATGTTTATGATATAGGGAGCATGCACAACGATATTCGATAAACCATGCTCTTTCATATGTGCTAAACCAGCTTCTATATTCAAATCTTCAATCGGTTTTCGACGGGTATTTTGAGGAGCACCTGTATAGATCATAAATGTGGAGGCACCATAGGAAGCTGCTTCTTCACTTGAAGCAAGCAGCATTTTTTTCCCACTCATAGATACATGAGAACCTATTAACATGTTCGTAAATCCCCTTTCTAGCGTTGACGATTACGTTTACGTCTTTCTTTTTTCTTAATCTTGTCCATTTCCCAGCGCATGTTTCGTTTATAGCCAGGTTTTACTTTTTTCGGTTTACGAACACGAGCCTTTGCGATTTGGTCAATTTCATCTACTTTTTTCTCACGATTTTGTCGTGCATGACGTTCTTTCATTTCGACAATTTCGCCATTTTTGATATCCTTTTGAACAAATGGAATGCCCATTTTTTCAACGCGTGCGATTGCATCTTCATCAGATGGTTCGAATATAGTAATGGCAAGTCCTTTGTTCCCTGCACGTGCTGTTCGACCAACACGGTGGATAAAGAATTCTAAATCCTGAGGTAATTCATAGTTAATAACATGACTAACGCCTGGTATATCGATTCCTCGAGCAGCTAAATCAGTAGCGACAATATATTGAAATTCAAGGTCACGAATTTGTTTCATCATTTTCTTACGATCACGAGGAGATAAATCCCCATGAATTTGCCCTACTCGATGTCCATTATTAGCAAGAAAATTTGCTACATATTCTGCCTGTTTACGAGTATTCGTAAAGATGATCGCTAAATATGGATTAATGGCATCCATTACTTCTAACAGCTTACTATTTTTCGATTTACTACGAGTCGGAATTAAATAAAAATCTAAGTTTTCTGCAACTGGTTTCTTATCATCCATATGAATATGAACAGGTGATTCCATGTATTTTTTCAAGAAAGGTTGTAAGCTTTCTGGTACTGTTGCAGAGAAAACATACATTTCGAGTGTATCTGGCATTTGAGATGCAAATTGATCGATATCTTCAATAAAGCCCATATCGAAGGCAAGATCTGCTTCATCAATAACTAGTATTGTAGCAGTGTGCACAAGTAACGCTTGTTCGTTCACTAAATCACGAATTCGACCAGGTGTACCAACGACAATTTGAGGTTGTGTTTTTAGTTTCTCGATAGAGCGCTTTTTATCCGTACCTCCGATAAATAATTTTGCTTGGATTTCTGTTTCATCGATTAATTTGTGTAGCTCAGCATTAATTTGTGTCGCTAATTCACGAGTTGGTGCAGTGATTACAGCTTGTACCTCTTGTTTGTCTTGGCGAATACGCTCAACAATTGGAATTAAAAAACTATGTGTCTTCCCTGTTCCGGTATGCGCTTGACCAATTGCACTTTTCCCTTTCAATATAAGTGGAATCATTTCCTTTTGAATTGGGGTTGGTTCTGTAAAACCTAAATTTTGGATAGCCTCTCGTAAAAAAGGCTGAAAATTATAATCTGTATATTTGGACATAAATTGTCCCTCCTAACTTACTTCAATCATTGTATCACGATTCGTACATTAAGTAGACCATTTGCATATGATATCTATTAATAGAACATTCGTCAATTGCTGTGGCGATTTTTCCATTTTGTTTTATTGGTTGATCTTTACAAAATGAAAGGAGAATTTTATGGTTTACCCATCCTATTTCCCATATGGTAATTCTTTTCAAAGAAATTTCAATCCATATCCTATGCAACAAATGATGAGACCCATGCCATTCCCTTCACCAGGGGGATTTGGCAATTTTCCTGGTAGTCCCCAACCTTTCCCTAGAGGGATTGGCAATTTTGCAGGTGGTGCTCAAGCTATTCCTAGAAACCCAGGCAATTTTGGAGGCGTTGCTCAAGCATTTGCAAGAGGTGTAAATAATTTTAACAATGCAGGAAGAGTTGCAGGTGCTGCAGGAAACGCAGCAAATTCGGCAAGAGCGCTGGCAAGAGATGCAGGTTTTGGTGGTGCTGCAAGAGCAGCACAAGCAGCTGGTAATGCTGCAGGTGTAGCAAATGCTGCAGGAGCTGCAAATACTGCAGCAGGTGCTGCAAACTCACTTGGTGGATTTGCAAAATTAGAACAATACTTAAATACAGCTGATCAGTTATTTAATACTGCACAAAAATTCACTCCCATGGTGAAGCAAATTTCACCGATGTTCCAAAATCTCCCTGCTTTATATAGACTGTATAAAGGATTCCAATCAATACCAAATGCTAATACAGCGGGAGATCCTGCTGGTCCCGTTTCAAATAATGAAGGTTCACCTAGAGGACCTATAAAATTTAAATTTGGTAGAAATAGACAGACTATGCAACAACAACAGCAGCAACAACCTCAATTTACACAACAAAGTCGCCCATCTAAACCTCGTATTTTCCAACCTCCACTATAACGATCTAAACGATTGTTTTGTATTCAAAACCTGAGTCCGTTATAATAATACGTAGCGAGCATTGAAAGGAGTTCGAATCATGGAAGTCATTAAAATCACACCACGAGGTTACTGCTATGGCGTTGTTGATGCTATGGTCATCGCACGTAATGCAGCCTTAGACAAAACACTACCAAGACCAATTTATATTCTTGGTATGATTGTTCACAATAAACACGTAACCGATGCATTCGAACAAGATGGCATCATCACATTAGACGGAAAAAACCGCTTAGAAATTTTAGATAAAGTAGATAAAGGTACAGTCATTTTCACTGCTCATGGTGTTTCTCCCGAAGTTCGAGAATTAGCACGAAAAAAAGGATTGATTGCTATCGACGCAACATGTCCTGATGTAACAGTTACTCATGACTTAATAAAAGAAAAATCAGCCCATGGCTACGATATTATTTATATCGGAAAAAAAGGGCATCCTGAACCAGAAGGTGCTATTGGTGTTGCTCCAGGTCATGTTTTTTTAGTTCAAAGTGTTGAAGATATCGATCAATTACAATTAGAACGAGATAAAATTCTTGTGACCAATCAAACAACGATGAGCCAATGGGACGTTGCTCATTTAATGGATCGTTTAAAAGAAAAATACCCAAATATTGAAGTTCATAAAGAAATTTGCTTAGCCACTCAAGTTCGTCAAGAAGCCGTTGCAAAACAAGCGGGTGATGCAGATTTACTGATTGTTGTTGGTGATCCCAAAAGTAATAACTCTAATCGTTTAACACAAGTATCTGAAGAGATTGCCCATACGAAGTCTTATCGTATTGCAGATTTATCCGAACTTAAATTAGAATGGCTTGAGGGAGTTAAAAAAGTAGGTGTAACTGCCGGTGCTTCTACTCCAACTCCAATTGTAAAAGAGGTTATCAAATTCTTAGAACAATATGATCCAAATGATCCAGCAACTCATGATTTATCTCGTACAGTAACTTTAGATAAAATTTTACCTAAGATAAAGCAACCTGCACCTGTTGAGAAAATCTTACCTTATAATATATCCCAAAAATAATAAGTTCCTTACATCTTCTTAATCTGCTAAGAAGATGATTATTTTGGTGGCAGAAAAGAGCTTCTATTAAGTTATTTTGGACTCAATAGAAGCTCTTTTTTCTGACATCTTTATGGCAGCATATAAAGAATATCAAATGAATTGGAATGGTTCTGTTGAAAGTTTCGAAGGAATAAATACACATTCCACTTTATGATGTGCACAAAGTTTAGTCATTTTCTCTACGACACCTACTTTCATCACACTTTCAACATGATGACCTGGATCTACTATATGTAATCCTAAGCTTTCAGCATCTTGGGCCACATGGAAATACATATCTCCTGTTACAAATACATCAGCGCCTGCTCTTTTTGCATCATAGATATATTTGTTCCCATCACCACCAAGAACTGCAACTTTTTTAATCATTGAATTCAAATCCCCAACAACTCTTACTTTTGGTACATTTAATGTCTTCTTCACATGTTCAGCAAATTCTTTTAGAGACATTGTAGCCACTGTACCGATTCTTCCTAATCCCATTTCTTTTGCAGGGGTTTCTAAAACAAATAAATCGTATGCAGGTTCTTCATATGGATGATGATTTAACATTGCACGTAAGACTTTGTTTTTGCTTGATTCAGCAACAACCACTTCTATTTTCACTTCAGGCTCTGTATGTAGTTTTCCAACTTCGCCCAAAAAAGGATGTGCTCCATCTAAAGCTCTATATCTTCCTTCTCCAGTAACGGTATAACTGCATGAATCATAGTCTCCTATTTGACCAGCACCAGCACCGGCCAATGCTTGGCGTAACATTTCTGCATGATCTACAGGAACATAAACGGCAAGTTTATACATTTTCTCTGCAAATGTAGGTACAAGTACTTCGCAATTTTTTAGTTGCAATGCATCCGCTAGAAGGTCATTTACTCCCCCCTCTGCAACGTCTAGATTTGTATGTGCTGCATAAACAGCGATATCATTTTTTATACATTTTTCGATGAGTTTTCCCTTTGGTAGGTCTGTACGTATATTCGCTAATTTTCTAAAGATTGGGGGATGATGAGCAATAATTAATTCGCAGCCATTTTCTATTGCTTCATCCACAACGGCTTCATTTACATCTAAAGTGACTAAAACGTTTGAAACAGGTTTATTTAATGTGCCAATTGCTAAACCAATAGGATCCCCATCCTTTGCTGCAATTTTCTTTGGAGACCAGGACTCAAAAATCTGAATAATTTGTTGTCCATTTGTTTGCTTCATCGTTATAAGACCTCCTTCACCATTTCAATACGTTGTTGCAGCTCTTGTGTTTTTTTGATAATGTCATCCGTTTGTTCCGCTTTTTCTAGCGCCGTTAATACATGTTGCCATTGTTGGATTTCTCGATTCCACTTTTCTTTGAAGACTGCATTTTGTTGTTGCATTAAAACTGGACCAAGTAGAAGCTGTTGTTCCGAAAGTGACTCTTCTCCCTTTTCAAGAACTAATATCTCATAGATTTTGTCATCTTCTTTTACTATTTCTTCTTCAATGATTTTCCAATTGCGACGTACAGCCCATTCTCGAATGGCAACGGCATGTATATTCGGTTGAAGAATTAGTCGTTTGACACTTATTAATCGATCGACGTCTTTTTCCAAAATAGATGCTATTAAAGGTCCGCCCATTCCTGCAATTGTTATTGCTGTTACATGATCGTCTTGTTCTATTGCTTGTAAACCATCCGCTAGACGTACTGTAATTTTCTCTTGTAAACCTTCTTTTTGTACTTCATGACATGCTGATTCATAAGGGCCTTTTACAACTTCACCAGCAATTGCACTTGTGACAAGGTTGTTTAAAACTAAATAACATGGTAAATACGCGTGATCACTTCCGATATCAGCAACAATTGCATTTTGTGGTACAAATGAAGCTACTTTTTCAAGTCGTTTTGATAATTTTTGAGCATTCAAGTAATAGCCCTCCTTCTTGTAGTATTGTAACGGAAAATTGCTCCTTTTCATAGGAAAGTGATAAGTTTCAGACATAAAAAACCCTTATCCACTAGAGGATAAGGGTTAGGAGAATATTTAAGAATTAAATTATTTTAATCCAGAGATGTATTTAGCCATAGCGTCTAGTTCTGCACCTGTAACAAGTCCAGGTGGCATACCGCTACCTTTACCTTTTGTAAGAATATCTTTTACTTCTGCTTCTGATAAACCTGTACCATGTAAGTTTGGACCTACATTTCCTTTTAGGTTATCTCCATGACAAGAGATACATTTTGTTTTAGCGATTGCTTCTGGATCTGCTGCACCAGCTGTTTCGCCTTTACCAGCAGTTTGTTCAGTTTTCGCTTCTTTTCCGCCTTTTGCGATTTCGGCTTTTTTATCTGCTCCGTCAATAGACATGAAGAAAATTAAACCTAGACCAAAAGCCATAATTAGAATATACGGAATAATCGGATTCTTTTTCATCAATTACCCTCCCTAATAAGTTCAATCTATTCCTATAAATAGAATCAGTTCAACACTTAATATTGTACTTCATAACCGCTAAAACGAAAAGACTTTCTAAACAAGTTTTCGTATGTTTGTGACAAATTTGACAAATCCGACATAATAATACACATTTCGCCTTTAAATTACCAATTTTTAATGATAAGGTATTTTTAACAATTTATATCAACCCATATCGCTTACTTAATATACTAATGTAAGCACTTTCAAATTACAGTATCACAATTGAAACAGACCTAGTATATGAACTCCTTTTGTAACTCAATCTTTTTTTCAATATTACCTTACTAAAAATTCACCTGCTTTATCTTAAGTTTCTTCAAAAGCAATATCATTATTCCTGTTTTAATTAATTGTTCAAAAATTTCTTTTAAAAACTCCTTCTATGTATTTTTTTTTAAACCTTAATAAAATAGCATATAAATAATAATAATGATTAAACCGATTATTCCCGAAATTTTAAAATAAATTAACTTTAATAAGTTACCCGAAATCAACCATAATATACAATTTCCTAGAAGAACACTATAAAGTAGCACAGTATTTTTGTCAGAAAATAGATTTACTAGTTTAATAGAGACACCTAACACTAATAATGCTAAAGTAGCATAAGCAAAGGTATTTATAATTGTTTTATTCGGTGTATATTTAAAAAGAAAGAATAGTAGACCAATAATGGCACTAATACTTAAAACGACAGGAATAAAAACAAATGGTGCTTTCAAAATAAATAGTGTGATCAATAAAACAGCTGTAACAATAGATGAAATGATTATTTTCAATTTATTCTTTTTTGAACTATCTGCTAATATTGACTTTGATGCGCTTACCTCTAAACTTGTGTAATCCTTTATTTCTTCACCTTGAGAATATAATGTTGTTAAAAAATCACAATAATGTTCAGGTAATAGTTTATTTTTTTTCCAGAATAAGATTTCATTTAGGATGATTTCTTTCTTTTGACTGTTCATTTAAATACCTCCAGCTTTTGAAACCATTTTCATCCATAATTTTACCTTATTCAAATAAAAAAGACACCCCTTTTTGGAGTGTCCTTCGACCTATTCTAAAAAGTCTTTTAAGCGTTTACTACGTGAAGGATGGCGCAATTTTCTCAGAGCCTTCGCTTCAATTTGACGAATTCGTTCTCTTGTTACACCGAATACTTTACCCACTTCTTCAAGAGTACGAGTACGGCCATCATCTAAACCGAAACGTAAGCGAAGAACGTTTTCTTCACGATCCGTAAGTGTATCTAAGACATCTTCTAATTGTTCTTTTAATAATTCGTAAGCTGCGTGATCTGATGGTGATTGTGCTTCTGAGTCTTCAATAAAATCTCCTAAATGTGAGTCATCTTCTTCACCAATTGGTGTCTCCAATGATACAGGTTCTTGAGCAATTTTTAAGATTTCGCGAACTTTCTCTGGACTTAAATCCATTTCTTCACCAATTTCTTCAGGTGATGGTTCGCGTCCTAAATCTTGAAGTAATTGACGTTGAACACGAATTAATTTGTTAATGGTTTCAACCATATGCACCGGTATACGAATTGTGCGAGCTTGGTCAGCAATTGCACGAGTGATTGCCTGACGAATCCACCAAGTTGCATAAGTTGAGAATTTGAACCCTTTTCGATAGTCGAATTTTTCTACTGCTTTAATTAGACCCATATTACCTTCTTGAATTAAATCGAGGAATAGCATACCGCGACCTACGTAGCGTTTTGCGATACTAACTACAAGACGTAAGTTTGCTTCTGCTAATCGTTTACGAGCCTCATCATCACCTTGTTCAATACGCTCAGCAAGTGCGATTTCTTCTTGTGCGCTTAATAAGTCAACTCGACCAATTTCTTTTAGATACATACGAACAGGGTCATTGATTTTGACGCCTGGTGGAACACTTAAATCATTCAAGTCAAACGTTTCTTCATGGTCTTTACCTTTAAGTAGACGATCTAAATTTTCTTCATCGCCATCTTTACCACCTAATTCGATACCATTTGTTTCAAGTTTTTCGATGAATTCTTCTACTGCATCAGCTTCCATTTCATAGGTTTGCAGTTTATCAGCAATTTCAGCGTATGATAATTCACCGTTTTTCTTACCTGTTTCAAGTAAGAATTTTTTTGTTTCTTCTAAAGTGTGCTCATGTTCTAATTCTTTTACTTCTATTTCATCGTTTGAACGTTTAGACTTGTCCGCCACAGGTGTTTCCTCCTTCTAACAATCACTATCCAATTACACTTTTGATAATGATTTCCTTAAATCTATAACTTCTTGAGAAAGCTGCAATGCACTTCTCAAATCATGCATTTTTTCGGCTTCTTTTAATGCATGGTTTTTGTCTTGTATTTGTTGTTCGATTCTAAATTTCTTCAATTGTTTTAGGCAATCAGAAATTTCTTCTTCAGCATGATTCGGATCACGCTCTACAAGTGCAGCTTCCATAACGGTTTTACGTAGCTCTCTATCACCAATGACTTCAGCAAAACGCTGATAGTCTGCCTTTTGATGATCTTCATAAAATCCAATAAGGTGAATATAGATAGCCATATAATCATCCCTTACAAAGGGATTTGCATTCTCTTCTTGGCGAAGTCTATCTACAACGTCAATGTTGTGTAACATATGTGCTAAGAGTAATCTTTCTGCACGATCAGTCGCTGTGATTTTTTTCTTTTGAAGAGTAAGTTGCTCAGTTTTTGGAAGCACTTGTTGTTCAATTCTTTTTGAGCCTTTTGCGATCTGTGCTTCCTTTTGACGTAATTGCAGTTGTAAAGTTTCTTCAGAAATATTCGTATCCATTGAAATCTGTTTGATATATAATTCTTTTTCAATGAGTGAAATTCCTTCAACTAAATAGCTCAAAGCTTCATCAACATATTGCAATATATCGTTTTGATATTGAAAGTTCTTGTTACGTCTCACATACATCAACATAAATGCGACGTAGCTTTGAGGTTCACTTATTACTTTCTCTTTAAAAGCTTCTGGACCAAATTGCTGTATATATTCATCTGGATCTAAACCTGTTGGTAGCACTGCAACCTCAACGTTAATTCTTTCTGCATGTAAAATTTCTGCAGCTTTTTTTGCAGCTTCCCATCCAGCTTTATCGCCATCATAGCAAACAATTATATGATCAGTAAGACGCTTTAACTTTGTCATATGTTGCATCGTAAGGGCTGTCCCCATTGTTGCAACGCCGTTAAAGACACCTGCTCTTTTTGCAGAGAGCACATCCATAAAACCTTCAAATAACACAACATTACGTTCTTTTCGTATAATAGGTCTAGCTTGATCCAAGTTATATAGAACTTGCCCCTTATGGAAAATTTGAGACTCTGGACTGTTCAAATACTTAGCATCTTCACCACCACTATCCAAAATACGACCAGAGAACGCAATAATCCTGCCTTGTTCATCACGAATTGGAAACATTACACGGCCTCTGAAACGGTCAAAATAACCTGAACCGTCCTCTCGCTTTATAATTAATCCGCACTGTTCCATTTCTTCTAAACGAAAGCCTTTTCGTGTTAAAAGTTGAGTTAACGAATCCCAATGAGGTAAAGAATACCCAATACCATTAGTTTCGATTTCCTCTTTTGTAAATCCTCTTTGTAGCAAATAGTTAAGCCCTTGCTCGCCTTCTTCAGTATTTAATAGCAAATGCTGATAATATTCAGCAGCAAAAGCATGGGCATCTATCATACGCCCTTCTTCGGGGGAAGCAGTATGCGTATGATGGTCAGGTGTTGATGAAACTTCGACATGGATGCCTACTCGTTCACCAAGTTTAGCCGTAGCCTCTTGGAAAGAAATATTCTCAATGTCCATTAAAAATGTAATGGCACTTCCTCCAGCACCGCAGCCAAAGCAATGGAATATTTGTTTATCTGTTGATACAGAAAAAGAAGGCGTTTGCTCCCCGTGAAACGGACATAATCCAAAATAGTTTCTTCCACGTTTTGTCAACTGCACATAGTCGCCGACAACGTCAACAATATCCGCTTTTGAACGTATTTGTTCAATAATCTCTTCAGGTATCTTTTGCGCCATTCCATCACCATCTTTTTTTGCTAATAACTGAATTCGAGATAATTACTATAAAGTCCTTCATTTTTCGACAAAAATTTTTATTTAAGTTATTATGGGCAAAATCCTTGTAATTATTTTTACCACAATTTTTTATTATAAAACATTTCATCTGAAAATTCTATCTCTTTTTTGATATTTTTTTGATAAAACGAAAAAAAACCTCCCCGAGAAGGAGGGTTATTATTCATATCATTGATGTGATGATTGAATACGATGGATAATATCATTGGCCGTTTCCTCAACAGCCTTATTGGTTACATCAATAACTTGACAACCGATTCGATCAACTACACTTTTAAAATGTATTATTTCCTCATTAATACGCTCCAGTTTCGCATAGTTAGCTCCATCATCTAAACCTAACGCAAGTAATCGTTCTTTCCTTATGCTATTAAGTTTTTCAGGAGAGATCACAAGACCAAAACATTTGGCTGGATCTACTAGGAATAATTCTTCCGGTGGCTCAACTTCTGGAACAAGCGGCACATTTGCAACCTTATATCTTTTATGCGCTAAAAATTGTGAAAGTGGCGTTTTAGAAGTACGAGATACACCAATCAATACGATATCTGCTTTTAGTAATCCCCTTGGATCACGACCATCATCATATTTAACTGCGAATTCTATTGCCTCTATTTTTTGGAAATAGTCATCATCTAATTTACGGACCAAACCTGGTTCTTCCAAAGGTTCAACTTGTAGCGTTTCGCCAAGCATTCTCATAATTGGCCCCATTAAATCAACTGCTGGGATTTCCTTTTCAAGGCATATATTGCGTATAAAATCACGCATTACTTCTTTTACTAATGTGTAAACAATAATTGCATCCTGTTCAACTGCAAGATGAACAATTTCGGTTAATTGTTCTTTACTTTCTACGTGGGGAAAGCGTTGAATTTTAGTATCCTGCATACCTGGTCTAAATTGACTTATAGCTGCTTTTGCAACTAGATCACCAGTTTCTCCCACAGAATCTGAAATGATAAAAACGGATATATTATTCATGGAAGCATCACCTCACAAATCATGATTTTCAGCAAGCGATAAAAACGCTCGTGTAATATTTGTTTTTGTCAAACGACCTATGACCTCTAAGCCATCTGGATGTTCGATTACGACAGGTAATGCATCTATTTGCCTTTCAATGAGCTTATGTGCCGCCTGTATTAAACCATCTGATTTAAAACAAAACGCAATATTCGGCATCCTCGTCATGATTATATGTACGGGAATATGATTTAAATCCTGACTGCCTATACTTGTTCGAAGTAAATCTTTTCTTGAAAGCACACCAGTCAAATAAGAATTATGATCTACAACAAATAATGTACCCACATCTTCTAAAAACATTTGACAAATGGCATCATATACAGAAACATTCTCAGAAACTACAACCGGAATCGATTGGAAGTCTTTCACTTTCATGTTCGTCATGCTATCGACAACAGCTTGGTTTGTCTTTTTACCAGAGTAAAAATAACCAACACGCGGTCTAGCATCCAAAAAACCTGCCATTGTTAAAATGGCTAAATCTGGTCTAAGTGTCGCTCTAGTCAGTGAAAGACGCTCAGCTATTTGTTCCCCTGTTATAGGGCCATTATCCTTGACAATTTCTAAGATCTCTTCCTGACGTTTGTTGAGTTCTATTGGACTCACCGCCTCAAAAAGTGTTATACTCATTCCCCAATAATTATATACTATTTTCGAATATATTGCGAAGAAAAGAATCGCATGTTACAATGGCAACAAAACATATAGGCGATGAACGGTCAATAAGTATGATTTCATCTTAAAGCGAGTAGAGATGGTGAAAGTCTACGCGAAATCAGAAAAAGGCAACCTGGAGCTAATTTTTTGAAAGTGGATTACTTTAGTAATCAATCGGGGTGGAACCGCGGGTCAATAGCACTCGTCCCCGGGTACAAATTTGTGCCCGGAGACGGGTGCTTTATTATTTATTGGAGGGATTATCTATGGTAAAAACAATGGAAAACATCGTAAGCTTAGCCAAACATCGTGGCTTTGTCTTCCCTGGTTCAGAAATTTATGGAGGTTTAGCAAACACTTGGGATTACGGTCCTCTAGGTGTTGAACTTAAAAACAATGTAAAAAAAGCATGGTGGCAAAAATTCGTACAAGAATCACAATATAATGTAGGTCTTGATGCAGCAATTTTAATGAATCCAAAAACTTGGGTAGCATCAGGTCACGTTGGTAACTTCAACGACCCTATGATTGATTGTAAACATTGTAAATCTCGTCACCGTGCAGATAAATTAATCGAGGAAGCTGCTCTTGCTAAAGGTGAAGAAATTATCGTAGATGGTATGCCTTTTGACAAAATGGCAGAAGTGTTAAAACAATATGATGTTCACTGTCCTGATTGTGGTGAACAAGATTTTACTGAAATCCGTCAATTTAACCTTATGTTCAAAACATTCCAAGGTGTTACAGAAGAATCAACAAACGAAATTTTCTTACGCCCAGAAACTGCACAAGGTATTTTCGTTAACTTTAAAAACGTTCAACGTTCTATGCGTAAACGTACTCCATTTGGTATTGCTCAAATCGGTAAATCATTCCGTAACGAAATTACTCCTGGTAACTTTACTTTCCGTACACGTGAATTTGAACAAATGGAACTTGAATTCTTCTGCAAACCAGGTACAGAACTTGAATGGCATGCCTACTGGAAAGAATTCTGTAAAAACTGGTTATTAAATTTAAGCATGAATGAAGATTCTATGCGTCTTCGCGATCACGAAGAGGAAGAACTTTCTCACTATTCAAATGCTACAACTGATATCGAATTTAAATTCCCATTCGGTTGGGGCGAACTATGGGGTGTCGCTTCTCGTACAGATTTCGACTTAAAACGCCATATGGAACATTCAGGTGAAGATTTCACTTATATTGACCCAATTTCAAACGAACGTTATGTACCATATTGTATCGAACCTTCTCTTGGTGCTGACCGTGTTACTTTAGCATTCTTATGTGATGCATATGATGAAGAAGAATTGGAAGGCGGAGATACACGTACTGTACTTCACTTACACCCTGCATTAGCACCATTTAAAGCAGCTGTATTGCCACTTTCTAAAAAATTATCAGAACAAGCTACAGAAGTATGGGCAGAATTACGTAAAGCATTCCCAGTCGATTATGATGAATCACAATCAATTGGTAAACGCTACCGTCGTCAAGACGAAATCGGTACACCATTCTGTATCACATTCGATTTTGATTCAATTGAAGACGGTCAAGTAACCGTTCGCCACCGCGACTCAATGGAACAAACACGTATGCCGATTGTTGAGGTTAAAGCCTATATTGAAAAGCATTTAGCATTCTAATGTATTTCTTCATTAGTAAGGCGTGTTCTGCGACTAGTAATCGCAGGAGCAAAAATGCTTTTGTATGCCTATAACTAATGTTAACAGACCCATTTTCCGCTTACACTAGATGAGTCAAAACCAACAACATATAAGGGGCTTTCCAATAAATGGTCAGCCCTTTATCATTACATACAAATTTTAGACTATAAACAAACTCGACCAATTCGTCGTTTGTTTATAGTCTTTTTTATAAGATATATCGTACAGACTATTGATATCTCATATGGCTTTCTATTAATAAGGATGTTTATGTTAACTAATGTCTTAGAACGATTTTACATTGAATTGAAATCAGTTAATTTTTGTATAGTAAAATTCACTACATCCACCTATACCATCAAATTAATAAAAAATTTCTCTCTTTCATCTCGACTATCTAATTGAGAAATGTTATCATAAGAGACGAAAAGTAATAGCCTTGCCTGTTGGAGGGATTCTAGTGTCTCTTAATGAGTTAAAACTTGGAGAAAAAGCAGTAATTAAAAACCTATCAAATTTAAATAGATATGTAAAAAGAAGATTGTTAGATCTTGGAATTTTAGAAGGTGAAGAAATAATGTTAAAGAATCGTATGCCATTTCATGGTCCATTTATGCTTGAACATAATGGACAAATTTTAGGGATTCGCTATAAAGAAGCAACATTAATTGAGATTGAACAATCATGATCAATATTGCATTAGTTGGCAACCCGAATACAGGAAAAACCTCATTATTTAATTATCTAACGGGTTCATATGAATTTGTTGGCAACTGGAGTGGGGTTACAGTTGAAAAGAAAGTTGGCACATTAAAAAATAAAACCGGACATCTCATTGATTTGCCTGGTATTTATACGTTAAGCCCTTTATCAAAAGATGAAAGTGTTGTGTCAAATTATTTTATTTCAGAATCCTTTAATGGCATTGTAAATATAGTGGATGCTTCTCAATTAGAACGAAATTTAGTATTAACGATTCAACTCCTTGAATATGGAAAACCAATTGTAATTGGGTTGAACATGTCAGATGTTGCAAAACAAAGAGGTATTTCTTTAAATGAAGAAAAACTTTCAAAAGCTTTACATTCTCCAGTTGTTTCGATTGTTGCACGTTCTGGTAAAGGCTGTAACTTAATAATGGATAAACTTTCTTCTATTGAGACAGAAAATCAAAAACCATTGGAACTGGATTATGGGAAAATAGTCGAAACGGGTATAAAAAAGCTACTTTCACTCATCCCTTCAAAGACTGTTCTACCTCTTCCACAAAGATGGCTTGCCCTTCAATTTTTTGAAGGAAACCAAACAGTACGAAATCATTTAAAAACAATTACTACCGATGAGAAATTAGATGAAGTTTATAAAGAAGTCGAAGAACAAGTAAAAACTTCCTATAAAGTTAAAAGTCTGTCTCAATGGATTTATAAGGTTAGAAAAGATTATATTTCTTCTATTTTAGAACAGGCTTTAGAGAAACAAAAATCAGATCAAATTCCTTTAACGGAACGCATTGATGCAGTCGTTACAAATAAATTTCTAGGCATTCCTATCTTCTTATTATGTATGTTTTTCATGTTCAAATTAACATTTGACTGGTTAGGGACACCCCTTTCAGATTTAATTGATCAATTTATATCTGGTTCTTTAACGGATTGGTTAACTACATTCCTTCAAGCTCTAGGAACATCTAAGTTTATTCAATCATTAATACTCGATGGGATTGTAGCAGGTGTTGGTGGTGTAATCGTATTTGTGCCTCAGATTTTCATTCTATTTCTCTTTATATCCTTTCTTGAAGACTCAGGGTATATGGCACGAGCAGCACTTGTGATGGATAAGCTAATGGAAGCTGTAGGTTTGAATGGTAAAGCCTTTATACCAATGATTATTGGCTTTGGTTGTAATGTACCAGGTGTTATGGCAGCTCGAACAATTGAACAACCAAAAGAACGTTTAATCACGATTCTATTAACCCCTTTGATGTCTTGTTCAGCCAGGTTGCCAGTTTATGCGTTATTTGTAGGTGCTTTTTTTGCAAAATACCAAACGATTATTGTATTTTCTCTATATGTTTTAGGGATTGTGTTAGCACTTCTTATGGCTAAATTATTCTCTAAGACTTTGCTTAAAAAAGAAACTTCCATATTCGTTGTGGAATTACCACCTTATCGAATTCCACAAACAAAGACTTTACTACTAAGTACTTGGGATAAAGGAAAAGGCTTTATCCGTAAAGCTGGTACCTTTATATTCGGTGGTTCTGTTGCTATTTGGTTATTATCTTATGCTGGTCCAGGTGGATTTGGCGTAGAAATGGACGATAGTTTCCTTGCTAAAATTGGTGGTCTATTTGCACCGATACTTGCACCATTAGGATTTGGCACTTGGCAAGCAGGTGCATCACTATTAACTGGATTTTTGGCAAAAGAAGTGGTTGTATCAAGTATGAACATTATTTATCATGCTCCGAATATGGATAGCTTACAAGGATTATTAACACAAGCCTATACACCACTTTCTGCACTTACTTTTGTTGTATTTATCCTGCTGTATGTTCCTTGTTTGGCTACTGTCGGTACAATTAAAAAGGAAACAGGCTCTACAAAATGGACATACTTTGCAGTTATTTACGCATTGATATTAGCATATATTGTTTCATTTATCATTTATCAATGTGGTAAGCTATTAGGTTTCTAATTGAAAGGAAGCGGAATACATGATCGCCAATATTATAATTGGAATTCTTATTTTTGGATATGCGGGTTGGACGATTTATCGACATGTTCAAAAAAGTAAAGAAGGTAAATGTGGATCTTGTGAATTGAAAAGCAATTGTAAATGTAGTTGTGATACAGTTTCGATGCATTCTAATACTAAAAAACATATACAATCATTGAATAAATAACTAATTAACCTTTAAATCCCCTCTTTTTCAGAAGAGGGGATTTTTCTAATGATTTGAAAATAAAATTAATAACGGAAAAAATTTAGGTACTAGTAAAGTTGTGCTTCAATTGCTTTGGTTGCCGTAAGTACACTTTCAATTAGTTCTGTTTGATCATAATCATCGATTCTTACAACTGGAATAACAATCGTAATGGAAGCTACTGGTCGACCATCAGCCAATCGAATAGGGGCACTAACGGAAAACGCCCCCTTTACTCGTTCACTATTGCTAATCGCATACCCTTGATGTCGAATCTCCATTAAACTTTCCCTTAAATGTTCCTTCGTGATAATCGTATTTTCTGTAATCGGAATTAAATCAATTTCATCTATATAATGTTCCAACTCATCTTTAGGTAAAAAAGCAAGTAAACTCTTTGAAGACGCACCTGCATATAGTGGAGATGAATCCCCTACATAAGTTTTGGTACTTAATGTAAAAGTACTTTCAAAGTTTAATATACACCTACGCTCTTTACCATCAATTACATTAAGAGAAACACTTTCACCTGTTGTCTCATTTAGCTTCCTTAATATTGGCTTTGTTACTGTTAACAAACTAGACTCTTCTTCTACAAGTCTACCTAGGAAAAGCAAAGATAATCCTAACTGATATTGTTTCGTTCGTTCATCTTTATGTAAAAACCCTTCACATACCAGTGTAGTAACGAAACGTTGTAGACTTGATATAGCAATTCCTGTTTTTTTATGCAGTTCGGTCAATGAAAGCTGGGGTTCTTCTTTACTAAAAGCATTTAATACTTTAATAGCTTTCTGTACTGACTGCATGGTGTAGTTATTGCTATTATTTTCTTTGTTCATCCAACCACCGGCTCTCTATCTTTTATCTTCTCTTACTATATCAGAGTTAATCGATGATTAGTTAAATAATATAAGTTTATCCATTTTTACGCTCTGAAGTTAATGGTAAGAATTGATTGGTATGTTCACCAAGAATCGGAGGTGCTAATTTATAATCAATGTTTAATCCAGAAAATTGCATCGGATTCTTGACAAATTTCACTTTTCCATATTGTGGATGTTCGATCTCCCCAATCATATTCCTTGCAATGATTTGTGGCTGTTCTAAAGCTTCGGCAATTGTATTTACGCGGCCGCCTGGAATTTTATATTTTTGTAATTGTTCGATCCACTCATCTCTTGTTTTTTGAATGAGGATTTCCGCTATTTTCTCAACAAGCTCTCCCTCATTTTCTTTACGTCTTGTATTCGTTTTATACCGTTCATCCAAAACCCATTCTTCCCTATCAATCATCTTACAAAACTTTTCAAATTGACGATCACTTCCAACACATACCATTAACGGACCATCCGAACAATGAAATACTTGGTAAGGCGCCACATTATTATGACTATTACCTAACCTTTTCGAAATGGTTCCGCCATTTAAATAACTACTTGCCACATTTGCCAAGTTGCTAATTTGTACATCTAATAATGATAAATCAATACTTTGTCCCTCATTTGTAAAATCGCGCATTCGTAAAGCAGCTAAAATGCTAATGGCAACATAATGAGCTGTTAAAATATCGGCAATTGGGATACCCACTTTTGTCGGCTCCCCATCTATTGCACCTGTAACATCCATTAATCCACTCATTGCCTGAATGACTGGATCAAAACCAGGTTCTGCTGCCAGCGGACCTGTATGACCGAATCCAGTAACCGAACAATAAATGATTCGCGGATTAAGTTTCTTACATTCCTCGTATCCTAAGCCCATCTTTTCCATGTCGCCTGTTTTAAAATTTTCTACTATGACATCTGCATCAACGAGAAGTTCCTTAAGAATTTGAAGATCCGCTTCATCCTTTAAATTTAATATCATGGATTTTTTATTTCGATTGGCACAAAGATAATACGTACTTTGACCATTGATATATGGTCCCCAATCACGTGTACTATCCATACCATTAGGATGTTCTATACGAGTAACTTCAGCACCTAAGTCCGCCAATATCATTGATCCTGCCGGTGCAGCATAAACACGAGATAGATCTAGAATACGTATACCTTCTAATGGTTGTTTCATCATTATCACCTACGCTCATCATTTTTTTGTTTTGGTATTCAATTACAACTCACACCGGACTAAATAAGGTGTATATTTGAGTCAATTTCACAAATGCATTTACTCGTATTAAAAAATACGATATTGTCTAAATTCATCATTCAATAAGTCGGATCGTATTTCATTTCTAATTTTACTTCTTCGTATGCAGCATCAGATAGAGCTTTCCGTGGGTGGTAAGCCTCCTCGTTCCTGCGGGGTCTCGTCTAGTCTGTTTTCCCACATGAGTCTACGCTAATTCCACTTTCAACTAAGATTGTAATACAAGATTTTCATCATAAAAATTTTGCTAATTTTACTTGTTCAGTGGCCATGCTTACCTACCAGCGGGGTCTCACCTGTCTCGCTTTCCCGCAGGACATAGGAATTAGCTTCCTAGAATTCGCACCGCACGAAGAAAATGCGAATGCATTTTCGAGGACTTGCCATCTTCTACTTATTAGGTAAATATTGATAATAGATGGGCATTTAACAATTTTCCGATTAATGTACGTGTTTTAAATCAAATCTTTGAATTATGAAATAGACTCATTTATATGAATTTTGAATTATGAAATATAGTTTACTTATTAAAAACTGCTCTTCTTTTTTCAACTATCGCTTTTACTCCTTCTTTGTAATCTGGTAATTCTGTTACCAGACCCATTTTTGAAGAAATATAGTCTAATGATGAACGTAAACTCATAGATTGACTTTGATACACAGCTCGTTTAGTGAGTTGAATAACGGTTGTTGGAGCATTCGCTAATTTAGATGCATATTCTTCTGTAAATTGTTCAAGTTCATTGTCAGGAACAACAAATGTGACTAACCCCTTCTCTTTAGCCTCTTGAGCTGTTAACACTCGTGCAGTCCATAGCATATCTAAAGCCTGATCAATTCCCACAAGTTTCGGTAAAAAATATGCGCCTCCATCGCCAGGGACAATACCGACGTTGATATAGCTTTCTGATAATTTAGTGGATTCTGCAACGATACGAATATCGCACATTAATGCCATATCTAAACCTGCGCCAAATGCAAAGCCATGTACTTGTGCAATCACAGGCTTATCAATTTCTTCTAGCAATAGAGGGACACGCTGTACTTTCTTCCATAAAGAATTTTTTCGCGCTAGTGCTGTTGATGTGACATCATCAGAACTTTCAAAAAATCCTTTATCAGCATTCATAGCCTTTATATCACCACCCGCACAGAAGCATTTACCGTTTCCTTTTACAATTAGCACTCGAATATCATCTGAATCTCGAACAGTTTCTAATGCCTTAATCCAACTTAATATCATTTCCTCACTAAAAGCATTCATGCTATTCGGACGATTTAAGGTAATTGTTGCAATATGATCCTGGATTTCAAATAGTAAGTCAGCCATCGATAGTTCCCCCTTAATGTGTTTGAAATTGTTTTTTTACAGTCGTTAAACTTTCCCAAAGATTTTCATTTGATTGAAGTAGTTTGTTTGCGAAGATTTTACTACAATCAGATTGGGACACACCTTCATCTCGGTAAGACCATAGGCGTCTTGTATATTGATGTAAATTGTGCTCATGCGTCACACCGATTGCACCATGTACTTGATGAGCTGAAGTAGAAACGATTTTGATTGCTTCATCAATACGAATCCTTGTAAGTAAAACCTCATCTTGATAGCGATTTTCTACTAACGCTGCGATCATATTATCAACTGCTGTTCTAACAATTACGGTTTCACCAGCTAATAATGCTAAATGTTGTTGTACAAGTTGGAATCGATGAATAGGGCGCCCAAATTGTTCACGCTCTTTTGTGTACTGTACCGTTAAATCATTAACTTTTTCAATTGCGCCTGCCATTAATGCAATCTTTGCAGCCGTTTCAACCTCTACAAGTCTTTGCAATTTCTCTGGTGTAATTGCTTTTGTACTTTTGTTTAAAACATTAACTTGATCAAGTTTGACTGTATCCCGAGGCTCACAAGCTAAATTGATATTTGGTTCCACAATTGCATCTTTTAGAGAAACCTTCACTAGGTAATCTCCATCATTTCCTTTTGCAATTGCGACAAGTTCATCCGCATGTCGAGCCCAAGGAACATTTGACAATGCACCACTTACTTTCTGATCATCATTTAAATTTAATGTCTCGTTCAGATTGACTACATAGGTAATTTTATGGTTTGTTACTGGTAGCTGTTCAAGTTCCAATAAATAATTTGCAAATGTATTTTCAACAAATGGAATTGGCACTGCATATTTACCAATTAAACGATAAATATTTAATAGATCTTCTAAATCTCCCCCTGCACCCCCTGCTTCTTCGGAGATTGCAACAGCCAACATGCCATTATCATCTAAAATTGACCAAACATTTTCTGCCCATTTCCCTTCTTCAACTAGATCAACTGTTTCTTTCTCCACACGGTCTTTGAAAATTTTCTCAACAACATCGATTAGCATATCTTTAATTTCACTCATCCAGCTACAACCCCTTTCGCAATAATTCCATATAGTATCTCTGTTGTCCCGCCCCTAATTGTAAAGCCAGGAGAATGTAGAATTGATTCTGCTAATAATCGATCCAATTTACGATCCGCGTCTTTTCGAGGATAAGTTGATACTAATAAGCGTGCAATTTCTGGGATACTTTGCTCAAATTTTGTACCAACTGCCTTTACTAATGCAGCAGGAATGGCAACTTCTCCACCTTCTTCAAGTACTTTTGCAACACCAATTGATAAATTTCTTAAACTCCATAATTGAGCAACAAGTTTTGATACTTGAGTTAACCCATCAATATCACTTTGGCGTCTTAATTCAGCCATTAACTCTTCTAAGAGTGGAAATGTACTTAATATTCTTTCAGGACCACTACGTTCAAACGCTAACTCAGCAAGACCTTGTTTCCAACCGTTACCGAGTGTTCCAACAACTCTATTATCAGGAACGAAAACGTTTTCGAAAAATACCTCGTTAAAATGGGCCTCACCTGTTAAATATTTAATCGGCACAATACTTACGCCTTCAGCATGCAAGTCAATAATCAGTTGACTTAAACCATTATGTTTCTTTACCCCATCGAAAGGTTCTGTTCTTACAAGGGTAATCATAAAATGGGCATCATGTGCATTACTTGTCCAAGTCTTCGAGCCATTGACAATCCATCCACCCTCTACTTTTTCTGCTCTCGTACTTACAGAAGCTAAATCTGAACCACTATTAGGTTCACTTAAGCCAATAGCAAAATAACATTCACCTTTTGCAATTTTCGGTAAAAAATAGGATTTCTGCTCCTCAGTACCATATCGCAAAAGAAGTGGTCCAGTTTGTCTGTCTGCTATCCAATGTGCTGCTACCGGTGCACCAATTGCTAAAAACTCTTCCGTTAGAATATAACGATCAATGGAGCTACGTTCCTGACCACCATATTGTTTTGGCCATGTCAAACCGATCCATCCTTGTTCCCCAATAAGTTTTGAAAAAGACGGATTACTACCACTCAACCAAGAATCGCATTTTGTCTCATATGTTCCTTTTTCAAGTTCCTTTTGTAGAAAGGAACGTACTTCTAAACGAAATCGCTCTTGTTCTTCCGTAAATCGCACTGTCGGTAACTTCATCATTTTCCTCCTCCTTTACCGTTATACGGTAACAATTATTATATATGCGTATATTAACAAATATTTGAATAATCAACAATATATTTATTCAGAAAATTCAAATAAAATTATTCAGAGAAAATATTAATATTTGTATCTATTAAATTATTTTAATAAATATGTACGAAAGTAATTGGTACTTGATACAAAAGCAATATACTATAATAATAAAAAATTTTATTAACTAACTATTATGTCCCGTGAAGGACAGCTAAAATAAACCATATTTTCCTTAAAAGATATTTCCCCTTTTTTGAAGCACATTGTATGAACATTGCACGAACGAAATTCGAATACATTTTCGAATGTTTCCATCTTCTGCTTCATAGAGACGATCCTGATAGATACTGCTTTAACAGTTCCTCGTTATATATTCGTGATTTTATTAAACCATTGAAATATGGAAATGATTCATTATACTGATCATAGTTATCTATAGACACAACAAAAAAGCCTAATAAGTCCACGAACTTATTAGGCTTTTACATTCAGACGCTGCTTAGGCTGCAATTGTTATTTTAAATCTTCTCCAACCAAAATGTCTTCTAAGTTGGACGTAATTTGTTTACCATAAAAATGCTGAAGCTAGACCGATTCCAACAATTGTCCCAATTGCTATACCAATACCAAATCCTGGTCTAGGATAACCAAAATAAGGTCTAGGGTAACGTAATGGTCCATAAAAGCCGTAACCTAAACCATATCCTCCCATGTTACCTTGTGGACGAATCCATACCATATTGCGATTAACACGTGTAATCTCTCCCACATGAACATTACCATCATTACAGCTGATTCTAACCGTTTTGCCATGATATCGACAACATAAATTATATGCATTAGACGGATTCAATTTTCTCCCTCCTTTATAAATTTTTACATACATGTATGCCATGCTATTATATGAAGAGCGGGCGTGAGTAAAATGGACAAAGGTCTAAAAGCTTATTGTTAATCTTTTTTATTTTGAAAGCAAAGTGCTGACTGCTACATATGATAAAAATAAAAGGGCAAAAAGGATGAGGTACTTGTCAGTTATTCAAACTCAAAAATGGCTTTATGACTTTGTGGATCAATGTAAAAAAAAGTCCATTATGGATATAGCTTCTGTACAACGTGAAGTTCTCTGTACTCCTTTAAAAAAGGTATTTCCAAAAGTAAATCCTCAAGCTATGCAATATGAACTGTTTAATCATGGATTATTCGAGCCTTATGAATGGTTTAAAATAGAAACCATTACAAATGAATTGGAAAAACAAAATATTTGGAAAGTAGTAGAAAAAGAATACCAGAACTTAAAAACTTTATGGAATGGACCCGAAATCCCTATTTACATCTTCCCAATAAAAAAAGGAATGATAGGATTTGGGAGTAGAATGCGTAAAAATGGTGTTGCTTATAAAGAAGCATTATTTCTTTTTCTTTCAACAGATTTAACAATAGAAGAAGTGAAAGCCATGCTAGCCCATGAATATAACCATGTTTGTCGTATCAATTTGATTAATATACCACCCGAAAAAATTCCGTTGAAGGATTCACTAATTATTGAAGGACTTGGCGAATATGCTGTAAAGGATCTGCACGGAGAAAAATTATTAGCTCCTTGGACAAATCTTTATTCATTTGATCAAGCTGTTGATCTTTGGAAAAGACACTTTCTTCCCTCTCTAAATCTTAAAGGATTAAAAAATCATTACCCTTATTTATATGGTCAAAAAGGTAGCCCCTTACCTAAATGGATTGGGTATTCTATTGGTTATCAAATTGTTAATAGTTATCAAGAAAAGAATGGTCCTTTCAAAAATAACGAATTATACAAAAAATCTACCGATACGATTTTAAAAGGTTCTAAATTTCCAACAAATAACTAATTTATATACCTCCAAAAATGATTATCTTAAATAACATTTAAATGCACGATAGCCTAAATGATGACCATTTTGCTCGATAAATTGATTGTGCTCATCCCATTTATCATAAAGCGCCATAGAAATATTCTCAGAGTGATCCATATCATCGATATCACTTGGAATCAGCAAAGAAGGCGTACGAATTTCGATTATTTTTGTAAATCCAGCTTGCTTTAAATATGCACACCATTCTTTTTCTGTTAATACTTCATCGATACCATAAAGCTTAGTAATCTGCTCTTTTATATCATCAGATAAAGATTGTTCTGCTACCATTTCAATCATCAGCACACAACCATCTTCTTTTAACACTCTAACTATTTCATTTAAAGTCTTTTGAATATTTGTAAAGGAAATAACCGATTCAGAAAGAATAAAGTCAAAAGAATGATCATCAAAATCCATATTTTGTACATCACCTAAAATAGTGTTTATATCAAGTTCTTCATTGGCAAATCTTTTTTTGGCTTTTTCAATCATCATTGGATGAATATCTATTGCGGTCACTTTACACCCAAAGTTTTCCCCTAAAAAAGCTGCTGTTTGTCCGGTACCACATCCTAGATCGAGTACATGGTGATTAGGCTGTATTTTTTCCTTTTCAAAAATAGCTAATGTTAACGGAAAACCTCCTGGGTGTGCACCTCCTATTCCAAAATTAGCCAACAGATTCAAATAGTCATTAAACATTAATAATCGCCTCCTCCTATTATGGTATGCAGATCTCCTATCTATCTCGATAGGCTTTAAACCTTTTAAAAAGTTGGTTGTTAAAATAATTTGTATTTTTTATAGAGTGTCAAAAAAAGAATTCATTTGGGATTTCCCCCAAATGAATTCTTTTTGACTAGATTATTTAACTTATAGCTCGTTTTCCCAGGAGTCCACGCTTAAAATTTTCGTTTAATGTTTATGATGATGATCTTGGTTTGAATCTAAATTACATAAAATTGTATTTTCATGTTTGTGTGAATCCATCTCTAACTGAACAGTCATATGACCAATTCCCAAATGGTGTAATTTATGTTCTAAAGTTTGAAGAAAATTTTGTCCTTCTTTAATGGTTAATGCCCCATCAACGACAATATGGCAAGAAAGTGCATTTTGTCCACTTGTAATTGTCCATATGTGTAAATCATGTAAATCAATGACCTCTTTTGATTCACGAATTGTACTTATAATCTCATCTAATTCTATATTTGAAGGTGTACCTTCCATAAGAACATGGACAGAATCTCTCGTAACACGCCAACCACTTGTTAACACGAGTAATGCAACAATAATACTCGCTACTGGATCAGCCCATTCCCAACCAAAGAACATAATTAAAATAGCCGCTATAATAGCTCCAATTGAACCAAGCATATCACTTATAACATGTAAGAATGCCGCTCGCATATTCAAATTGTCATGTGTATCACCACCGCGCATTAATATCCATGCGACTAATACATTTACTAATAATCCTATAAATGCAATGATTAACATTCCACTTGAAGAGACTTCTGGAGGGTTTGAAAAACGTTTTATCGCTTCTACACAGATAAAAACTGCTATTAGGATTAACGTGACACCATTAAAAACTGCTGCTAAAATTTCAAATCGTTTATAGCCGTAAGTATTACGATTGTTCGCAACTTTTTCGCTAAATGTAAATGCTAATACACCTACCCCGAGAGAAATAGCATCACTCAACATATGTCCAGCATCGGATAATAACGCTAAACTATTCGTAATATATCCTCCCACAACCTCTACAATCATATAGATTGTAATCATACTAAAAGCTAACAATAACGTCTTTTTATTTGCACCATGTGTATGATCATGGCTATGCCCATCATGTGAATGTCCCATTGTCTTTTTCACCCCTAATTATGTTTTGCATGATCAATGGTTTGCTGAAGAATAGCCATGACATGCTCATCATCTTGCGAATAATAAAGTGTTGTTCCTTCGCGGCGAAATTTCACCAATCTCAAATTTTTTAAAAAGCTCAATTGATGAGATACAGTTGATTGTTTTAAATTCAATTTTTCTCCAATCTCATTTACAGAATGCTCTTTTTTACACAACAAATTTAAAATACGAATACGCGTAGGATCACTAATTGCTTTAAATGTTTGTGCAACTAAAAATAATATTTCTTCATTTAAATCTTCCGCTTCAAATGGAATTTTTTCTTCACTCAAAACTACTACTCCTTTCAACCTTATTCTATCTATATATTTCAATATATGATTATCTATTCATATATACATATTATATGTTTGCTATTTCAATAATGTCAAAGCTAATGTATAAAATGTTCAACTACTTTTTATTAATAGGCGAAAAGAAACCCAAGCAAATCAACTATCTTCGTTTGCTTGGGTTTCTTCTTCCTTATCCTCATGGGGTAGATTATTAAAATGAGCATTAAAAAGCAATGGTGTTCTCTCTAGTTGCTCGATAAAAGATCGACTCTTAAATCGCATACCAGTTTGTTCTTCATAGATTGTCGTGACAATTTTACGAATAAAGCCTTTGGTCTCTTTTTTTAATGTAAGTTTGCCGATTTGATCGATTGGTACATTATAAAACATGCGAATTAGTTTCAGCTGAGTTGGTGTTAAGCGAATAAGATAGGGATCTCGATGGAAACAACGATGGCATAAAAAACCACCTTGTGTAAATGAAAAGGCGAATTCCCCTTCAACTGCACCACAGCTTGCACATGCATGTAAAATTGGTTGGACACCTGTGTACGGTAACATCTTCCACTCTACGAACATGGCAATTGCTTCTGCATCATAGCCTTCTTCAATTGCATGAAGTGCTTGTGATAATACATCAAATGCGTAAGGTTCTGGTTTATCTGATTCTACTAAACGGTCAACAATTTCAACAATATAACTAGCATAAGCAGTTGCAACAATATCTTCTTGAACATGTCGCATGGATTCTATAGGTTCTCCTTGCTGCAATGTCCCCATGCCACGACCTTGCTGGATCATAAATATTCCATGTACAAAGGGTTGGCTAATCGCAGCTAAGCGACTAGAAGGTTTTTTTGCACCTCTAGCCATTGTTGCAATTTTGCCAACTTCTCTTGTCATAAGTGTTACAACTTTGTTTGTCTCACCATATGGTCGTGTTTTTAAGACAATGCCTTCCCATTTATTCAGCAATTGTCTTCACTTCCTACGTTTTAGTATTCATCGTCACGATAACCGTAATCACGAAGTTGTGATGCACGATCACGCCAATCTTTTTGAACTTTTACCCAAAGTTCCAAATAAACCTTACTACCAAGTAGTGTTTCAATATCTTTACGAGCACGTGTACCAATTTCTTTTAATAAGGCACCACGTTTACCAATGACTATTCCTTTTTGAGAGTCTCGCTCAACAATAATTGAGGCATTGATACGTACGAGATCTTTTCCTTCATCTTTTGCAATTTTTTCGATTTCTACAGCAATAGAATGTGGTACTTCATCACGAGTTAAGTGAAGCACTTTTTCACGAATAAGCTCTGCAATGATAAAACGCTCTGGATGATCTGTCACTTGATCAGCAGGATAGTATTGCGGACCTTCTGGTAAATATTTCTTTATTGTATCAAGTAAATGTTCTACATTATTTCCTTGAAGTGCAGAAATAGGGATAATTTCTGCAAATTCAAATTCTGCTTTGTATGATTCGATAATTTGCAATAACTCATCAGGATGTACTGCATCAATTTTGTTCACAACTAAAAAGACAGGTGTTTTTGTCCCTTTAAGCATTTCCATAATGTATTTATCACCGGCACCCAGTTTTTGTGTCGCATTAACCATGAACATGATCGCTTCGACTTCACGTAAGGCATTTTTGGATACCTTTAACATAAACTCACCAAGTTTATGTTTTGGTTTATGAATCCCTGGTGTATCGATAAAAATCATCTGAGAATCATCTGTTGTGTATACACCTTGAACTTTATTTCGAGTCGTTTGTGGTTTATCACTCATAATAGCAATTTTTTGGCCAATCACATTATTTAGAAATGTTGACTTTCCTACGTTAGGTCGTCCAACAATAGTGACGAATCCTGATTTAAAAGCTTTATTTTCCTGCATTCATTAAATCCTCCGGTGAAAAGGCGCCTGGTAACAACTCTGCAACAGTTGTTTCTTGTACGTCACCTTTCATATTTGTTAAGTATACTGGCATTTCTGGTGCACAAAATTCTGAAATAACTTGTCTGCATGCTCCACATGGTGAACAAGGGCCTTCTGTATCTGCAACAATTGCGATGGCTGCAAAATCTCGATCACCTTCAGAAACTGCTTTGAACATCGCTGTACGTTCTGCACAGTTCGTCATTGAGTAACCAGAGTTTTCAATATTACATCCTTTATACACTTTGCCATCAGCCGTTAATAATGCTGCACCTACTTTAAATTTTGAGTAAGGTACATAAGCCTTTTCTCGTCCTTCTTTTGCAAGTTCAATCAACTGATCTTTGTTCATTTTATACACCTCAAATCCATAAATTTAACCATTTCGGTATAAATATTAGTATTCCGATTATAACACTTGCAATCGCAAAAACAAGAACAGCTCCTGCAGCAATATCTTTTGCAGCTTTCGCTAGTGGGTGAATATCTGGAGACGCAAGGTCTACTACACGTTCAATTGCAGTATTCATCATTTCAAGAAAAAGCATAACGGCTATTACTATGACAAGAATAATCCATTCGATTTTAGATAAACCCGTGAACGCTCCAGCTACAATTACGACAAAGGCAACCATTAAATCAAATCGAAAATTTTGTTCTGTCATTACTTGTTTTATACCTGCAATTGCATATTTAAAAGAACGGAAAAATTTACGCGTGTCCATTGTTTTCACGTGTTAAGCCGTAAGATTCTAAAATCTCATCTTGCTTACCAAACATAATTTTTTCATCTTCAGGAACCATATGATCATAACCAAGGACATGAAGAAAACCATGAACAGCAAGAAATCCTAATTCACGTTCAAATGAATGACCATATTCTTCTGCTTGTTCTCTTGTACGATCGATTGAAATGATAATATCTCCTAATATACGTGGCATACCTTCAGCAATAATCGGTGTTTCCCCTTCTCCTACTTCTTCTAGTGCAAAAGAAATAACATCTGTAGGTGCATCCTTATGGCGATATTCACGATTAATCTCATGAATGGCATCATTTGTTACGAAGGTAATTGAAATTTCAGTACCATCTTCGATATTCTCTACTTTTGCTGCATGTTGCAAAAGATTTTCCACTAGTGCAATATCAGATTCCTTTACTTTTCCTGTTTCATCTAAAAAATCAATATTCAAACTCATTATATGCCTCCCAGGCTTATTTAGGCTTCGGATATTCGATACGTGAATGGAAAATTCCATTTAAAGTTTCACAAAAAACATTCTCTGCTGTTTTTAGTTCTCGGATAGAAACATCACATTCATCAAACTGTCCATCCTGTAATTTGTCTTGTATGATATTGTGAACAAGCTGCTGTATTCCTTCTGATGTTGGGTTTTTCATCGAGCGTACAGCGGCTTCAACACTATCTGCAATACTTATTATAGCAATTTCTTTCGTTTGTGGCTTCGGACCTGCATAACGAAAGGCAAATTCGTCAACATCCGGGTTATTTTCTTTCTCTTTATAGTAAAAAAACTTCACTAAACTTGTGCCATGATGTTGTCTAGCTATATCGACTATTTCTTTTGGAATTTTATGTTGCTCTAATATTTTAGCACCATCTTCAGTATGTGCAATAATAATATCTCTGCTTGTCTTAGGCGGTAATTGATCATGCGGATTAATCCCAGACATTTGGTTTTCAACAAAAAAGCCAGGTCTTTTTGTTTTCCCAATATCATGATAATAACAACCAACTCGTGCAAGTAAACCATCTGCACCAATCGCTTCACAAGCTGCATCCGCTAAATTAGCAACCATGACACTATGATGGTATGTTCCAGGCGTCTCCACTAAAATTTTCTTTAATAATGGATGATTCGGATTTGATAATTCAATTAAACGATCTGTTGATAGCAAACCAAATGCAGATTCGATAAAAGGCACTAATCCTAAAGTTAATGCTCCCGATAATATAGCTGAAACAATTGCAGCAGTTAAATAATAAACCAATTCTTTTGGACCGTAATTTGATTGTGAGAGAAGCAAGTAAAAAGCGATAAATGCGATATTAACAGCAGAAACATTCAAACTAGTTGTCATCACACTGGATTTTCTCTTTACATTTCTCATTAAATAGATACTTGCAAAACCACTAAATATTATATACAAAGAGACTTCCATTTGAATAACAGAAGAATACCCTTCTTGAAATACAATTCCACCAACTGCTGCAGTCATAATAGTTGTTAATAGTGCAATTCGCTCATTCACTAATTTTCGTATAAGCATAGGTATAACAGCTGCTGGGAATATGAAGCCAATCATAACATCAAATTCACTTGACACTAAATTTAATAATTTCATAGCTACAATAGATGCCAGATAAATACTAATGGTAATGACTAAATTTCTTGTTTTTAGTTTTGTATCAGCTTTCCAATTATAAAACGTTGCATAAAAAAAAGCCATTTGTAATAGTATAAACAAGCCTAATCCCAGAATTGGCTTATACGATTGTTTGTTAGATAACATACCCAAAATTTCAAGTTGATGATAGACATCTCGATCAATTAATTGCCCCTCTTGTACAATTATTTGACCTTGTAATATTCTAATTGGATCGACATTTGCCTTTTCCTGCTCTATTCTCTCTTTCGTTAGCTTATCGTCTTTTTTGTCATTTTCTACGATAGATGTTCTCGCTATTGTAATAGCAATTGAGCGTAAATTTTCCGGAATTGAAAAACTATTTCTAACGGATTTTTCTACACTTACTTTTGCATCTGAAACTTGTTCTTGGCGAATTGGCTCAGTTAACTTTTTAGAAACTATTGATATTAATTCATCACGAGTTGAAATAAGATCTTGCTCATCTTGTGACAATAATGTTGAAAGTTCTTGATCCGTAAATCTAATGGTTTGTCCATTTGTATCAATCTCATCAAGTTTCTCACGTAAACTCTTAATCTGTTGTTCTAATATACGATCTTTCGTTAATTTTTTCTTTTCATTTCCGATTGTTTCTTTAACCTCAATTATGTAGTCGAATGTTGCTTTAATGATGGCTGACTGATTTTTTCCGATATCAGGTGAAAACGAATAAACAGGATTCACCTCACTAGCAACTCTGTCTCTTTCTTGCTGCGTTTTTTCAGTATCTTCTACGGTTTTTACAGAACGAATTGTTGCAGGTGATAATTGAAATAACTTAATATCATAGTGTTCACCTTCTATATCACTTATCATAATGAAAAATTGTATAATAGCAGTAATTGCTAGTAAACTTGCTAAAAGTAATGGAAAACGTACAAATTGGTGTATTGTTTTCATAAAATTAATCATCTGGCCACCTCCTACCTTCTTTTATCATACCAAGCGTCTGGAGATTTGCCATCATTATTTAGTAGCAATTAGTAATTTTATTTTTTTTACATAAATTAGGTAAATTTCGAAGCTGGTTTAATTGGTAATTGACTAGATTTGGATTGGTTCTATTTACTATTCTTATAGACGTGCTATAGATATTTTTACAAAAGGACCACTCAATCGATTAACTGTTTCAACTTGTTGCATCAAAAAATCAGAGGAGCAAATTTCCCTCTGATTTTACTTTTTCTATATTATTTTTGTTCTTCATAAGCTTGAATAATTTTAGCAACGAGTGGATGTCTGACAACGTCTGCTTGTTCTAAAAATCTAAATTCAAGTTCTTTTACATTTCGCAATGTATTTTCTGCACTAATAAGACCTGATTTTGCACCATTCGGTAAATCAATTTGTGTTTTATCACCTGTAATGACCATTTTTGAGCCAAATCCTAAACGAGTTAAAAACATTTTCATCTGAGCCTCTGTTGTATTTTGAGCCTCATCTAATATAACAAATGCATCATCTAATGTACGACCACGCATATAAGCTAGCGGGGCAATTTCAATTGTTCCCCGTTCAATCATTCGAGCTGTTTGTTCTGCCCCTAGGACATCATTTAAAGCATCGTATAATGGTCTTAAATATGGGTCAACTTTTTCTTTTAAATCTCCCGGTAAGAAACCTAGGCTTTCACCAGCTTCAACTGCTGGTCTTGTTAAAATAATTCTTTTTACATGACCATTTTTCAATGCTTGTGTAGCCATGACTACAGCCAAATACGTTTTCCCTGTTCCAGCAGGTCCAATACAAAAAACCAAATCTTTATGACGGATTGCTTGAATATATTGTCTTTGCCCAATTGTTTTTGCACGAATTATTTTGCCTTTTGTATTTCGTGCAATTACTTCATCATAAAGCTCAGAAAAATATTCAATCGTCCCGTTTTTAGACATTTCTAGTGCTGACACAACATCACGCTGATTGATGTTAATGCCTTTTCTTATGACTTTCAATAATTGTTGTACTAAAAGACTAGCTTGTTGTTTATTGTCTTCTTCACCCACAATGACTATTGAATCACCACGGGTAATCATTTGAATACGGAAAGCTTCTTCGATTAATTTTAAATTGACATCAGAAATACCTAGAAGCATGACTGCTTCATTTGGATCTTGCATTTGTAATTGAATTGGTTGTTGTTCTGTCATGCTCAATCTCCTTGGTTAATCGCTTGTTTAACTGCAATATTTTCATTTACTAAAAACAATACTTTCCCTCTTACTGTATCATTATCAATTGTAACATTCAAAAGTTTTTCACGCTTTACAACGGTTTTTGGTGGTAATTCTTTTACATATTTTTGATGCAAAAGGGGGATTATCATATTTTCAATTGAATTTTCGTCAAGCGTAACTTTTTTTTCAATTAATTCTTGCTGTAAGTATACTTCACCAATCGCTGAAAACCACTTAGGTAATTTTACGACTTTCCATGCATTTTCATTCTTTTTCTCATTTGCCCAACGGAAATGATACGTTTTTTCTCCCATAGTCTTATAAGAAATCCTTTTTGGTATTGAAAAGTCAGATTCTATCCAGTAATCTGCATACACTTCTCCCTCTGCTCCATAAACGATATCTTCTTCACCACGTTTTAATACACCTGATACCAGTAAATCACCGTTTTTTACAGCATCATTTTCTTCTACTACTCGTTCACCTTTTTGTAAGTTAAAGTGTGTAATAACACCACTTTTATTTGCTATTAAATTGCCCTTTACAGAGTCATTTGTGACTTCGTTTTCAATCACTGGGGCTGCTAATGGCTCAAAAATCAACTTACTTCCTCTTCGATGAATATGAATCCAAGAAAGGTCTCGATGTTTCGATAATATAAATTGTCTAATCATTGAATCATCTGGTTTATTCTTCTTCATAAAAGGTCCTGCTAAGTGCATTTCATTTAAGGTTGTGGACAATTCTTCTGTTTGCTCTGGTGTTGCATTTTCAATAGACACTTGCCAAATCCATTGAGAAAATAAGAAAGGAATGGCAAGCAAGAGAACTAATCCAGTGTAAACAATCCACTCTTTACGTAATACTTGATCGTCATCTAATGACTCTATTCGAAAAGTAATGCCATATTGATAACGTAATTTCCGAATAGTGGGAAGATGTTTTCGTACAGTGTGGAATGACACTTCATCTTCTGTTGTTGTAAGGTGACGCAATACGATTTTGGATTTTGTTAGTGCGTTTAAAAAAGCTGGGAGTCTTTTCGTTCTTTTAATACGAATTCGAACAATACGATATTCTCGACTTTTTTTCATACATCCTAATCCTCTATTCTGGTGAGCTCAATTTTTTTTAAGTTTTTCATGTCAAGTGCTAACAATTCATCTCGAAGAAGTTTTACATGAAAGGATTCAGCTTCAATTTGTATACGGTAATCTTCATGCAAAAAAGTCATGTGGTGATCTGCAATCGTTTCAAGCATTAAATCTCCTCTGATTCTAATTTGCTGGAAGTTTTCAATTTCGATCAGAGGCATCACTTGTAATAGCCTTTTCGACATAAAAAACCCCCTCTCTTTTTAGCATATGCTACAAGAGAGGAGGGCATGTGTTATCTTTTCGATTTGGGTGGTCCTAATATTTCAGCCATTAAAAATGCTTGCGCTAAATCATTTGAATTCTTCGGAAAAGTAAACCCAGAACTAGAGGAAGTTTTTTCTTTTTTAGAAACTTCCATAGGATTGGATTTTTGTATGATTGTTGAACGCTCTGAACGCTCATTTGTTGTTCGATCAATTCGTTCACCGACTTCCTTTTTAAGGAGTCGCTCCACTTTTTGATCTATACGCGTAATTTGTTTTTTCTTTTCATCTATTTCAGGTATTTTATGTTCAATATCCTGTAGAACATTCTTTGTATACTCCTCCACTTTATGCATTTTTTGATCTAATTTCTTTGACCCAAATTGTGGGATTGGACGATTAATGGGAGGAGGTGTTTTTGTATTCTTTTCATTTTTATCTTTGAAGAAATAGCCAATTAATGAAGTGATAATTAAGATAATAATCGCTTCCATAAATTTAGCCCCCTATCTTCATGTACATATGATTTGTTATATTATTGATCATCGGAAGTTTTATTTGCGTCATGCCCATTTTGATTCATTTTACCAATGGAATCACGCATACCTGTATCTGCTTGAATGTTTTTGTAATTCATATAATCCATAATTCCGATATTTCCTGAGCGTAATGCCTCAGCCATTGCCATTGGTACTTCTGCTTCAGCTTCAACTACTTTTGCTTTCATCTCTTGTACTTTAGCAATCATCTCTTGTTCAGAAGCAACTGCCATTGCACGTCGTTCTTCAGCTTTCGCCTGAGCAATGTTTTTATCTGCTTGTGCTTGCTCGATTTGTAATTCCGCGCCAATGTTCTTGCCGACATCAACATCTGCGATATCGATAGACAGAATTTCAAATGCAGTACCTGAGTCTAAACCCTTAGATAATACTGTTTGTGAGATTGAATCTGGGTTTTCAAGAACATCTGTATGACTTTGTGAACTACCTATTGTACTGACAATCCCTTCACCAACACGTGCTACAATGGTTTCTTCACCAGCACCACCGACTAAGCGATCAATATTGGCACGAACAGTAATACGCGCTTTCGCTTTGACTTCAATCCCATTCATCGCAACACCTGCAATAAACGGTGTTTCAATAACTTTTGGGTTAACTGACATTTGAACTGCTTCTAGCACATCACGACCAGCCAAATCAATAGCAGCGCAACGTTCAAATGTTAACGATATATTAGCACGATGAGCAGCGATTAATGCGTTTACAACACGATCAACATTCCCGCCGGCAAGATAGTGACTTTCCAATTGATTAATCGTTACAGGAAGACCTGCTTTATGTGCTTTGATCAAAGGATTAACGATCCGCGAAGGAATTACTCGACGTAAACGCATCCCTATTAGTGTGAAAATACTTACTTTTACTCCTGCTGCAAGTGCTGAAATCCATAATGCTACAGGTACAAATGTGAATAGTACAACTAGCGCTAAAAATACTACTACAATTGCAATAATTGTAGCTAGTAAACTACCTGTTAAAGCCATTGATTTTATCCTCCTAATCTTTATGAGACTCTCGTACAACAATACGAACGCCTTCTACTTTAATGATTGTGACTTTTTTATGAGCATCGATATAGCCACCTTCTGATACGACATCAATTCGTTCTTCCCCTAGCATTGCCGTACCAGAAGGACGGAGAGGAGTAGTTGTAATCGCTTCCTGCCCTAATAAATCAATTCGATTCTTATTTGATACATAGCCTTTCTCCGTATCGGTTGAATCGTTTAAAACCATTTTGTTAAAGAGATTTAATTTCTTACCAAAAAATTTCATCATAATCACCATTCCTAAGACTAACACGATTAAGGCTGTCAAAATTGCATAAGCCATATGCATCGTATCGGTCCCTGAGCTTAAAAGACTTATTATAATTGTTGCAAAGCCCAAACTTCCTACAATACCACCAGGTACAATCACCTCTAAAAGTAATAAAATAACGCCCAATACTAATAAAAAAATACTTTGCCAAGTTGCATACCCAGCAATCATATGAATCACGTAAAAGAACAATAATGCTAAAATACTTAAAATTCCACCAAAACCAAAATGGGGTGAAAAAGCTTGTAATACAACTCCCATACTAGCGATACAAAGTAAAAGTGTTACAACAATCGGTTGTGTCATCCACAAAAGCCATCCATTTACTTGCTGAGATTCTACATCAGCAGCATATACAGTGATTGCATGAAGTGGAATAGCAATTAATACGGTCAATATGGCAACTATTAAAATAGTGGTTTTTGGCATCAGCTAAAACTTCTCCCCTCCTCTCACTTATACAATCTTATCCATATAACATACGAATGATTAGGCTATAAGTTTCATCTAATTTCAATTATGCTTTTTTCGAACTTCGTATTGCATGAATGGAGAGACGAACAAGAATTACTCCGCTTAGGAATAGTCCTAAAAACGATGCTGTATTTAAATAGATGGCAGATACAGAGTGGATGAATTGTGAAATCGCTAATAATGACACGGAAATAATTCCAAAAGTAATTCCCACTAACAATAACATAAATAAGGATAACCATTGATTGACAAATGAGCTACTAGCTCTTTCTGAAAATACGTCTAATTTAACCGTCACTTTTCCTTTTTCAATCGTTTCTGCCATATTTTCAAAACGTCGAGGTAAATCTTGCAAAGTCGGTAAAAGCATAACTAGTTCTTGCTCTAACATTTCCTTAGCATCTCTAAAATTGGATACTGGCAAAAAGTCTTTTTTATTTCTAGAAGTAAAACGCTTAGCTTCAGTGAAGAGGTTATAATTCGTATCAAGAATATTTAACGATCCTTCTAATGTTATAAGTGCACGTAAAGCAACCCCTACCATTGGATAAAGACGCAATTCAAATTTTTGAATGATTGTAAATAGATTTTGCACTAATTCTTCAACAGATATTTTATCCAAATAAGATAGCTGAATAAGTAATTGACTAAGCGATTGTATTAAATTATCCTCTTCATGAATTTCTCCGTCTTGGATTAAATATTTTAGTCCTTCCAATACGATTCGTGGATCATTCCGTTCAATACCAATGAACAATGTTCGCAGGCCTTGTTGTTGTAATGGACCAATTCTTCCTACTGCTCCAAAATCTAAAAAGCATGCTTGACCTGTTTTTTCTAATACAAAAATATTGCCTGGATGAGGATCTGCATGAAAAACCCCAGTTACAAGTAATTGCTGTAAAAATGTATCATAAATTGAGCGCATTAAATCGTTTTCTTTTATACCATGCTTTCTTAATAAGATTGCACTATCTCGAATACTTACTCCATGAATGTATTCAATCACTAAAATCATTCGATTACTATATTGCTTATAAACCTTAGGAATTTTGACGCTTTTTTTATCTTTTCGTAAAGCATTTGTCAATTGTTCCATATTTCTTGCTTCTATTTCAAAATTTATTTCTTCTCTCAGACTGTTTGCAAACCCTGTAGCTAATTGGTGTATGCCTAAGTTTTCTGCCCATGAAGATTCTTCAACAAGCCATTCTGAAAAGTGCAAGAGAATATCTAAATCCTGATTAATCACTGAAGTTACATTTGACCTTAAAAGTTTGACAATTACTTCTTCTCCAGTTTCTCTTAATACTGCTTTATGTACTTGTCCAATTGAACCTGCTGCCAGTGGTTGATCATCAAAATACTTAAATACCTCTTGTAGTGGTTTTTGAAGTCCTATCGATAACTGGGTATGTAATTGTTCAGCTGTCATTGGTTTGACATTTTGTTGTAGTTTTGATAGTTCTTCTATAAAAGCTTGCGGTAATATATCTTTTCTCGTGGACAATACTTGTCCAAATTTAATAAAAATGCCACCACATTCTTCTAATGTGTTGCGTAGTGTAGTTGCAAGGAAACGGTCATTTTCATAGGTTCTTTTGTACTTTAAAGTACGTCCAACACCTTGTTTAAAAGCTATTCTAAAAACTTGAGTGAGTCGTCTTTGTCGTTTCCAAGTACCACGTACCCTCATGATAATATTCCGATTGCCAGTTAGTCTCTCACCACGTTCTCCTAATTTAATAGGATCAAATAGTTCCAATATTAAATAAAACAGCATCGTAATTAATAACATACTTCCAATCCACACAAGGGTGCCAATATTGGTAACTTCATAAATCATGTCTTCTTTTGGAAAGTTAGTATGTCTTAAATAGGAATACCAATAAACAAAAGTAGTGAATACTACACTTAAAGTAGCCGACAGTACTTTCTTAGTAAAATTAAGCTTAGTTCCTATAAGACGTCCACTCACAAAATAATTCAAAATCCCTATTCCAATTAGTTGTAAAGCTGTCCATAGATAATGCATGGAATCACCTTCAAAGTTATGTTTTTCTATATTTATATTAAAACACAAACTACTTGGTAATGCTTGTTAGAACATTAAAGAAAATAAATAAGCCAAGAAATCAATTAAGATTTCTCGGCTTAGATTATTTGCGAGTTTAATAAATCATGATAGTGCGTGTTTAGAACGTAGGGATTGTCTAGGAATTTAAATTACCACTTACGTTTACGTGCAGCTTCTGATTTCTTTTTGCGTTTTACGCTAGGTTTTTCATAAAATTCGCGTTTTCTTACCTCTTGAATTGTACCACTTTTAGAAACAGTACGTTTGAAGCGGCGAAGAGCATCTTCAAGCGATTCGTTTTTTCTAACGACAGTTTTTGACATCTCTCTTTCCCTCCCTCCGAACACACGTCAAAGCACAACATTATGTAATAATATGAATAACGTTGTGTACTAAAGAATTATAACTTATTACTAACATTTGGTCAATACTATTGGGCGAATTAATAGTCTGTTTTTGATTTTTGGCCTTTCATAATTTTAACACCAGAACTTGCACCAATACGAGTTGCGCCTGCTGCTACCATTCCTTCTAAATCTTCTAAGCTTCTGACACCGCCAGATGCCTTAACTCCGATTTCAGATCCAACAGTTTTACGCATTAATGCTACGTCTTCTGCTGTGGCTCCACCTGTTGAAAAACCCGTTGAAGTTTTCACAAAATCTGCTCCAGCTGTAACAGATAATTCACATGCTTTTACTTTTTCTTCTTCTGAAAGCAAGCAAGTTTCAATAATAACTTTTACTAAAGTACCGTTTGCTGCTTCTACTACTGCTTTAATATCATTCTCAACTAAATCATATTGTCCACCTTTTAAAGCACCAATATTAATCACCATATCAATTTCATCAGCACCATTAGCAATTGCATCTTTTGTTTCAAACGCTTTTGTAGCACTAGTAGATGCCCCTAATGGGAAACCGATTACTGTACAAACTTTTGATGTTGCTTCTTTTAATTCAGCAGCAGCAACACTTACCCATACAGGGTTAACACAAACTGAAGCAAAATTAAATTCTTTAGCTTCTTCACATAATTTTATAATTTGTTCTTCTGTTGCTTCTGGTTTTAATAAAGTATGATCAATATATGAAGCATAGTTTTTAGCCATCTTGGAAAACTCCTTTAATTTTAGAGATGTACGTACCTCTCAAGTCTATCATGACTCATAATATTTTTTCCACTAAAACGTAAAACTAAATTTCCAACCATTATAATTGATTTCAAAGGATTTTGATCGATACTTATTTCAAATATACCTTAATAAAAAACCCGTATGATTTTAAACACCATACGAGTTTATTTATTTTACTTATTTCACTCAATTTCATAAATACTTTTTTAGCCGAAAAACGCGAATGTTATCTAACATATACAATCCAATAACTGGGATTATATATGTAATATACTATTTGCTTAATATCCGCTCCAGATGGCGCTTTCGTGCTAAGTGAGCGTTGAGGCCATTGAAAAAGGGGAGTAACACAAAAATTTATAGCATATATCCGCTGTTGAACGATAGTGGAATTAGCTCCGCTTTCCGTGGACGAACTGACGAGCCTCCTCGTTCCTGCGGGGTCTCGTCTAGTCCGTTTTCCCACAGGAGTCTACGCTAATTCCACTTTCAATTAAGATTGTAATACAAGATTTTTATCATAAAAATCTTGCTATTTATTACTTTTTCAATATCCTAACTTCGTTCACTGTGGGATCTCACCTATCTCACTTTCCCACAGGACATTGAATTAGCTTCCTTGAATAGATGTTCGTGTTTTATATTAAAACTTTGAATTATGAAATTTACTCATTTATATCAAGGATTTATTTTTGTTGTTCAGCCATCCATGCATCAAGGTCTGCAATTGTTGGGTTACCAATATAGTGACCACCTTCAATTTGCATTACTTGACCTGTCATAAATTTAGATTCATCAGAAGCTAAATACACAACTGCATAACCGATATCTTCTGCTTCGCCATTGTATGGAAGTGCGTTGTATTTCGTAAAAATTTCAAGCATTTTTTGAGGTAAATTATTTTTTGCAGCTGGCGTTAGGATTAACCCAGGTGCTATAGCATTACAACGAATTTTATCTTTGCCATATTGTGTAGCAATATATTTTGTTAAATGTGCTACCCCTGCTTTTGATGCACCATAAGCTGAACGAATTGAGTCAGAAGCAAATGCAGCCATTGAAGTCGTATTTATGATTGAACCGCCACCAGCTTTTTGCATATAAGGTATGGCATAACGAGCACCAAGTAGGACCGATTTTAAGTTGACATTCATCAAACGATCCCATTCATCTAAGTCCATATTGACGACATCTAAGTCTTTGCGTAAGTTGGTAATACCAACATTATTATAAAGAACATTTATTGTACCGTAAGTGTTTACTGTGAACTCTACAGCAGCCTTTATAGAAGCTTGGTCACCTGCATCAAGGAATACTGCTAATACTTCGTAACCCTTTTCTTGTAGGGATTTTGCTTCTTTTTTTGCACCTTCGATATTGAAGTCAGCTAAAACAACTTTAGCGCCTTCTTTCGCTAATAATTGAGCTGATGCTAACCCAATTCCTGATGCAGCACCTGTTACTAATGCGATTTTACCTTCTACACGTCCCATTTAAATTTCCTCCTTTTTTGATAAGAAGAATACTTCTTATTATCATTAAATATATTTTAACATCTAAATATTAGATATTAAAATAAAAACCATCAAAAAAAGATTTCACCTTAAAGTTTTCCGGTAAAATCTTCTGATACAACTATATATCCAATTTTTTAAGCATGTTTTATTTCTCAATTGAAGAAATGTCTATCAAGTTAAAATCACTAAACTAAAGATTATGAAAATACTGATCTACACCTTTGGTAATGTAAGTGGTTAGTTTTTCTAAGTATTTTTTATTAGAGAGATTACGATCTTCCTCAGGATTAGTAACGTAACCTAATTCTATTAATATGACAGGCACCCGTGACCAGTTAAATCCTGATAAACCCGCTCGATAATTAACGCCATTCTGATAAAGTGAAAATTCTTTTCCTACCTCCTCAACAATTGATTTAGAGGCTTTACGGCTTTCTTTAAATACTTTTTTTGTATATGGATTATCTTTCGTTGGAGCAATAATTGAAAATCCTTTTGCATTTGAATTTTCAGCTCCATCTGCATGCATCCTTATGAATAAGGATGATTTATGTTTGTTTGCTATTTGAGCTCGATCACGATTCGATAAATCAACATCATTTGATGTACGAGTTAATATTACTTGATAACCTTTTTGCTTAAGTTTTTTTTCTAGCATTTTTGAAGCTTCTAGTGTGATTGCGTATTCCGGTTTCCTTGTAACAATCCCCATTGAACCCACTGTTGCTTTATACTTTGTTTCAACAGAACCAGGTGCAACAGGCTCAGGAGCAATATTTGCACGTTTTTGATGGCCAGGGTCAATTGTAATGACTACTTTTTTTACCTTTTTGGAATGAGCAGCAGCTTTTTTGCTAACTTGTTTATTGGTAGTTTTCTGCTCAGATTCTAATACTTTCTTTGTAGGTTTATTCTGATGATTTTCTAGTTTACTAGTAGCATAATGACTATTCAAATGATTGTTTTTACTATTATTCAGTAATCCTTGTTTGGTTTGATGATTGACAATCAATATAACGCTTGAGACAACGAGCGTCATAATGATTAATGAGATGGTTAATTTTTTCAACTTCATCGCCTCAATTCGTTGTTATCTATTACTATAACAAAAAAGCCTAGCTTTGGTCGCTAGGCTTTTTGACATATTCTAAAATTATGCATTAACGGTATCAATAACGCGAACGAATTGAGCATGTGAATGTGGATATCCTGCCTTGTCAATTTTGACTTTCACTAGTTTACCAATCATATCTTCAGTACCTTCAAATACAATTTTCAAATAGTTACTAGTATAACCTGTAAGCAATCCTGCTTCTTCGCCTTCTTTAATTACTTCTTCTGGTATTACTTCAAGTACTTGATTTTCAAACTTCGAAGCATACTCTTTCGCGAGTTGATCATTTAAGGTTAATAAACGATGAACACGTTCATTTTTCACTTCTTCGTCTACTTGATCTTCCATACGAGCTGCAGGAGTACCCGTACGTTTTGAGAATGGGAAAACATGTAATTCTGCAAATTTATGTTTTGCAATAAAGTTATAAGTTTCCATAAATTCTTCTTCTGTTTCACCTGGGAATCCAACGATTACATCAGATGTAACTGCAAGATCCGGTAATACTTCACGTAATCGATCTAAACGTTCTCCGAAGAATTCCATTGTATACTTACGGCGCATACGTTTTAAAACAGTATCAGATCCAGATTGAATTGGAATGTGTAAGTGATTTACAACAATTTTAGAATCACGTAATACTTCGATTACTTCATCTGTTAGTTGACTTGCTTCGATTGAACTGATACGTAAACGTTTTAAACCTTTTACATTAGCTTCAATATCACGAAGAAGTTGTGCTAAGTTATAATCTTTTAAGTCTTGTCCATAACCGCCTGTATGAATACCAGTTAAAACAATTTCTAAATAACCAGCTTCGACTAATTGTTGTGCTTGACGTACAACCTCTTTTGGATCACGAGAACGCATTAGACCGCGAGCCCATGGGATGATACAAAAAGTACAGAAATTATTACAGCCTTCTTGAATTTTCAATGAAGCACGTGTACGGTCTGTGAAATAAGGTACATCCAATTCTTCATATACTCTATTTTTCATAATATTTTTTACTGCATTAATAGGTTGACGTTCTTGTTTATATTGTTCAATATATCCAAGCATTTTCATACGATCTTGCGTACCTACAACTATATCAACGCCAGGAATTGCCATAATCTCAGCTGGAGAAGTTTGGGCATAGCATCCTGTTACGCAAATTACTGCATCTGGATTTTGACGAATCGCACGGCGAATCACTTGACGACTTTTTTTGTCCCCTGTATTCGTAACAGTACATGTATTTATGACATATACATCCGCTTGATGATCAAATTCTTTCCGTTCATAACCTTCATCTTTAAACAGTTGCCAAATTGCTTCTGTTTCATAGTGATTCACTTTACATCCAAGTGTGTGAAAAGCCACTGAAGACAAGGCTGCTCACCTCTTTCATTCAAATTCATAAGAAATAGCAGAAAGCACATAGAAAGGTGCAGTTTCCGCTCGTAATATTCTAGGTCCTAGTGATATACACTGACATCCTAATTGTTTTAGAGCTTGTGCTTCCCCTCGATCAATTCCGCCTTCTGGACCGAAGATGACAAGCATTGATTTATAATCATACACCTTTTTTAGCTGTTCGGCAAATCTCGTACGCACAACTTGTTTAGCATCTTCTTCATCTGCTAGGAAGACGACATCATAATTTCCTACTTCTTGTAAAAGCTTTTTAAAACTAATAGGTTCTTGAATTATTGGTATATGGGTACGATGGGATTGTTCAGCAGCTTCTTTTGCTATTTTTTGCAATCGTTCTTGTTTCTTTTTTCCTTTTTTATAGTCCCATTTGACAATTGAACGTTCAGCTTCAAATGGAATCAAAGCGTACATTCCCAATTCAGTTGATTTTTGCACGATTAAATCTAATTTGTCGCCTTTTGGTAATCCACAAGCGATTGTCACATTGATAGGAAGTTCTGGTGATGGTAACGTACGATGTGTTTTTTGCACACGTACTCCATCTTCTTTTAGATCTGCGATTTCACATATTGTAGCTTCCCCATTATGAACGACGATTATCTCGTCCCCAACACGCATACGCATAACTTTTGAAATATGGTGAGCATCATCCCCGCTGATGATTGCCAATTCATTGTCAAATGATTCATTGATAAAATATCGTTGCATAAGTACACTCCAAAAATTTAGGATTTACGAGAAATAATTGTAACCCAGTCTTCCATCATCATTACTTCGTCAATGATGAACCCAGCTTTCTCAAGCGATTCCTTAACATCTTCTTTTTTCGCTTCAATGATTCCTGAAGTGATGAAATAACCACCTGGTTTAACAACAGTATAAGCATCATCAGTAAAAGTCATAATAATTTCCGCTAAAATATTCGCTACCACTATTTCAGCTGGCTCTTTCACAGTATCTAGTAAGTTTCCTTGAACTACTTCAATATGATCTTGAACTTTGTTTAGTTTGACATTTAGTTTTGCAGATTGGACAGCCACTTCATCAAGATCTAGTGCATGAACATGTTTTGCACCAAGCATTGCTGCACCAATTGCTAAAACTCCGGAACCAGTGCCTACATCAATAACGGTTGAATCTTTTGTCACATGCTTTTCTAATGCTTGTAAACTCATCACTGTTGTTGGGTGTGTCCCTGTCCCAAATGCCATACCAGGATCTAATTCTATTATTAACTCATCACTTTCAACTGGTTCATAAATTTCCCAAGTTGGAACGATTGTAAAACGATTTGAAATCTTTACTGGATGATAATATTTTTTCCATGCAGTCGCCCATTCTTCTTCGTTTACTTCACTAATTGAAACTTCATTAGCACCAATATTAATATCAAAATTAATAAGGTTTGTGATTGCAAGTTTAATTTCTTCTACTGTTTCTCCTAAAAAGCTTGTGACCGGTAAATAAGCTTTTATAATCACACCATCCACTGGGAAATCAGATGGATTTAATTCGTATATTTCTCCAAATTCATTTTCACGAATTTTGCTTAAGTCTTCTGAATCTTCAATAACGACACCGCTAGCACCTGCTTCATGCAGGATATTTGAGATTGGTTCAACAGCTTCGTTGGTTGTATGGATGGATAACTCCGACCATTTCACTTGCAATCACTCCTCTAATTATTCACCTTTAAATTTTTTCTTTATTTTGTCGATTAAAGAACTACTTTGTTCTTCTGGGATATCGCCAGAAATACTAGCAAATTCTCTTAATAATTCTTTTTGTTTTTCAGTTAATTTCTTTGGTGTAATGATTTGGACAATGACATGTTGGTCACCATTTCCATAGCCATGAACGTTTTTAACCCCTTTACCTTTTAAGCGGAAACGATCACCTGATTGAGTACCTGCAGGGATTTTCATTTTTACTTTACCATGAATTGTTGGTACTTCGATTTCATCTCCAAGTGCAGCTTGTGGGAATGTAATTGGCAATTCTAAATAGATATCATCACCATCACGTTCAAATTTGTCGCTTGCACGAACATGGAATACAATGTATAAATCCCCTGCTGGGCCTCCGTTTACACCTGCTTCACCTTGACCACTTAAACGTAATTGTTGTCCATCATCCACACCTGCTGGAATATTAACTTTGATTTTTTTACGTCTTTTAATCGTACCTGCTCCATGACATGTTGAACATTTTTCTTTAATAATTTGACCAGTACCTTGGCAATGGCTACATGTACGACGGTTAACCATTTGACCAAATGGTGTGTTGACTGTTTCTGAAGTTTGACCGGAACCATTACAGTAAGAACATGTTTCTTTTGATGTACCTGGTTTTGCACCTGTACCATGACATGTATCACAAGTTTCTTCACGTGGAATTTCGATTTCTTTTTCTTTACCGAATACGGCTTCTTCAAAACTAATTGTCATTCGGTATTGAAGATCATCACCTTTGCGTGGTGCATTTGGATCACGTCGAGTTCTACCGCCACCAAAGAATGAGCTAAAGATATCTTCAAATCCACCAAAGCCTTCTGCACCACCAAATCCTCCAAATCCTCCAAAGCCTTGGTTTGGATCTTGATGGCCAAATTGGTCGTAACGAGCACGTTTTTGATCGTCACTTAACACTTCGTATGCTTCAGCAATTTCTTTAAATTTTTCTTCTGCCCCTGGTTCTTTGTTTAAGTCAGGATGGTATTGTTTTGATAATTTACGATATGCTTTTTTTATCTCGTCTTTAGAGGCATTTTTTTGAATGCCTAAAACTTCGTAATAATCACGTTTCTCCATCTTTCACACTCCGCTCTTTTCACATAATTATTATTGTACCATGTATCGATAAAATGGCAAAAGCAATATTACAACTTTACTTGTACTTAAAAGTTAAATTAGTTTCAGTACTCAATTAAAAAAGCCAAAGCCCGAGAGCGGTCTTTGGCTTTTCATATTACTTTATAAACGATGAATATTCGGCTTTACACGCCCGCCTCTTAATGGTCATAGTTTGTACTCCATAGATGCCCTTGACATAGTACTTGGTATCTTAGCTATCTTACTTGTAACATCTATCTGCTTGGTAAAAGCAAAAAAGATGTATTTGGTCCAAACCTTGCAACGATTGTCGAGGAAACAGGTGGGATAGCCCTAGCCGCAAAAAACGTATCAGCTATAGACTATTTTATTAAACTCACCCGTTCAGCACTATTATTTATCGTTAACTTCTGTAAAGTCTGCGTCAACAACGCCATCGTCTTTTTTATCTGTAGCTTTACCTTCTGCACCAGCTTGAGCTTGTTGTGCTTCAGCAGCCTTTTGGTAAACTTTCATGATTAATGGTTGAAGAATACCTTCTAGTTTTTCTTTAGCTGATTTAATACCTTCGATTTCACCAGCTTCAAGAGCTTTTTGTAACTCTTCTTTAGCATCAGTTACTGATTTCTTTTCATCCTCAGTAATTTGGTCGCCTAAATCAGTGATTGTTTTATCAACTTGGAAGACTAATTGATCTGCTTCGTTTTTAAGATCAACTTCTTCTTTACGTTTTTTATCAGCTTCAGCATTTGCTTCAGCTTCTTTAACCATACGTTCGATATCTTCTTCAGATAAACCTGAGTCAGATTGGATTGTGATATTTTGTTCTTTTTGAGTACCTAGGTCTTTTGCTTTTACGTTAACGATACCGTTTTTATCAATATCGAAAGTTACTTCGATTTGAGGAACACCACGTGGAGCTGGTGGGATATCTGTTAATTGGAAACGACCTAATGTTTTGTTATCAGCAGCCATTGAACGTTCACCTTGTAATACGTGAATGTCTACAGCAGGTTGGTTATCTGCAGCTGTTGAGAATACTTGTGATTTAGATGTTGGGATTGTAGTGTTACGATCGATTAATTTTGTGAACACACCACCCATTGTTTCAATACCAAGTGATAATGGAGTTACGTCTAGAAGTACTACATCTTTAACGTCACCAGTAAGTACGCCACCTTGAACAGCAGCACCCATTGCTACTACTTCATCAGGGTTTACACCTTTATGTGGTTCTTTACCAGTTGCTTTTTTAACAGCTTCTTGAACAGCTGGAATACGAGTAGAACCACCTACAAGAATTACTTGGTCAATATCTGAAGCAGATAGACCTGCATCACTTAATGCTTGGCGAGTTGGAACCATTGTACGTTCTACTAAATCTGCTGTTAACTCATTGAATTTAGCACGTGAAAGTGATACTTCTAAGTGTAATGGGCCAGCTTCTCCAGCAGTGATGAATGGTAAAGAAATTTGAGTTGTTGTTACACCTGATAATTCTTTTTTCGCTTTTTCAGCAGCATCTTTTAAACGTTGTAATGCCATTTTATCTTGAGATAAATCAATGCCATTTTCTTTTTTGAATTCTGCTACTAAATAATCGATAATTTTTTGGTCAAAGTCATCGCCACCAAGACGATTATCACCAGCAGTAGCTAAAACTTCAAATACACCATCACCAAGTTCAAGGATTGATACGTCGAATGTACCACCACCAAGGTCAAATACTAAGACTTTTTGATCTTGATCCATTTTTTCTAAGCCATATGCAAGTGCAGCAGCTGTTGGTTCGTTGATAATACGTTCAACTTCAAGACCTGCGATTTTACCAGCGTCTTTTGTTGCTTGACGTTGAGCATCGTTGAAGTAAGCAGGAACAGTAATAACTGCTTTTGTTACTTTTTCGCCAAGATAATCTTCAGCATATTCTTTTAAGTGAGTAAGAATCATTGCTGAAACTTCTTGAGGTGTATATTCTTTATCTTCAATTTTCACTTTGTAGTCAGTACCCATATGACGTTTAATTGAAATAATTGTATTAGGGTTTGTAATTGATTGACGTTTAGCTACTTCACCAACTTGGCGTTCGCCGTTTTTAAATGCTACAACTGATGGAGTTGTACGAGCGCCTTCTTTGTTTGCGATTACTACAGGTTCGCCACCTTCTAATACAGATACGCAAGAGTTAGTTGTACCTAAGTCAATACCAATAATTTTACTCATTTCTATTTCCTCCTAAATTTCTTTTCATCAAATTATGATGTGTATTATTCATTCACTTTAACCATTGCTGGTCGTAGTACACGATCTTTAAGCATATAACCTTTTTGTAATTCTTGTAAGACAACTCCTGATTCTTTCGTATCATCTTTCTCTTGCATAACTGCATGATGAATAGTCGGATCAAACGGAGCATCTTCTGTAGCAATTGGTTCTAAGCCTTCTTTTTTTGTAGCTTCTATCAATGAACGGTACACCATTTCGATTCCTTGTTTCATCGATTGGGCATCTTCCGTTGTCGCTTCAACTTGTAGTGCACGTTCAAAATTATCTAATACAGGCAATAAATCTGTAAGTAGATTTTGTGCACGGTACTTTTCTTGTGCTACGCGGTCAATTTGATTACGACGTTTTAAATTGTCGAAATCAGCTCTTAGACGTAAATAACGCTCTTCTTCTTTTTCTAGCTTTTCTTTTAGTAGCGCTAGTTCGTCTAGTTCATCTTCTTTTTCATTGTTTTGAACTGTTTCTTCAACCGTTTCATTTTCAGTTTCCACAGTTGATTCTTCTGCTGGTGTTTCTACAGTTGTTTCTTCGTTTTCTACTAACTGTTCTTTTTCATTGTTTGATTGAGACACTTGTCATCCTCCTCTAATGTCGATCTTACTAGATTTTTCTTTTAAATTGGCTTGATAAACCACTGCTCATAAAATCTAGAATTGAAACTACTCGTTTATAATCCATACGAGTAGGACCGATGATAGCAATAGATCCTTTTAGCTCTTCACCAACCGAATAAGACGCAGTAATAACACTACAATCTTCCATAGCTAAATGGTGGTTCTCTGAGCCTATTCGGATATGAATACCGGTTTCATTTAATGGGAAAATCGATTGTATTTGACTCGTTTTCTCCATTAATTCCATTAGCATTCGGACTTTATTTAAGTCATGGAATTCTGGTTGATTGAGCATCTTCGTCTTTCCACCGTAGTATATTTTACCTTCACCTTGATATTTGTTAATATCAAAGATTGACGATAGCAAGCCATCATAAGTGCCTAAATGCTGTTTAATCACTGCCGCCGCCTCTTGCTCAAGCTTATATTGAAGCTGCTCAAGCGGAACACCGACAAGTCGCTCATTTAATATGTTAACGACTTTCTCAATATCCGACGGGGAATAACTTTTCGGAACCGAGATTAGGCGGTTTTCAACATGACCATTATCCGTTACGATAATAGCCACGGCTGAGTCAGCTGTCAAAGGAACAATTGAAAATTGCTTTACCTTATGAAGCTGAACATCTGGACCCAAAATAATGGAAGTGTAAGTCGTCAAATCTGATAGAATATCAGCAGATTTACGAATAACCTGTTCCGTTTCCAGCATCCGATCTTGGAATAAGGATTGGATGGTTTTGATATCTTGAGTAGTAATAACTTGAGGCTTTAACAAATGATCAACGTAAAATCTATAGCCTTTTTCCGAAGGAACTCGTCCAGAAGAAGTATGTGTTTTCTCTAAAAAACCTAGCTCCTCTAAATCAGCCATTTCATTTCGTATAGTGGCTGCACTAAAGGTCATGCCTTCCTTCTTTGCGATTTGGCGAGATCCAACAGGTTGTGCTGTCGCTATAAAGTCATCTATAATTACTTGCAATATTTGCAACTGTCGATTTGTTAGCATGATCATCACCTCTCGTTGTTAGCACTCACCATCGAGGAGTGCTAATACAATTATTAATTTAACACCTCTATATAATGATGTCAACGGAAATGCACAGGTTTATAGTAAAAATTCTTCAAATACCTCATTTCCTACAAACCGCCCATTCCTAGATAGTTTTATAAAATCATTGCCAATCTCTATCAACCCTTTTTGTTGGAGATCTTGTAATTGTTTTTCATAAATACTTTCTATAGAACAGTTAAATTTTTCAAAGAAATGTTTTTTACTTACTCCTGCTGTTTTCCGTAAACCTAAAAAGAGTTCTTCTTCCATTTTTTCTTGTTTCGTTTCGATATGTGTTTCATGAATTGGCTTTTCCCCATTTGATATGGATGCCATATATTTTTTTAATGGGCCATGATTTGAATATCTTACACCATTAATATAACCATGTGCACCTGCACCAAACCCTGCATATTCATCATTATCCCAATAGATTTGATTGTGAATTGATGAATACCCTTTTTTACTAAAATTACTGATTTCATATTGATGAAGACCCTGTTGTTCCATTTGTTGCATCAGAAGGTCATACATTTCTGCTTCTAGATCTTCTCCTGGTAATCGGAGTTTTCTTTTTGCCATTAAATTATAGAAAATCGTTTTTGGTTCAACAATTAAAGAATACGCAGAATAATGTGGAAGTTGCAGTGAAAATGCAATTTCTAGCGTTCTCTTCCATTGTTGCATCGTTTGACCTGGCAATCCATACATTAAGTCAATACTAATATTCTCAAATCCGATTTTCTTAGCATCTTCGATCGTTTTGAAAACATGTTCATTTGAATGGGTTCGACCAAGTTTTTTTAATAATTCTTCTTGAAATGCTTGTACCCCCAAGCTTAAACGATTGACACCTCCATCATGTAGTACCTTCAACTTCTCTTTTGTTAATTCATCTGGATTTGCTTCTGATGTAAATTCTGTGACATGTTCTAGAGGTATATACTTACGTATCAACTCTAGTAGTCTATTCAATTGTTTAGGTGATAATGATGTTGGTGTACCGCCACCTAAAAAAATGGTTTCAATTTTTTTAAAATCATGATCTTTACTCCATAAGCGCATTTCTTCACCTAAGGATTCTATATACTCATCGACTGGCTGATTTTTAAAAAATACTTTGTTGAAGTCGCAATAGTTGCAGATCTGATGACAAAACGGAATATGGAGATAAATACCTCTAGCCAATCTATAACCTTCTTTCTTCTTTGCTTTCTTCTCTCTTAATCATGGGATGGAATCTTACTGACCGTTAATGCCGGATCAATTCATATACATTAGATATAGTTTAATGTATTTCAGTCTATTATCAAACTGTCATGAATTATTTTATTGTTAAACATACGCTAAATTCTACAATCATTAAAAGTAGATATCGGTTCTTTTAGTATTCTACAGATATACTAAAAGAATGGATAGGTATTAAACCTTCGTCTACAAAAAAACCATATGCTTTTGGCATACGGCTCTGGATATTATTATTTCGAATATGTAAACCGATTTACATTAAAACATTTATCACATGCTACTTCAACTTCCATTATACCGTTAGCTGTAAATATAAGTTTTGCTACATTACCTTCCATTTCTCGCGCCACATTTGCTGTATGCAGTGTAATTGGTGGATTAAAATAAACAGCTTTCCATTCAAATTCATGCCCACAATTAAAACAATGATGCGTATTTTTAATTTTTTCAAGATTTTTCATGGTATCGCCTCCATATTTATTATTTCATATTTGAAATTGATATTACAGTAGATAAAGTGTTTATTTATGGAAAAATTGTTACAATTGAGTATTGCATTTTTCTAGTAAAAGACTTTGCATTAGTTGTTCTTTATAGAAAGTCCTACCGCGCCAAGCTAACTATCTATTCTTTTTAAAAATCTGGATTCATATTTAGAAGATATAAATAAAAAGGAAGTGCTTTAAAAAAGCGCTTCCTTTTTTACTCCTATATAGCATTTTTAAATTGAATTTTTTTCTCTTTTAGTTCCTCTAATTTATTTTGCATATGAGTGATATGGCCATCAAAAGCACCAAGCTTATCTTCGATCGATTTCATCAATCGTTCTAAGCATTCAATGTCCTCTTTAAAAAACACACTATCACTCCTTTATAAATTAATAAATGCTATTTTAATCATTAAAAACTAAAATAGCAAACAAATTATACTTTTTTATTAATATTTCTACAATTTTCGACAAAATAACGATATAAAAAATACTATAGATAATTATAAATCACTAATATGTTAGAACTAATATAAACAATGTGTAATGCTATTGTACCTATAAAACCCATATTCGTCTAGATTTTGTCCAAAAGAAAAAGAAGAGCCATTCAGCTCTTCTTTCATAGAAATTTTATTTCTTCGATTGATCGTCATCCATTTTCAATACCGCCATGAACGCTTCTTGTGGCACCTCAACAGAACCTACTTGTTTCATTCGTTTTTTACCTTCTTTTTGTTTTTCAAGAAGTTTACGTTTACGAGAGATATCCCCACCATAACATTTTGCAAGGACGTTTTTGCGCATTGCTTTGATGGTAGAACGTGCAACAATCTTTTGACCTATAGCAGCTTGTACAGGTACTTCAAATTGTTGACGTGGGATTAATTCTTTTAGTTTTTCAACAATTACCTTACCGCGTTCATAAGCAAAGTCTTTGTGTACGATAAAGCTTAATGCATCCACTTGCTCTGCGTTTAACAGAATATCCATCTTAACGAGTTTCGATGGTTTGTATCCAATTAGTTCATAGTCAAATGACGCATATCCTTTTGTGCTTGACTTTAGTTGGTCAAAAAAGTCGTAGACAATTTCTGAAAGTGGAATTTCATAAAAAATATTAACACGAGTCGTATCAATATAGTCCATTGTTAAAAAGTTACCACGTTTACGTTGGCAAATTTCCATTACGGCTCCAACATAATCATTCGGCACCATAATATTTGCTTTTACATACGGTTCCTCAATACGATCTATTTTTTGAGGCTCAGGCATCATAGATGGGTTGTCCACTCTTACTTCTTCACCATCTGTCATGTGTACATGATAGATAACACTTGGTGCAGTCGTAATTAAGTCAATATTGAATTCACGTTCAATACGTTCTTGAATAATTTCCATATGAAGTAAACCTAAGAACCCACATCGGAAACCAAAACCAAGAGCTTGTGATGTCTCTGGCTCATATTGCAATGCAGAGTCATTTAGTTCAAGTTTTTCAAGTGCTTCGCGTAAGTCATTGTATCTTGCTGTATCAATTGGGTATAAACCGCAATATACCATTGGATTTAACTTACGATAACCCGGTAACGCTTCAGGTGCAGGATTATGAGCAAATGTAATCGTATCCCCTACACGAGTATCTCCAACATTTTTGATAGATGCTGTTAAATACCCTACATCACCTACTGTCAAATAATCAGTGGGCGTAATTTTCGGTGTATGTACACCTACTTCGATCACTTCAAATTCTGCTCCTGTTGCCATCATTCGAATTTTATCCCCAGGTTTCACAGTACCTTCAACAATTCGAATAGAAGTAATAACACCACGATAAGCATCATAAACAGAGTCAAAGATTAGCGCTTGTAGTGGAGCTTCAGGATCACCTACTGGCGCAGGTACTTTTTCTACAATTTGCTCTAGAATATCTTCAATACCAATTCCTGCTTTTGCTGAAGCTAAAACAGCTTCTGAAGCATCCAAGCCAATTACATCTTCAATTTCTCCACGAACACGTTCTGGGTCAGCTGAAGGAAGGTCAATTTTGTTGATGACTGGTAAAATTTCTAAGTCATTATCTAAAGCAAGGTATACGTTTGCTAAGGTTTGTGCCTCAATCCCTTGCGCTGCGTCAACAACTAAAATTGCACCTTCACAAGCAGCTAAGCTTCTTGAAACTTCATATGTGAAATCGACATGTCCTGGAGTATCGATTAAATGAAAAATATATGTTTCTCCGTCTTTAGCCGTGTAATGTAATTGTACTGCATTTAGTTTGATCGTAATTCCACGTTCTCTTTCTAGATCCATGGAGTCTAGAAGTTGTTCTTTCATTTCACGTGCAGTTAATGCATGTGTTTTCTCTAAAATACGGTCAGCTAGTGTTGATTTACCGTGGTCAATGTGAGCGATAATAGAGAAATTTCGTATATGTTCTTGACGTTTGATCAATTCTTCTCGGTTCATGCGTTCCACTCCTATATAAACTACTAGAATTATAGCAGTGATTCGCAGTATATTGCAATGTTAGGATGATGCTGGTTCAACAAATGCTTCTTCAATCGCTCTTGCTAAAATTGCAATTGAACGATTTAATTCTTCTTCGTTATTATCAATACCACCAAGTTCAATTAAAATTATTTGCTTTGATAAATCTTGGTTGTATATGCCATTAACACCTTCACCCGTCTTTTTCATAACTCCCCTTGAGATTCCTGGAACTAGACTATTTAACTTCTTTGATAACTGTTCAGCGTATGCTTCATTTGCTTGATATTGTTTGTTTTTACCACCAATGACAAGTGCCATTCGAGCATAAGACATTCCCTTGTAAGTTGTTGTAGTCGTTTTCCTTCCTGCAGAATCTCTATGAATATCCATGATTAAATCATAACCTTCTTTATCAATCTGTTTCTTTACATAGGGACGGACTGCATCATAAGCCTGATAAAATGCCATTTTTTGTTGTTTCATTACCTTCATCGTATCGACATTCAAAACATCCGCATCAATATGATTTTGCTTGAAGTGATTAACAAACAGATCACCTAATGATTGGACATTTGTTGAGTCGTTATATACTGTGATGGCTTGCTGTCGTTTTTTTAACATAGGTGCATATGCTTCATGTGAGTGTGTGAAATAAAGCAAGGTTTTAAAAGAATTCGAATTTTTTTGCTCTGATACATTTGTCGCGATTGTTTTGTTTGCTGCATAGACAATTTTGGTATCCTGCTTTGACGTTTCAAGGATTGGTTTCTCTTCAGCCCAAAGCGGGATTTTCGCTGCAATAATAGGTAGTGAAAAAAAGATTGCTAAGAATAATACAATAAATTTCCATCTTCGTTGCCGTCTTTGCATCCTATATCCCTCCTCCTGTTACTTTATGGAGAAGGGAACATATTTAGAACTTCTAAGCTACACTCAACCACTTTGTACATACTCTAGCAAGCATGTTAACGTAAGCAGAAACCCAATCATCAATATTTTTTGGCGTAACAAAAAGTCGTTGTTGTCCGGTTAATACCTCTTGGAAAAGTTGAAGGCGTTCATCTTTTTCCCACTTCACCCATTCCCCAAAAATCGGCAATAATGCATCTGTTAAAACTTTGGTATTTTCATCCACATTGTAAGATGAAACCGATAAGGCTGATGAAGGTCTCTTTTCTTCTGATATTTTTGCTGAGATATATTTAAATAAAGATTCAACAGCATCTGTTATTAACACAGGACCATCCACTACTGTCGGTAACCCTATTGCAGTAACTGGGCATCCCATCGTTTCTTCAGAAATTTCTTTTCTCGCGTTTCCAACACCTGCGCCTGGTTGAATTCCAGTATTCGTAATTTGGACTGTTTTACATAATCTATCACTAGAATTCGTTGCTAATGCATCAATAATGACAATTAAAGAAGGTTTAATATTTTCTGCGAGTGCTTTGACAAATTCACTTGTCTCATATCCAGTTTGTGCTGTGACACCAGGGGCATAAATAATGCAATTTTCTTGAATCATAATATCTTGATTATGCAACTGCTCAACTGTCAACGGTCCAATTGCATCTGGTGTAATCGTACGATTTCCAAGACCAATAATGAGGACTTTTTTTAGTTGATCTTTGGAATGTAAATTTTGAAGAATCTTAATAATATTTTCTTCAAAAATCTCAAGACCTTCTTGATCGTAAGCTTCTAATGATGGGACTGATAAAGTTACATAAATCCCTTCTTTTTTACCAATATGCTCTTCACCTTCTTTAGAAACTGTTACTTGTGTTACTTTAACAATTTCCTCCCAACTTTCTTGTATGTCGATACCATTAGATTCTCTTAATGTTGCACGTTCTTCTTCTGTTTTATGTTTAATATATGCTTCAGTTTCATCTACTAGGTCTGTTGTTGACCATTGGAAATTTTCCATAATCTCACCTCATTCCTAGTGTGTACATTGTGTCAAGTAAATATTCTTTGCATTTCACCCTTGATTTTTCTATTAGGATTTTGCTATAATGATGCTTGTTGTATAGACACATGAAACAGTTGAGAATTTCCTCATCTCGATCCTTTCTAGGAGGTGAACTTTAATGCCAAACATTAAATCTGCAATCAAACGCGTGAAAACTAACGCTTCTGCAAACGCACAAAACGCACAAGTTAAATCTGCTATGCGTACTGCTGTGAAAAAAGCTGAAACTGCACTAGTTGCAAAAGATGAAAACGCAAAAGAACTTTTAAGTGTTGCTGTTAAATCATTAGATAAAGCAGCTTCTAAAGGCTTAATCCACAAAAACGCAGCTTCTCGTCAAAAAGCTCGTTTAATGAAAAAAGCTTAATCCATTTTGGATTCAAAAAGACTAGAGAATTTCTCTAGTCTTTTTTTGTGTACAAAATTGAAGGATTTTCCAATGCATATTTACTTTTACTATTCATGAATCTCTCAAATCTAGTTTTGTTTTTAAATTTTGTATTATAAAATAATCATAAGTAAAAAATTGCTCTTCCCCACTTTTATGAGAAAGAGCAATTTCCCTTAAATATTATCATTGGTTGATCTACGTTTCAGTTGGTGACTCCTGTTAAAATAGCGTAAGCTTGAGACTCCCAGAAGCATTGCGGAAGGGATACCAAAATCATGTTATGTAACTCCTATAAAGGTTTCATCAAAAACAATTCCAAAAACCGTTCTCGTCTGCCACCCATCGATTTTAATTGCAAATCTACTTCACTTAGCCCATACAATGCCTTTAGCAAAGAATCATCCGATACTTTACGACGATCCTCCACAATTCTTTTGACACGATAAGGATTTACTTTTAGTTGCTTTGAAATTTGTTGAGGATGATATCCTTTTGTTAGTAAATAATAGACATTAGACATTAAACGAATTTGCGATGCTAACAATGCCACGAGCATAATAGGTTCTTGCTTTTGCCGTATCAAATCATGATAAATTGATAATGCTTCAGATACATCATGTCGCATATATGCATTAAGCATTTTAAATGCATCTTGTTCCAATGTTTTAGCAACTAGTTCCTCTACTAAAGATACCGTAATATTCGTATCTTCTCCAAGGTACAAACACAACTTTTCAATTTCTGATCGTAAATGTAACATATCCATCCCAACCATTTCGATGAGTTTGGATGTGGCTTCATCATTAATTGCCTTTCCTTGAGCTGACACCTCATTTTGCACCCATACGTATAAATCCTGTTCTTTTGGTGTCTCTGCTAGCATATATACAGCATGTTCTTTCATTTGTTTCGTAACTTTTTTTCGTTCATCGAGTTTTTCATATGGTGCAATAAAAATTGTAACAGATGTATCCGAAGGGAATTCAAGCCATTTCGCAAGCCTTGTTAAATCATGATTAATCTTTTCTTTTGTTTTGTCTGTAGCCTTTAAAAAAGAGGCATTTTTAGCAATAATTAATTTTTTACTAGAGAAGAATGGAATTGTGTCAGATTCATCAATGACAAAATCTACAGGTTTTTCATCAAGATCAATCGTCATCGTCTCAATTTCCCCATCTTCCTCCAGCTTTGTTTTTATACGACGAATAGTTTCATCTATAAAATAGGATTCAAGTCCAGCTAACAAATAAACTGGAGCAATTATTCCTTTTTGAATATCATTCCATAATTTTGAAAACATTTTAGTCCTCCTAGCACTTGACTAGTTCTAGTATACATTCATTTTTTATAATCCGCGAGTATGGATAAATTGTGTCAAAAACTGTTTAATGTCTTAAAATTTCCATTCAATATAGCTTTTTTGTATGTGTTACCGTATAATTAATACGAATTAGGAGGGATATTCATGAATCCATTTGAAAAAGATGTACAAAGCAAAAGAAATGATGCTCTTGATTCAGGTGTAGGCTTCGGCGTATCATTTTTATTCTTCGCACTTATGTTCATTATCGCAACTGTAATTGATTACGTTAACCTGTAAGCGTCTACTCCAAAAAAGCTTTGTCAATTGGACAAAGCTTTTTTCATTTCTATTAATTGTAAAGTGGTAATAATATCCCACTGATTCTTTGTTACAGTTACCTCGATTGACCCTACTTCTGCAGTATTCAGTGTGGGTAATTTCAAATTGTTATACCGTTCAACAATTTCTTTATTGGGATGACCATATCGATTGTTAAGCCCTGTAGAAAATATGGTCAGTAGAGGTTTTGTTGTCTTTAAAAATGGTTCTGAACTCGATGTCTTACTCCCATGATGTCCAGCTTTTAATATGGTTAGATGCTCAAGAGAGCGTGCATTGTTTTTTACTAGTCGTAATTCCCCTTCCTCTTCTAAATCACCCGTTAGAAGTAATTTAAAAGAACCATACTTAAACAGAAGAACTAGTGAATCGTTGTTTCCTTCATAGTGAGTGTCTATTGGTGATAGATATTCAAAATAGACATCCCCTTCTCGCCACTTCTCACCTGCCATTTTCTCTTTGAAAGGAATCCTTTCTTTTTTTACAAGTTCTATCAAGTCATACATAACAGACTTCTCCCATGAGTTTGGAGAAATATGAATTTCTTTAACTTGGATTTCTTCCAATACTTCTTCTGCACCTTCTATATGATCAGCATCCGCATGTGTTAACATCAGTTTATTGACTACTCGAATACCTCTTCCTTTTAGGTAAGGCACAACAATACGCCGACCAACCTCATACTCATGTTTGGATTGTTTCCATTGGTCCTGATTAAAACGCAAAAGACCCCCTGTATCAACTACGTAAACATTTTTGCGATATGGTGACTCAATGATAATACTATCCCCTTGTCCTACATTTAAAAATGTAATACGTACATCCCTATGAAAACTAGGTGCAATATGAATGACAATCGCTGGCATTAAGATACAACATATTGCCCTCTTATATTGTTTTTTCTCAAAACAGACAAATGCCACTAAAACTCCAATAAATGCTATAGAACATATGATGACACTTGGCCTTCCAGTGACCCACATTTGATAAGGAATTGTTTGCAACCACATAATCACCTTTGTAATAAGTACTCGAAAAGGTTCATATACAAAGAACAATAATTGTGCGATTGGCTGAAAAAGTAAAGTCAAAATGAATAAAACAATATTAATCGGTAGTATGATAAATGAAAAAAGAGGCACAAAAATGATATTGGCCAAAAATGATGACAGACTTACTTCAAAAAAGTGATAGATTAGAAGAGGATATACTAGCAGTTGACAAACAGTTGTTATATAAAGGGATTGCAGTATAGTATTTGATGTTGATTGTAAAATTGTCCCTGAATATATAAGAGCAACGGTTGCTAGATAAGAAAGCTGAAATCCAATTTGAAAGATAATACTAGGTTGATATAAAACCAATCCGATGAAACTCAATGCCAATGCATCATCTATTGATAATTTTGATGACCATAGTTTACTCAACATTACCATCTCTACAACAAGTACAGAACGCCAAACAGAGGGGGCCCCTCCAGCAATACAAGCATAGATTGGCAATGCCATCATAATTATGAAAGTTGCATGTTCTCGCCTTATATGAAGCCTTAAAAACAATTCATAGATTAAAATCGATACAAGTGCCACATGAAGCCCTGAAATGGCAAATAAATGAGTTATACCTAGTTTTTGATAAGCCCTATTTAAGTCTTGATCGACATTTTCTTGTTCTCCTATTATTAATGCTTGTGCTTCAGCAACAAGACTTTTAGGAAAAGTATTTTCAATATGTTTTTTAACCGTAAAACGTTGCTGTGCTAAACGAGCAGCAATTGAATGTTCTCTATTTACATAAGATGTCTGGTCAATTTCATAGATACCTTGAGCACCATGACTTGTAATATAATTTTCCATTGAAAATGCATATTGATGAGCTGGCAAGGTAGGTTTTACTAATTCTCCTTTTACATGAAATATTACACCACTTAAAGAAACTTGTTCGTACTTCTCTTTTTCCTTCTGTGATTGAAATGTTAAGACCGCGTATACTTTTGAGCCATTTTCAAGCTTTGCAAATCCTCTTAACTTTGTTCCGTTGATTGTATAGTCATCTGTCCATGTTAAAATGGTTTCTTTAGGAATAGGTTGTTCTCTATGCTGTAGAATTTGTGAGGTATAGAAGACGGTAGGAAAAGAGATGATTACAAGAGCTGCAATCATCCAATACGATTCTTTTTTCCACCATAAAAAAAGATTAAAAGGGATTAATAGGCCAAGTAACCACAAATTTAAATGTGCGGCAAGTGTAGCCATTAAAATAACAAGAGCAAAGTAAATTATTTTATGTCTAATGTTGATAGACCGAATAATTCTTCCACCTTCTGTTCATATGGTTCCAATTCTTCAGGTGTAACACCATGTTCACGAAGTTTAGCCAATAAATCTACATAAAGTGCAATCTTCTCGTTACTTAAAAAGTCAATTTTACGTTCATCAAATGGAACATGTACAACATGAACTCCTGCCTGTTCTAATAATTCAATTGCGTATGGATTATTCTTGTAGTCTGTAGCATAATACAAGTTTTTGATACCTGCTTGAATTATCGATTTTGTACAAGGTAAGCACGGGAAATGTGTCACATATAAATCTGCACCATTTGTTGGTGTACCATATTTTGCACATTGTAACAATGCATTTACTTCCGCATGTACAGTACGAACACAATGGTTATCGACTACATAACAGCCCTTATCAATACAGTGATCATCACCAGAAATTGAACCATTGTATCCCCCAGCAATAATACGTTTGTCACGAACAATTGTTGCACCTACTGATAGTCTTGTACAAGTACTTCTCAATGCTAGTAAATGGCTTTGCGCCATGAAAAATTGGTTCCAAGTAATACGCTCCATATAAATGCCTCCTGAATAGATCTCTTCTTTCAGTTTAGTTATAGACTTCATCTTTTTCAACAGTCAATATAATTAATTATCAATTCATTTTACTGAACTGTTATTGAATCTTTTAAAGATTCAAATGTTTTATCACCAATCCCTGTTACATTTTTTAAGTCTTCAATAGATTTAAAAGATCCGTTTTCTGTCCGATAGGCAATAATTGCTTTTGCTTTAGCTGGTCCCACTCCGTTAAGGGTTGTAAGAATAGATTCGTCTGCAGTATTAAGATTAACTAAATCTGATTTTGCTGTATCCGTAACTCCACCTTGAGTAGTCGGTACGGATGATGTTTCTTGAGACGATGCGACCGCTAGAATTTCTTCTACTTCTTCGCCTTTTTGTGGAACATAGATGACCATTTCATCTTGCAATTTTTGTGCATGATTAATTTGACGCGATTGAGCATTCTTGGCATAGCCTCCTGCGAGAAGAATTGCATCAATAACACGACTATCTGCATTCAATTTGTAGACTCCAGGGTTTTTAACCGCTCCCTTTACATCTACTATAATAGAAGTCATTGCAATAACTTCTTGTTCGGCTGTATCTTTTGGCTGAGATTCGACTTTTGCGTTTGCCTCTTCCATATTAGATTGTTTGTCTGTTTGAATTGTAGAGAAAAGCTCGTCCTGTGGGGGTTTGGACGATTGTTTGGAGAAATAAAAAAAATTAATACAAAAAATAAGTATTGCAATGGGGATGCCATACTTTTTGCCATTTTTCTTCAAAAAAGAAGGAATTAGCTCGCACATCCTTTCTTTTCAGAAGACCGTTTATACGAAGCTAATTCCAATATAAAGTATTTTCCAATATTTGAAAAGCTATTTTTTAGCACGGAAGAAAATTCTTTCAGATTCTTCAGTCGGTGCCTCTTCTACAAAATCTGCTGTTACAGTTATTTCACTAAAACCTGCTTGTTGAAGCATTTTTATATAAGTGTCTATATCATATGTTCTTTGATAATGATATTCTTCAAAACGTTCAAATAAACGATTTTTCTGTTGAACATAAAACAGCATCTCATGATGAACAGAATGAGGTGCTTCACCAGCTTCTGTCATCCATAAATAGGTGACCTCTCCATCATCATATGTAAATGGTGAATCCATAAAGATTTCATCCATTTTATATAAAGAATGCGCATCAAAAAATAACTGTCCACCAGATCTCAATGATTGATAAATTCTAGACAATGTTTCTTGTACTTCCTCTTGATTTTGCAAATAATTAATTGAATCGATGGGAATTGTCACAACATCAAGATTTACAAATCCAGCTAGCTCATCCATTGACATACAGTATAATGGCACATTTATCCCTTCTACCATTAGACGCTCTGCTGCGATTGCGAGCATTTCCTCTGATAAATCCAGACCACTAACTTCATAACCTAACTTTACAAAACCAGCAGCCATTGTACCTGTACCGCATCCAATATCTAATAGCTTTTTATATTCTGTAGAGGGTGCAAATTTTGCTACCCATTGGATATATTGATCATATGGTATATCAGTCATTAATGCGTCATATACTTCTGCAAATCGACCGTAGCTACTCATTCAGCATCCACAGCTATGAATTTTTCGGGTGCATCGCCCCATAAACGTTCTAAATTATAATATTGGCGTTCATCCTTATGGAAGACATGACAAACTACATCTCCAAGGTCAACTAGAATCCAGCGAGCAGAATCAAATCCTTCTATTCGTTTAACTTCATAGCCAGCCTTATGAGCTGCGTCTGCAATTTCACGAGCAATTGCCTGTGTTTGACGATCTGAATTACCATGGCAAATCAGGAAATAATCTGCTAACAATGAGATTCCTTGCATATTAAGTACGACAATATCTTCTGCACGTTTGTCGTCTGCTGCTTTAAAAGCGATATCTAATAGTGTATTTGTCATTCTTTCACTTGTCCTTTCTTTTGCAACAATAAATCGTTATAGCATTCAAATGAATCAGGGAACACTGGTTGATGTTTACTCATTAGAAATGATATAGAATGCGCTATACATTTAATCATCAAATCATGTAATTGTAATTCTTCGGATGCTTTTCGCAGTTCATCTACCCCAGAAAATTTCCGATTTGGTTCAATCATATCCGCTATATACACGATTTTTTCCAAATTACTTTGACCTACTCGTCCTGTAGTATGGTAACGAATCGCATTTAATACATCCTCATCTGTTACATGAAAGTCTGTTTTAGCCACATAAGCACCTACAGGACCATGCCATAGTTCATGATGATATTGAAGCAATGTTGGATCCATTTGTTGTTCAATGATTATTCGTCTCATCCAGTCACGGTCTGCATATTTACATGAATCATGCAAAATAGCTGCTATTTCTGCTTTTTTAGGATCCTCTCCAAACCGTTTTGCAAGTTTTATGGCTGTATCCGTCACACCAATTGTATGGATATAACGCTTTTCAGGCATACGGTCTTTCATCGATAATAATAATTCATCGCGTTCCATATAAACCTTCCTCTCGTATATACTGTTCAACGGCTGTCGGCACTAAAAATGTCACAGTTCGTCCTTCTTTTAATCGTTTGCGAATCATCGTAGAAGATAGATCCATAAGTGGTGCTTCTATAAGCTGTACTGGGAGTTTTGTCACGCCTGCAGTGCCAGGTCGATGAACACCAACAAATCGGACTAACTCTGTAAGCTCTTGTATATGATACCATTCATCTAGCATATCAATCATATCGCCACCAATAATGAAATAGAACTGTGTATCAGGCTCGAGAGAAGTTAACCCTCGTAAAGTATCATATGAATAAGATACTCCTCCACGCTCAATTTCATACGGTTCTATTTTAAAATAAGGGATCGACTGAATAGCTAGTTCTGTCATATGCAATCTGTCTTTTGCTGAAGCATCCTCTGGCTTCACTTTATGTGGAGGAACTGCATTCGGCATAAAACGTACTTCATCTAATCCTAATACATCATATGCCTCATTCGCCATCAAGAGATGTGCCATATGTGGAGGATTAAATGTACCACCTAGAAGACCTACTTTTTTCATTTAATCAAATCCTTATTTCACTTTTGGTAATTCAATTTTACGATGTTCACGTTTTGATGCTTGTTTATATAAAACAACTGTTAAACCGATTAGTTGAACAAGTTCTGAATTTGTCCCTTCTGCTAATTGTTCAGCTACATCATGTTTATCTTCTTCACAATTGTCTAAAATGCGTACTTTTAATAATTCACGTACTTCTAATGCCTGTTTAATTTGCACAAGCATTTCTTCATTTACTCCACCTTTCCCTACTTGGAATATTGGTTGTAAATGATGTGCTTCAGCACGTAAAAAACGTTTTTGTTTACCTGTTAACATGTAATAAATTTCCTCCTAATTGCTCAAGCAATAAGTCTTTTACGACTTCTGCTTCCGGATACGTCCCTGTCCAGTAACTATAAGCTAATGCACCTTGATGGATGAACATGCCTAGTCCGGTGATGACAGTCGCCCCTTTTTTCTTTGCCTCATTTAAAAATGGTGTCATTAAAGGATTATACACAATATCTGCAACAATTGCAGTGCTTGCTAATCGATTCATTGAAAACGGCAATGCAAAGTCACTATGATTTAAACCCGCTGATGTTGTTTGAATAAGAATGTCAAACTGATTTAGTTGTTCCTCAGCCTCATTCAATGATAAAGCTATTGCTTCAACGTCTAGTTCATCACATATCGCTTTTGCCTTTGAAACAGTGCGGTTAGTAATCGTAATATGTGTATAGCCTGTTGCAACAAGTGCAAAGGCAATTCCTCGAGCAGCTCCACCAGCCCCTATTATTAATACATGTTTATGTCGATGACCATTACCTATAACTTCTTCCAACGAACGGACAAAGCCTAAACCGTCTGTATTATATCCTTTATATGATCCATCTTGTTGTCTTACAACCGTATTGACTGCGCCCATTTTGCGAGCTGATTCATCTAGCTCATCTAAATATGGAATAATTTTCTCTTTGTGTGGAATCGTAATATTCCAACCACTACAACCAAGTGTTTTCAATGATGCAACAGACTGTTCTAAATTCTCTGGTAAAACATGAATTGGAATATAACTAGCATCTCGATTTTCTTGTGTCATCCATGCATTGTGCATAAGTGGTGACATTGAATGCTCTATTGGATCACCAATAACTGCGTACCATTTTCTCAAATCAAATCCCCCTTAGATTAAAGAAGGTCGAACTTGAACTTCTACACCCTCTGGGGCATATGCTGCAACTACTACATTTGGATTTTGAATCGTAATCCATCCAAGACCAGAAAATACGATATCTGTTTTTGCTTCTTTAATCGAAAATTCATGTCGTACTAATTTTGGTAGTTGATTAATATACTTTTCAGATGGTGGAGAAAGTAATTCGCCTTTATGATTTGCATATAATTCATCTGCATTATCTAATTTTGTACGGTGAATATTCAAATCATTTGCAATATGAACTGTAAATGCTGATCTCATTCCTTGTATAAAATCAAAACGAGCTAAAGCACCGATAAACAATGTTTGTTCAGCATTTAGTTGGAATACTTTTGGTTTGATTTCTTTTTTAGGCATAATATATTTCAATTCAGATGGATCTAAATAATGTGCCATTTGATGATGATTTATGATTCCAGGAGTATCATAAATTGCATGACCATCATCTAAAGGAATCCCAATCATATCAAGAGTTGTACCGGGGAAGTAGGATGTTGTAATAATATCTCCTGCACCTGTAGCTTGTTTGATAATACGATTAATAAACGTTGATTTTCCAACATTTGTACATCCAACAACATAAACGTCCTGTCCTCTACGGTATTCGTCGATTGCTTGCATAGCTTCTTCCATGCCTTTTCCTTTATGGGCACTGACAAGTAATACATCAATTGGTTTAAGACCTAATGCTTTCGCTTCGCGTTTTAACCAATTGATTACTTTTTGTTTTTTTACAGATTTAGGAAGTAAGTCAGCTTTATTGGCAATTAGTAGAACCTGATTGTTCCCAACAAAACGATGTAAACCTGGCAACCAACTACCATTAAAGTCAAAAATATCTACAATTTTCACAATTAACCCTTTATTTTTTCCTAGACCATTTAAAATACGTAGGAAATCATCATCTGTTAATGATACTGGTTGAAGTTCATTGTAGTTTTTCAAACGGAAGCAACGTTGGCAAATGACCTCTTCTTTTTCTAATGAGGATGCAGGTGCATATCCTGGTGCATTTTTGTCTTCTGTCTGGATTTTTGTACCACAGCCGATACATTGTGGCATTTCGTTCATTATTTTTCCTCCCAAGTTTTAATACCTTTTTTACTTAAATATTTATAAACACGTCGCTCAATAAAACGATTAAATCGTGTTATAAAACCATCTGATTGTGCAACAGGCTTTACTAATATGGTGTGCAATTTACTTCGATTTGCACCCATCATATCCGTTAACATTTGATCGCCTAGCATCAGCACTTCTTCAGGTTTCATGTCAAGTAGCTCAAGTGCTCTTTTAAATCCTCTAGTAAGTGGTTTTTGAGCTTTAAATATATAAGGAATCCCTAGTGGATCAGCAAATTTTTTGACACGAGGTTCTTTATTGTTAGACAAAATAACAATTTGAATTCCAGCATCATGCATTTTCTTGAACCATTCGATTAGTTCTTCTGTTGCATCTGCTCGATCCCATTCAACTAATGTGTTATCTAGATCTGTAATAATCCCTTTGATGCCCATTTGCTTTAACTTTTCCGGTGTTATCTCAAAAATTGAAATAACAAATTCCTTCGGCATAATCAATTTATACAAATTTCTTCCCCTATTCTTAATAATACTTCTAGATTAACGTGCTACAGCTAACTTTTTAAATTATAACATATGTGCGAAGGCTTGACCCACCTGGATATGCGTACCTTGTACAACATTCTCCAAAAATTCGATGCTGTTTTCGTTAAATAACAAAACAACTGTTGAACCAAACCCAAAAAACCCAACTTCTTCACCTTTATGCCAATGATCGGATGTATTTGTGATATGAATTGAATTTACAAACATCGCACCAACTTTAATAAATGCACAATGTGATCCATTTTCAGTAACTAACTCCGAAATTTGTCGGTAATTTTTTGAAATAGGTTGGTTACCATAAGTTAAGCCTAAGCTATTAACTGGATATGATTTTTTACCAAGAGTATATTGTCTAATCACCGTAGCATCAATTGGGCTATGAAAACGGTGATAATCAGCAGGGCTTAAATAAAACACAATATATTTTCCATTTAAATAACGATTTACTATTTCATCCTTTCCAAGTAAATCCTTTAAGTCATATGTTTTTCCTTTGACATAAAAAATTGTATTTTTTTCAATATCACCAAATGATTCTATTTTCGCATCAACAGGACTCGTATATACCTGTTTCTCTTTGGCAATATTTCGTGCGTTTTCACTTAGTCGCCGAATAAAAAATTCTTGAAGATTTTGAAAGGATTCACGTTTTTCTGAAACCTCATCTAGTTTAATTCCGTATACCTTAATGTACGAAGAAATTAATTTTTTACTTATTTTCGATGTCGTAAAATGCTGTAATAGAAAGGATGACCATCTCCCATTTGTTAATTCTACTACTGATCGATAAAGTTTTTGTCTAATCAAATTTAATACCTCATTTTTAAAAAGTTTTACAGTTACCCCCAAAAAGCAGTATAATGTTAAAATACTGAACAATAAAGGAGTGCTGTCCATTGTTTCTTATTCATAAAGTGGATACCACAATAAAAAAAATGAAAACACATTTAGCTAACTTAATCACAATCGGAAATATCTCATTCGGTGGAGCATCAATCATGTCCACCATTAATGAATCATATAACTATGCAGTCTTGTTTATTTTCATTGCCGCTTTTTTAGATCGTTATGATGGTAAAATAGCACGGAAATTTAATCAAGAGTCAGAGTTAGGAAAGCAGTTAGATTCCATGAGTGATATTATATCATTTGGTGTAGCTCCTGCGTTATTGATGTATGAAATGACTTTAAAAGACTATGGTACAATCGGAATGATTGTTACTGTTTTATACATTGCCTGTGGCGCATTTAGACTTGCTCGATTTAATATTACTGAATCTAATGGATACTTCTCAGGTTTACCCATTACGGCTGCGGGTGCCATTTTAACTGTATCCTTCTTCTTCATCTCTATTGTATCAGCAGCATTTTATATGTTCTTATTCCCGCTCTTATCAATTCTTATGATTAGTACATTTTCATTAAAAAAAGTTTAAAGAATATTTTCAAATGATCTGCCTTTGCAGGTCATTTTTTGTTGTAAAAAGGGAATTCATATCATATGTTGTATTATTAACAATCATGAAAGGATGACGACAATCAGTACCCTTTTAACGGCCATCCTACAACTTTGGGTTGATTTCCCTGTCATTCTTGGCTATTTAAAAGGCCAATCATTCCCACAGCCCTTTACAAAGGAAGAAGAAGCAGAATGTCTTGAGCGGTTTTTAAACGGTGATGAATCGGCAAAACTAGAGCTTATCGAAAGAAATATGCGGCTGGTTGCTCACGTCGTCAAGAAATTCCATCCGAAACATGAACAATTAGATGATTATATCTCTATTGGAACCATTGGTTTAATGAAGGCAGTTGCAAGCTTTACACCACAGAAAAAAACAAGGTTAGCGACTTATGCTGCTCGTTGTATTGAAAACGAAATCTTAATGCATTTGAGAAGTCAGAAAAAAGTACAAAAGGATGTATCACTTTATGAAACGATTGGCTCGGATAAAGATGGAAATCCTCTTGAAATTGCTGACTTTCTCCAAAGTGATGATCCTTCAACTGAGCAACAAATTGAAAGACGCGAAGAAGAACAAAGACTTTATGAACATCTAGATTTACTTGACGAAAGAGAATTATCCATCATACAACAACGCTATGGTCTTGGGCAACAAGACGCAAAAACGCAAAAAGAGATTGCTCAAGAAATGAATATTTCTAGAAGTTACGTAAGTAGAATTGAAAAAAGAGCTCTAATAAAATTGTATCAACATTTTAAACGAAAGAAATCCTAAAAAACATAAAAAAGAGTCACCCAATGTTTTGGGTAACTCTTTTTTGTTTCCCACTATTTCTTTTGCTTTACAACCTAAATCAATTTTAAAATAGAGTTCTGATAAAAAATACGACATATCTGCTATTGAATGAAGTGGAATTAGCTACGCTTTCCGGGGGCGCTCTACGCTATTTCCACTTCAACTTAGATGATATTGTATTTAGATTTTACATTATGAAATTTCATACTAAATTTAAATCTCAATCACATGAATCTTACATATTGCGCATTACTTTTAGTTTGTTGAAACTTCGGATACCATAACTAGACTTAAGACAGCTGTAATAGCTACCGCAGCTACCATCATGAATGTCATATTAGCCCCTCCCAACATCCTTAGAATGAAGTAACTTAACTACCTTTATCATATCACTCTATAGACATATTAAAACTGAGCCTTTTTGAACATCTACTGTCAAATGTATGACAAAATGATGACAACTCTATAATTTAGAAATCACTTTTAATACAATCTGTGTTGAGTGCTTAGCTGCAACTGGTAAAAATTCATCAAAGCTAATATTTGATTCTTTACCTGCAATATCAGACAATGCACGAATAACAACAAAAGGTGTGCCAAATTGATAACAAACCTGTGCCACTGCTGCCGCTTCCATTTCGACAGCTTTCATTGTAGGGAAAAATCCTCGTACTGTCTCAACTCGTTCAGGGTCATTCATAAATGAATCACCAGTTGTTATTAAACCAACTGCGTATTGGTGTTCGCCAATTTCTGTTACAGCCTCTTCAGCCAATTTCATTAATTTTTCGTCTGATTTATAAGCTATTGGCATTTGTGGTACTTGTCCCATTTCATAGCCAAAGATTGTTGCATCTACATCATGATGACGAACTTCATCAGAAATGACAATTGCACCTACTTCTAAATTCTGATCATATCCACCTGCAGACCCAGTATTAATCACAACATCCGGTTTATATTCATGGAGTAAAATGGTTGTAGACATTGCTGCATTCACTTTACCAATTCCACTTTTTAGTAAAATAACATGATGTCCTGCATATGTACCTTCTGTATATTCACTATTCGCAATAGTTTTTGTCGAAGTATTTTCAAGTGTATTTCTTAATAGTTCAACTTCTTCTTCCATTGCACCAATTACGGCAATCTTCATATAATTCTTCCTCTCTTTTATGACGCTATTCTCAAGATAAACAAAAGACGGCTATCCGTCAAGAATCGGATAACCGTCTTAGCATATTAATATGCTCCCTTGTATGATTTTAGTACTTCTAATTTTGTTGGTTGCCAGCCTTCATTTGATACCCATTTCAACGTAACACGGAAATTTTTCTTTTTATCTTTCGATGAAACAATACCTATAGAAGTATCAGGACTACCACCATTTTTTACATACCATACAATCATATCTTTTTCATCAAGTCCTGTAGTATTTGCAATTGTTGTAATTTTTTCTTTCCAGTCTACAGAATTTTGATTGTAACTTGAAGTATGTGTACTGCCGCTGTCTTTTTGAGCCGTTTTTGTTGGCTTCCAATTTGAGTCAGTAATTACTTTTTCTACATTTGGATCATTAGATGATTCAGTAGAAGCAGTTTTGCTTTCGCCATAGTTAGTATCGGCATTTGCAGAAATATCAGTTGATGAAGTATTACTGTTGGGATCAGTCGATTCGGTAGTACTATTTTGATCGTTAGAATTCGTAGTATCTTGATTGGTTAAAGAAGTAGAATCATTTTGGTTTTGCTGATTATCTATTTCTGAATCTGCTTTTGCTTTTTCAGCTTCTTTTGCCTTCTCTTTTTCTATTTCTTTCGAATCTTTTTCTACTATATTTTGATCTTTCTCTTGATTGTCTACGTTTTGTTCGACTTTGTGATCATTTGCAGATTTTTTGTTGTTAGAGCCCCCAATAACGATAAATCCAGCAACAATAAGTATAAGAACGACCACAATACCAATTAGCACATTTAAAATTTTATCCATTTTGCGCTTTCCTGTGTTATTTGGCTTTTTATCTTTTGGGTTATATCGACGTCCTATTTCAGCCATATGTATCCCCCCTAAACTTTCTCTTTATAAACTAACAGGATTAAGGTTATATCCTCGTCTGTAAGATTATCATAACATACAATCGGAAAAGCCATCTAGCCCTTGTCAAAAACACGACTAATGTCATTTATATGACCGATTGATAGATAATATTCTAAACAAAAAGCCCACCTAAAATAGGTGAGCTTCTTACTAGTGAATAGTTATTTTATTGAAATAATTTCAACATCCATATCTCCACCGGGAGTAGAAATTTTCACTCTATCTCCAACTTTATTGCCTAATAATCCTTTAGCAATTGGAGAATCGTTTGAAATACGACCTTCAAATGGATCTGCTTCAGCAGAACCTACGATTGTATAAGTTTCTTCATCTTCATCAGGAAGTTCTTTAAAAGTTACTGTACGACCAATTGTAACAACATCAGAAGCACTTGTGCCTTCTTCAATAATCATTGCATTACGAATCATTGTTTGAAGAAGTGAAATACGACCTTCAACGAAACCTTGTTCGTCTTTTGCTGCATCGTATTCAGAGTTTTCGGAAAGGTCACCGAAACCACGTGCAATCTTAATACGTTCTACGACTTCTTTACGTTTTGTAGAAATTAAGTATTCTAATTCTTCTTCCAATTTTTGCTTACCTGCAGCAGTCATTGGATATTGTTTTTCTGTTGACAATAGTGTTCACTCCTTAAGTTACATCTTACTTAAAAGGTTCTGTTCTTTATACTTTTTGTAAAAAATCCGCTTCCTTTCTGACGAATCATACAAACTTCTTAGCCATACCAGTACAATTGAAGATCTCGCTTGGCTATTTTTTCGGCAGGAGTATCGCTACTTCTCTACAATAGTAAAAGTTAAACATTACCTAACTTAATAAAAATACTATGTCACAACTTCATAAAGAATGCGACATAGTTTCAAAAAGTATATTTGCTAATCAATTACCATGATATTACACAATACTATCAGTTTCAAGGATTGTTTTTATTTTTGTAACCATCAAATCAATAGCTACTTCATTTTGTCCACCTTCAGGAATAATAATATCAGCATAGCGTTTTGTTGGTTCTATAAATTGATTATGCATTGGTCGGACAACGGATAGATATTGCTCAATAACAGAATCCATTGAGCGTCCTCGTTCATTAATATCCCTTAAAATACGACGAATAATACGTAAATCAGCATCAGTATCGACAAATAATTTTATGTCCATTAAATCACGAAGACGTGGATCACTTAATACAAGAATTCCTTCAAGAATAATTACATCTTGTGGATCTATATGAATTGTTTCTTTTGAACGTGTATGAAGTGCATAGTCATAGACAGGTTTTTCAATCGGTTGACGATTAAGTAAATGCTTAACATCTTCAATTAGTAAATCTGTATCAAATGCATCTGGATGATCGTAGTTTGTTTCTAAACGTTGTTCAAACTCCAAATGACTTTGATCTTTATAATAGTAATCTTGTTCGATTACGACTACTGAATGGTCTTTAAAAACATCATGGATGGCATGGGTAACGCTTGTTTTACCTGAACCAGAACCTCCAGCAATACCAATCACAACTGGACGTTTATTTCCCAATTATCGCATCTCCTTGCGCATCATATTATGCGGATATAGTTTTTGTTCACATTTGAAGCGAACAATTTGTAATGGGTGTCGTGCAGCATCTAGTGAAACTCCATCTTCATCCCACACTTCGTCAATAATAACTGTAAAGTTTTCAATTTCAGGACCGAAGAATTCTACTTCATCACCCGGTTTGAAGTAATTACGTTGTTGTAATGTCACCATCTTACTATCTTCGTCGTATTCTAATACCATACCAACGAAGTCATATGTTGTTTGCTTACCATGAATACCAAACATTTGTTGTTCGTATCCTGGTTGTCCTTCGAAGTATGAAGAGGCTGTTTCACGGTTAGCACATTTATCTAGTTCTTCTAGCCACTCACGTTTTATCTTGAAGTTGTCTGGATCAGCACAATAAGCATCAATTACTTTTCGATAAACGCTAACAACTGTTGCGATATAGTGAATGGATTTCATACGTCCTTCAACCTTTAATGAATCGATACCTAATTCGATAATTTTTGGAATTGATTCGATTAATTTCAAGTCTTTTGGACTCATCGCAAAGGCATCATCATCTGCATCGAATAATGGTTTTTCTTCCTCATCTTCTACTGCATATAAATCATAATCCCAACGACATGATTGACAGCAACCACCACGGTTCGAATCACGAGCTGTCATGTGGTTAGATAGCACACAACGTCCAGAATAAGCAATACACATTGCGCCATGAACAAATGACTCAATTTCAATATCAACTTTTTCTTTCATTAATTTGATTTCTTCAGCACCTGTTTCACGAGCAAGCACAACACGTTGTAAACCTTCTTCTTTCCAATATTGGACAGCTTTCCAGTTAGAAAGAGATTGTTGTGTACTTAAGTGAATTTCAAGTTTAGGTGCTACTTGTTTACAGGTTTCAATAATCAATGGATCAGCTACTATAATCCCTGCTGCACCTGCATTCTCAAGAGCACATAAATACTCTTCAAGTCCATCCATGTTTTCATTATGAGCAAAGATATTTGTTGTTACATATATTCTTGCTCCGTATTTTTTAGCAAATTCTACACCTTCATGAATTTCTTCAATGGAGAAGTTCCCTGCATTGGAACGAAGGCCAAACTCTTGTCCACCAATAAATACAGCATCAGCTCCATAATGCACCGCAATTTTCAATTTTTCTAAGTTTCCTGCTGGTGCTAATAGCTCCGGTTTTTTGATGATGACCCTCTTTCCATCGCGAATTTCACTAATATGATCATTTTGTAATAATGTCATGTGGTCTCCTCCTTTCTAGTAAACCGTTTCTTTGAAGAAGAAGCCAGTATCGAGTGGTCGAAGTTCTGGTTGAATCTCTTCAATCTTCGCTAATAATTCTTCTTTAAGATCAAAATAAGCATCTGGTGAATCTGCATATGCATCAATTGCTTTGCGATAACATTCAGTAACTGTCACAACATAATCTTCAGCTTGTAAAACGCCTTCAATTTTGAAAGCATCGATTTCAGCTTCGAATAATTCATCTAATTCGTCAATAATGCACATATCATTTGGACTATAGATATGTGTACCATTTAAATCTTCATAAATTGGATATCTGCTATTACGTTCTTTATCATATAAGAACATATTACGTGCCTCTTTACGATTTTCTACTTCCATTGCTTTTCCTTCATACATGAAGTAATGTCCGAGCAGTGGACGCTTCGATTGGAACATACAAGTCATACCATGTACTTGCACTTGGATTTCCACTTCAGCATTTTCTTTAATCTCAACAATTTCTTCCATGCTTAGTTCACGTGCAAGTACAGCACGAGTAGCTCCACGTTTACCCCAGTAATTTGCTTGGAACCAGTTAGTTGCAATTGTTTCTGGATTCCAATGTAATGGGATCTCTATTCCAGCCTCACGTTTTGCGATAATGACTGCAGGGTCGCCAAAGACAATTGCATCGACGCCAATTTCCGCTAATTTTCGCATATATGGAGCAAGGCCATCAACACGGTCGTTATGATAAATTGAATTCATTGCTACATATACTTTTTTCCCTGCATCATGTATCAATTTTGTAGCTTCTGTTACTTGTTCAATTGTGAATTCTCCTGCTAGACGCAAACCAAACTGTTGCTCACCAATTAAAAAAGCATCTGCTCCTGCTTGGATAAGTGCTTTAATGTGTTCAACAGATTGTGGTGTCACAAGTAATTCAGGTTTCTTCATACTGGTCACCTCTTAATACAAATCAATAAACCATCACCAACAGGAAAGAATGTAGATTGATATTCAGGGTTTGCAATGATCCATTCTGCAAATTGGTGTAGGTTTCTTATCATCGTTCTTTTTCGTTTCGGTACATCCCGCATATCTAGGTTTGAAAGACCGTGCATATACATATTATCGATATATAAAATACCGCCTTTTTTAACTAGTGGGCTATATTTTTCAAAAAACTTTTTATACTGTCCCTTAGCTGCATCGATAAAAACAGCATCAAAAGATGGATACTTACTTTCTACATCCACTTCTAACGCGTCTCCTTCAAGTAACACAATATTATCTTTTACAGCAGATCTAGCAAGAAATTGCTTTGCTTGTTCAATTCGTGTTTGATCACGTTCGACTGTTACAATCATGGATTGTGGCAGTGTTTCTGCCATTCGAATTGCTGAATAACCTATTGCACTACCAATTTCTAAAATTGCTTTAGGTTTTTGTATGCGAAGCATTTGAAGTAAAATTTCAATCGCTGGTAATTGCATGATAGGAACATAGTTTTCTTCTGCAAACTGTTCCATCTCCATTAGCAATGCAGATCGTGGTTGGATGAAGGATTTTGTATATGCATCCGAAATAGCCATACAACACTCACCTCTATATTCAAAAATACACTTTATCTTATCATGAAAATAGAAGAAAAGCGAGAGTCGCCCTTCTTCTACTCATTTACTTAATATGTTCTTCCACTTTCTTCAAGTGCTCATCATATGTTTTGGAGAAATGATTGATTCCCTTTTTGTCTGCTACAAAGTATAGATAATCGGTTTCAGCAGGATTAATCGTCGCTTCTAATGACTCTTTACCGGCATTAGAAATAGGACCTGGTGGTAATCCTGTATTTTTATAAGTGTTGTAAGGATTGTTCACTTCTAAATCTTTATATAAAACACGAGATTTATGTTCGCCAAGGGCATATAAAACAGTTGGGTCAGTTTGTAAGGGCATTTTCTTATCTATTCGGTTAAAGAATACACTTGCAATCGTTTCACGATCTGTTTTTGCAGTTGCTTCACGTTCTAGTAAAGATGCAAACGTTAAGAATTTATGCACTGACATGTGTTTTTCTTTCAATTGTGCTGAATAGGATGTCACGACTTCATCTGTTTGCGCTACCATTTGTTCAGCTATTTGTTCAAGTTTAGGTTTTTGTTCGAAGAATGGATATGTGGAAGGATATAAATAACCTTCTAGAGCATAGCGAATTTTTTTGTTATCTACAGCTTTTGTCACTGTGTTAGGATATTTTTTCTTCATATCATTTATAAACGCTTTACTTGTCACTAAATCCATAAAATCTTTTTTAGAGTAATTTGTACTTTTTGCTACACGATCAGCAATCTGATCAAGTGTTAACCCCTCAGGTATTGTTATGGTAAACACTGGTTGACGATAGACTTTACCTGTTTTGAGACTTCGGATAATTTCATCAATCGTCATAGCCTGGCTTAACTCATATGTACCCGCTTGAAATGCTGACTCATTTTTGAATTTGGTGTAGTATTTAAACACCTTTGCATTTTTAATAATCCCTTTATTTTCTAAAGTTTGTGCAATTGTATCAATTGAAGATCCAATTGGCAATTCTACTTTTATCGATTGGTTTGCTTCTTTATTAACAGGTTTTAATGCACTAGAAACGTAAAAATACATACTAATACCTAGAATTAGTGCAAGTGCTACTATAACACTAGATATGATTAATACGATTTTCCGCACGATTCGCTTTTCTGCTTGTCGTTCTTTTAATTTATTTATTTGATTTGTCGAATTCGTACCCACTACTTGTCCTCCTTTAACAAGAGTATACTTCGCTTATTTTATTTTTTCCAGCTACGGACACAAACTTTTAGAGCGCGCCCACGCTTTCAAATAAAAAAAGCGGAATGCAAAAAACTCATTCCGCTTTGGCGACTTGTATCAATTACTCTTCGCCGAATTCAGCATCAAGAGTGTTTAATACTTCTTCGACCATATCCCATTCTTCATCTGTTTCGATTGGAACAAGTTCTCCGCCTTCACCATCTTCAGCTGGTACAATTGCAGATGCGAAAATTTCTACTTCTTCGCCAGCTTCTGCGCCTTCTTTATAGTATAGAACATATGATTTTCCGAAGTCTTCAGAATCGAAAGTATAAAGAACAGCATATACTTGTTCGTTTCCATTTTCATCTACTGCAATAATATGTTCATGATTATGTTCGTGATCGTGTTCATGTGCCATTACTAGGTCACCTCTTCAATTTATTTACGTTACTTACTTTGCTTCAATATCTTCATCAAGTTCTTCAATGACTGATTCGATAAAATCCCACTCTTCTTCTGTTTCAATTGGGGATAATTCGCCATCAGTACCATCTTCAGAAGGCACGAATGATGAAGCAAAGATTTCAACCACACCATCTTCGTCTTCAGAGCCAACTACAGAGTAAAGTACATATGATTTACCGAACTCTTCGGAATCAAATGTATGTAGTACTTCACAAAGTTGTTCATTTCCTTCATCATCCACGATTGTGATGTGACGTTGTTCAAATTCTTCTTCCATTTTTTCACCTCAAAATTGTTTTCGATCCAAAAATCCTTGAAGGATCATAACCGCTGCCATTTTATCAATGACTTTTTTACGATTTTTGCGTCGAACATCTGCTTCAATAAGCAGACGTTCAGCAGCCATCGTTGTTAATCGTTCATCCCAAAGTGTTACAGGCATAGAAAATGTATCCTCTAAAAGCTTTGCATATGCCTTGGATGCTTCACCTCTAGGACCAATTGTATTATTCATGTTTTTAGGAAATCCGACAACGAATTCCGTTACTCCATATTGTTGGACGAGTTCACGAATTCTTTCGATACCAAATTCTTCGTTCTCCTCATCGATTTTCACAGTTTCAATACCTTGGGCAGTCCAACCAAGTGCGTCACTAACTGCTACTCCAACTGTTTTGGAGCCAACATCTAAACCCATTATTCTCATCATTTTGCCTCGTTATTCTTCTTGATATAAAACTTCACAAGTTCCTCTAAAATTTCGTCACGTTCAAGCTTACGAATTTTGTTACGAGCCTCCTGATGACGTGGGATATAAGCAGGATCCCCTGATAATAGGTAACCAACGATTTGGTTAATTGGATTATACCCTTTTTCTTCTAGTGCTGCATGAACATGAAGCATGGTTTCTCTTACTTCTTGTTCCATAGATTCTTCTGGGAAATTAAATTTCATCGTTTGATCAAACTTACTCATGCTCAGCACCTCACTTTAAAGTTGTTGTAATTATTAATCTGTTCTCTGATAGTATACCTGATTCTTACTACCTTTTAAATAGATTTTACATAATTATACACAGAATCCAAAGCTTCTACCAATTTAGAGCCATCTTTTGCTCCAGCCATAGCCATATCAGGGCGACCGCCACCTTTACCGCCACAAAGTTCAGCTACATGTTTAACGATATTACCTGCATGATAGTTTCCACCAGCTATATCTTTTGTCACACCTGCACAAATCATTACTTTATCTCCAGCAGTTGCTCCTAGAACGATAATACTATTATCCATTTTTTCTTTTAAATCGTCCATTAATTGGCGTAGTTGGTTGTTGTCTTTTGCTTCTACTTTAGTAGCAAGAACAGTCACTTCACCAATTTGTTGCGCTGCTGAAAGAATGTTAGAAGCCTGAGCTCCAGCAATTTTAGCTGAAAGTGACGCATTTTCACGTTGTAATTCTTTTAAATCATGTTGTAACCCTTCAACACGTGCAACTAAATCTTTTGGATTTGATTTAAGTAGACTAGCTGTTTGTTCTAGAATACGTTGTTCTTCTTTTGCTGCAAGGTATGCTGCTTGACCAGTAACAGCCTCAATACGACGTGTACCAGCACCGATACCACCTTCAGAAACAATTTTAAAGAAACCAATTTCAGAAGAGCGTTTTACATGGATCCCACCGCAAAGTTCAATAGAGTAATCTGATACTTGTACGACGCGTACTACATCACCATATTTTTCACCGAATAATGCCATAGCGCCCATTGCTTTTGCGTCTGCAATCGGCATTTCTTCGATGACAACTGGAATGTCTTCCCAAATTTTCTCATTGACAATACGTTCGATTGTTTCTAACTCTTCTTTTGTTACAGCTCCAAAGTGAGAAAAGTCAAAACGCAAACGGTCTGGTCCTACATATGAACCAGCTTGGTTAACATGATCTCCAAGTGTATCTTTTAATGCACGTTGTAAAAGGTGAGTTGCTGTATGGTTTTTCACTGTTAAATTCCGTTCAGCTCTATCTACTTTTGCAAGCACCTCATCTTCAATATTCATTTCGCCAGATTCGATGATAACTGTGTGTAGTGGTTGACCATTCGGCGCCTTTTGTACATCTTTTACATTAGCGGTAAATGCATCATTAGAAATTGTACCATGATCTGCAATTTGACCACCCATTTCTGCGTAGAATGGCGTTTCTGCTAAAATGACTAAAACTTCATCACCTTCTGAAGCAGTTTTAGCTTCTTGACCATTTACTACCATAGCAACAACAGTTGTGTGGGATTCTAATGATTCATAACCAACAAATTTACTTTCTTGAGTTAAGTTAGCAAGTACTTCTGATTGTACATGCATAGAGTCAACATCTTGGCGTGCATTACGAGCACGTTCACGTTGTGCTTCCATTTCAGCATTGAATCCTTCTTCATCTACTGTCATGCCAACTTCTTCCGCATATTCTTCAGTAAGTTCCACTGGGAAACCATAAGTATCATATAAACGGAATGCATCTGCTCCTGGAATGACTGCTTCACCTTTTGCTTTTTGTGCTTCTACCACTTCGTTAAAAATCGCTAATCCATCATGAAGTGTTTCATGGAAACGTACTTCTTCATTTTTGATCACTCGTGCGATAAATTCTGCTTTTTCTTTTACTTCTGGATAGAAGTCTACCATAATGTTACCAACTGTTGGTACTAGTTCGAACATAAATGGTTTTTCAATACCAATTTGTTTTGCATAACGTACTGCACGACGTAATAAGCGACGTAGTACATATCCACGACCTTCATTTGATGGAAGTGCACCATCACCAATAGCAAATGCTACTGTACGAATATGGTCTGCAATTACTTTAAATGGTGTGTTGATATCTTCATCACTACCAAAAATTTCACTTAAATCAATTTCACCAGGGCGTTTGTATTTTCGGTTTGCAAATTCTTCGATTTTTTCAATGATTGGCATGAATAAATCAGTATCAAAGTTAGTTGGAACATCTTGTACAACAGATGCCATACGTTCTAGTCCCATACCTGTATCAATGTTTTGTTTTGGCAATGGCGTATATGTGCCGTCTGGGTTATGGTTAAATTGTGAGAACACAAGGTTCCAAATTTCAAGATAACGTTCATTTTCACCACCTGGATATAGTTCAGGGTCTTTTGGATCGTTACCATATTTTTCACCACGATCGTAGAAAATTTCAGAGTTTGGACCACTTGGACCTTCACCAATATCCCAGAAGTTACCTTCAAGACGAATCAAGCGTTCTTCTGGAACACCAATTTCATCTTTCCAAATATCGTATGCTTCTTGGTCTTCAGGATGAATTGTTATTGACAATTTTTCTCCATCAAAGCCCATCCATTTAGAATCAGTTAAAAATTCCCAAGCATAGTGAATAGCTTCTCTCTTGAAGTAATCACCAATTGAGAAGTTCCCAAGCATTTCAAAAAATGTATGATGGCGAGCTGTTTTACCAACATTCTCAATATCGTTTGTACGAATTGCTTTTTGAGCATTTGTAATACGTGGATTTTCAGGAATTACTGAACCATCAAAGTATTTTTTTAATGTTGCGACACCAGAGTTAATCCAAAGTAATGATGCATCATTAATTGGTACAAGTGGCATACTCGGTTCTTGTTTATGATTTTTTTCTTCGAAGAATTCAATGAATTTGCGACGAATTTCTGCAGATGTTTGCATGAATAGTTCCTCCTTTAATACAATGGTGTATTTAGCAATACTGTTGCTCTTTTATCCGTTTCGCTACAGGCAGACGCTTTCTTCTGGCTCGCTTTCCCGTAGGAGTCGCCGCCTTTCACTTATTTGAGGTACATTGAGAAAGCAACAATAGCATTTAATAACCAAATACAATAAAAAAACCCTCATCCTCTGTAACAGGGACGAAGGCTAATTTTCGCGGTACCACCCTAATTATAATAGTTTTCACTATTATCTCTTAATTGACCTTAACGCGGTAAACGGTAGTTTTTGACTACACTCAGGACGAGCTTTTCCAAATTGGTAGGTGAAGGTTCTCACAGCCACGGAACCTCTTTCTGTACACTTCCCAAAAAGTACTTTTTTCCATCATCGTTTTTAATTATAGGGTTTCTACATTTGCCGAAAACGAGTTGTCTCCGACTTTACTCATACATATTTTAAAAAATACGAGTCATTCTGTCAATTCTCATACTCCATAAAGTCATATGGGCTAATGCCTTTCATACCAATCATCGGATGAATGAAATTGACATTATCAACTGTTAGCTTTGCAGGCTCAGTGTCATTTATTCCTTCTATATCTTCTGATAATGAATCCTCTGATTCAGATTTTAAAGAAGTATCTTCAATATTTTCTTCTTTGACTTTATCTTCTGGTTGAATAGTGTTTAAGCGATCAGCAAGAGATGTATGTCTTTCTAGATCATCCGTTCTTTGAAAGCCATAAATAAATGTATCTGGTTCTCCACAGAGAATAAGGAAATTCTTTGCTCGAGTAATACCTGTATAAAGAAGATTTTTCCTTAGCATTTTGGAATAGCCTCGAACAATCGGCATGATGACCATAGGAAACTCACTACCCTGGGATTTATGAATTGAACAACAATAAGCAAGCGTTAGTTGATTTAAATCTCCCTTTTGATAGGTTACTTCAATACCATCAAAAGATACGACAAGTAAATCTGTTTTTTCTATGGTTTCCTTTGCTTTAATAATTGAAATAACTTCACCCATATCCCCATTAAATACATTATTATTGGGCTGGTTTACAAGCTGTAGTACTTTATCTCCAATACGGTAAGTTGTATCCCCAAATGCAATTTCTTTTGTCTTTTCACTTTTTTTTGGATTAATTAGCTCTTGTAACATTTTGTTCATTGCATCAATACCAGCATTGCCTCTATACATAGGTGCCAATACTTGCACATCATGAATTGAAAACCCTTTTTTGATCGCGCTTTTGACCACTTGACCAACAACATCGGCAATTTGCTCTTGTCCTGCACGGATAAAAGAACGATCACTTGTTTTAACAGTCAGATCTTGAGGGATTTCACCTTGCTTCATCTGATGGGCCAATTCAATAATAGAAGATCCTTCAGATTGGCGATAAACGTCCTTTAATTCCACTGTGGGAATCGCTTTGGATGCAAGTAAATCTTTTAATACTTGACCTGGTCCTACTGGTGGTAGTTGATCTTGATCTCCCACAAATATTACTTGGCAATCCTCATTCAAAGCCTTTAATAATTGATTGGCAAGCCAAGTATCAACCATAGACATTTCATCAACAATAATCAGACGTCCTGCTACTTCACGTTCTGATTCTTCATCTTTTTCTTGACCTGTAAATCCTAACAAACGGTGAATTGTCATCGCAGGAAGCTCTGTCGATTCACTTAGTCGTTTAGCAGCTCGACCTGTTGGCGCTACTAAGACAATTGGAAAATCTTCATCTTTAGCCGCATATTCTTTTGGATTTAGTGATAATCCATGCAATTCTGCGTATACATCCACAATCCCACGAACAACAGTTGTTTTCCCAGTACCAGGACCACCCGTTAAAATCATTACTGCTGAATTAATGGCGGTTTCAATTGCTTTTATTTGAGTTTCTGCGTATGAAACACCAAAACGTTCCTCAGCATCACCTATTCGTTTACGGATTTCTGATGATGGGAATGCTGAATGCTCTTTGTTTTTTTGAACAAGCTCCGTAATTTTAGTTGCGATCCCTATTTCTGAATAGTAGAGAGAAGGCATATAAATTCTTGTCTCTTCTCCACAAACTTTCCCTTCTTCCCCCAACTCAATAATACATTTTGAAATATCATCATAGTCGATTGTACAACGCTGGCTAGATTCTAATAGTCTTTTAGCTTGTGGAATGATTTCTTCTGCATCAAGATATGCATGGCCTTCTGATAATGCAGCCACATTTAATAAATGTAAAATAGACGCCTTTATACGATTGGGGTGATTACCTGTTATATGTAATCTTGCACCAAGTTCATCAGCACGCTGAAAACCGATTCCTTCAATATCTTCAATCAAACAATATGGATTCTTCTGTAATACTTGGAGTGTTTCACCTTCGTAGGTTTGATAGATTCGAACTGCAATTTGGGCACCAAATCCCCATTCATTTAGTTGAATCATAATACGATCTAATCCAAGGTTTTGTTCTAATACAGATCGGAGAGTTTGCTTTTTTTCTTCTGTCAATCGGGGAATTTCATCTAAAGCATTTGGATTTTCTATGATTACTTTAATCGCATTCGGCCCTAGCTTTTCCACAATGGTCTCGGCCGTACGATGACCAATACCCGGAAACAAATCACTCGATAAATATTGAACGACCCCAGTTTCAGTTGCTGGGATCTCTTTTTCAAAAGTAGCAGCTTGAAACTGTAGGCCGTATTTAGGATGTTGCTTTAGTTGACCTGTATAACGATAAAGGGCATCTTCAGCAACTGCTGGAAAATAACCTGTTACAATTATTTCCTTTTCTTTGTAATTTGTATTCGTTTCTTGAATCTTCAATTTGACAATTGAAAACAAATTTTGTGCATTATGAAAAATAGTGACGACAGGTCGACCGACAATAAAAAGCTGTTCGTCTGTAAATAAAGATAAATTTTCAGTCAACACTGTCACCTTCTTTTAATTAGTTCTTTTTCATCGCAAGCATGTCATAGATATAACGTGCTTGTTCAAATTCAGGTTGTAATGTAAATGCTTGTTTTAAATGATACATCGCATCATCAATTCGCTCAGTTGAAACTGCATAAAGCACCCCTAGATTATAATGGGCATCCGCATTGTTCCAATCTTTATCAATGACAAATTGGAATTCTTTTTCAGCTGGTTCAAATAATTCTAATGTACAAAGCATAATGCCATAAGCTAATCGAATTTGCAAATCTTCAGGAGCAAGCTCAGCTGCACGTTGCATATATGGCAAACCTAGTTTTGGTTGATTTTCATGTTCAAAACTTTTGCCTAGCATATAGTAGGCATCTGCTCCTTCAATTCCATTGCGAATTGAACGTTCGTAAAGCTTTGCTGCTTCCATATAACGCTCAGAATTATAATATAAATTTGCTAAACCATAATAGGCAGTCGCTGCATTTTCATCTAATGTTAATGCCTTTTGAAAGAAACGTTCTGCTCGCTCGATATCATCCATTGAAGCAAGTAAATTACCAAAATTAATATAACCTACTGGATCATTAGGATTTTCTTCAATTGCTTGTGTAAATGCTTTTGCAGCATCCTCGTATCTTTTTTCTTGAATGGCTTTTACGCCTTCTTCATTAAAATCCACTTTCTTCACCTCTATTACCCAACATATGTTAGTTTTTCGCCATTTTTAAATACTTCATCAATGGTTGCGCCACCTAGACATTCGTCTCCATTATATAAAACGACAGATTGCCCTGGTGTAATCGCACGTGTTGGTTCACTAAAGGTTACATGCCATTTATCTTCACCGACAATTTCAACTTCTACTGGAACGTCTTTTTGTCGATAACGGAATTTTGCAGTTGCATTAAATTTCTTTGGCATTTCGCGATTTGTTGTAAAACTTGTTTTCACTGCCGTTAAACTTGTAGAGAAAAGTTTATCATTATAGAAGTTCTGCCCAACTAATAAGACATTTCTTTCTAAATCTTTCCCTAATACAAACCAAGGATCACCATCTCCACCAATACCCAAACCATGACGTTGTCCAATTGTGTAATACATTAATCCATCATGTTTGCCCATTACTTTACCATCAAAAGTTTCCATATTACCTGGTTGTGCAGGTAAGTATTGACTTAGGAATTGTTTAAAATTACGTTCCCCGATAAAGCAAATACCAGTAGAGTCCTTTTTCTTAGCAGTTGCTAAACCTGCTTCTTCTGCAATTTCACGAACTCGTGGTTTTTCTAGTTCTCCAATTGGGAACATTACTTTCGATAGTTGTTCTTGAGATAATTGGTTTAAGAAATACGTTTGGTCTTTGTTTTGATCGACACCACGCAACATTCTTGTTTCACCATCACGCACCTCTACTCGTGCATAGTGACCTGTTGCAACATAATCAGCACCAAGTTTCAATGCATGTTCTAGAAATGCTTTGAATTTGATTTCCTTATTACACATAACATCAGGGTTTGGTGTACGACCTGCTTTATATTCTTCTAAAAAGTAAGTAAATACTTTATCCCAATATTGTTTTTCAAAGTTTACCGCATAGTAAGGAATGCCAATTTGGTTACAAACTTTAATAACATCTTCATAGTCTTCTGTAGCCGTACAAACACCGTTTTCATCTGTATCATCCCAGTTTTTCATGAAGATACCAATTACGTCGTAGCCTTGTTTTTTTAGTAAATAAGCCGTTACAGAAGAATCGACTCCTCCAGACATTCCGACAACAACACGTGTTTGTGAGGGGTCTTTTGTTGCGTTCATATTGTTCACCTTATTTCTGTTATTTCACTAAACGTTTTACAATTTCAATTGTTTGATCTGCAGCTGTTAGGATATCCTCCAATGTTAAGCCATAGCCAAAGCTAAAACGTATCGAGTTGCGTAGCTCATCTGCATCTTTTCCATACATAGCAACAAGTACATGGGAAGGATCAATCGAACCAGCTGTACATGCAGAACCACTCGAAGCAGCGATTCCAGCTATATCTAAATTGACTAAGAATGATTCAACTTCCATTCCTTTAAAACTAATATTTAAAACATGTGGCAAATAATGAACTTCATCACCATTTATATGATAAGTAATTTCTGCTTGATCTAACGCATTTAAGAATGTTTTACGGAAAAGAATGAATTGCTCTTGTTTTTCTTCAAAGCTTTCTTGTGCAATTTTCGTTGCTTCAGCAAAACCAACAACTGCTGGTACATTTTCAGTACCTGCGCGACGTTTACGTTCTTGTTCCCCACCATGTATAATTGGTAGGATTTTTGTGTGATCACGTTGGTAAAGGAAACCTAAACCCTTTGGTCCATTCAATTTATGTGATGACACAGAAAGTAAGTCTACTTGAAGCTCATCCACATTGATCTTTTGAATTCCAAATGCTTGAACAGCATCCGTATGGAAACTTGCTGGGTGCTCTTTTAATAAAGTACCAATTTCTTTAATCGGTTGTATGGTACCAACTTCATTGTTACCATACATGATGGTTACTAGAATGGTATCATCGCGAAGTGCATTTTTTAAATCCTCCAGTGAAATCATACCTTTGTCATTAACAGGTAGATAAGTGACTTCAAAGCCTTCTTTTTCTAATCGTTGACAAGTATGAAGTACTGCATGGTGCTCGATTTGTGTGGTAATAATATGGCGACCTTCATTGCGTCGAGCATAGGCTGTACCTGTAATTGCTAGGTTATCAGCTTCACTACCACCACTTGTTAGAATGATTTCGTGCTCTTTTGCTCCAATAGCTTTTGCTAATACAGATCTCGCTTCGTCCAAATATTTTCGAGCATAGCGACCGATGCTATGAATACTTGATGGATTACCAAAAACATCCCCCATTACTTCAGTCATTTTCTCAATTACAGCTGGATGCATGGGAGAAGTTGCAGCATGGTCCAGATATATTTCTTTCATGATAAGATCTCCTTTTAAATGTAAAACATATAGCCATCATCATTTTGTTCTTCAGTATAACTAGCTAAATCGTCAAGCGTTGTAGTTTCAAGGACATCTTTTACTGCATCACGTACGCGAAGCCAAAGTTCACGTTGTGGTGGAGCCTCTTCTTCGATACCTTCTACAGGTTGGATTGGTCCTTCCAATACTTTAATAACGTCTGCTGAAGAGATTAAATGTGGTGGTTTTGATAGCATATAGCCACCATAAGCGCCTCTAACGCTTTTGACAAGTCCTGAGTTTCGAAGTGGTGATACTAATTGTTCTAGGTATGCTTCTGATAAATTATTTTCTGATGCAATTTGTCTAAGCGGAATTGGCCCTTGTCCATATTCTTTGGCCAATTCAATCATTATAGTTAGGCCATAACGCCCTTTTGTTGAAATTTTCATATATACACCTCTAAAATAAGCTATTTGTCTAGCTTAAAGTATAGCATATTTCCTTTCATTCTACTCGGGAATGATTTAGTATTATTGTTACGAGTTATCGAAAAATGTTTGATAACGTAGAAAGAATTACAATAATAAACTGTGGTTTGGCATCTACTGAATCCGTTCCGTTGCATCCAAATTCACTTTTTTAAAATTTAGTGAAAATCTTATTTTGCCTGAAGTGGAATTAGCTCCACTTTCCGTGGGCGAACTGACAAGCCTCTTCAGGGCAACAGGATGTTGGTCACGGAGTTGTTGCCACAGGACGTGGCGTTCTTAGACTCCGTTCCTTAATCGTTCCTGTGGGGTCTCGTCTAGTCCGTTTTCCCACAGGAGTCTACGCTAATTCCACTTCAATTAAGATGGCAATACAAAATTTTCATCATAAAAATCTAGCTTTTTTTACTTTTTCAGTATCCTTTGATTGCGTGGGGGCTTGATTTTAAAAATCGCCACCTTTCGAACCACATAGTTACATAAAAATAAACTATTTTATATAACAGATTATAGAAAGACGCTAAATATATTTATAATATTCTCAAGAAAGAGGTGTTCACATGCCAAACGAACCACTTGCATTTCGTATGCGACCACGTAACCTTGATGAAGTCGTTGGTCACCAAGAAATAATCGGCCAAAATACCACTTTATATAAAATGATCAAAAATGGTCATGTGCCATCCATTTTACTTTATGGGGAACCAGGTATCGGTAAAACATCTATTGCATTTGCGATTGCCGGTTCTTCTAAGTTACCTTTTTTCGCTTTGAACGCGACTCGAGCAGGTAAAAAGGACGTGGAGGATGTTGTGAATGAAGCAAAACTCTCTGGACAAGTCCTCTTATTTTTAGATGAAATCCACCGTTTCAACAAATTACAACAAGATACTTTACTGCCCCATGTTGAAAATGGTTCGATTGTGTTAATTGGTGCTACAACTGAAAATCCATTTCATGATGTAAACCCTGCGATTCGCTCACGATGTGGTGAGATTAAACAGCTTAAAAGATTGACAGATGAAGATATTAACACGCTCATCCTACGTGCTTTAGAAGACAAAGAACGTGGACTAGGTCGATATAAAATCCGTATGACAGATGATCAACGGGCATTAATTGTCCAAGTCGCACATGGGGATGCAAGAAAAGCATTAACTCTTTTAGAATCTGTCTACTATTCTTCTGATGAAGAGAATGATGAAACGATTGTACAAGATTCCATTGTCAAAAATCTAGCAGAACGTATCGGGGTCTATGGCGATAAAAAAGGAAGTCACTTTTATAATTTGCTATCAGCCTTACAAAAATCTGTTCGAGGTAGTGATGTCAATGCTGCTATTTACTATTTGGCAAACTGCTTAGAAAATGGGGATTTAGTCGCCGTTAGCCGTCGCTTATTGGTGATGAGCTTTGAAGATGTAGGATTAGCTGCACCAGAAGTTGGCTCACATGTACTTGCTGCTGTGCAATCGGCAGAGAGACTAGGAATGCCAGAAGCACGTATTCCTCTAGCTCATGCAGTAATTGAAATGTGCCTAGCTGAAAAGTCAAACTCAGCAATTACTGCAATCGATGCTGCAACCGCAGCTATTCATGCTGGTAAAACGGGAGAGATTCCTATGCATTTACGCGATGCACATTATGCAGGTGCTAAAACACTCGGTGTAGAGGGGTACAAATACCCACATAACACACCAATTGGAACATTTGGAGGCTGGGTAGATCAGCAATATTTACCAGACGAACTTAAAGGAACAGAATTCTATCATCCTGTGATTGCAGGACAAGAAAAACGAATGGCAGGAATATATGATCATTTGAATCGTTTAAAAAAGAATAGAAAAAAATAGCCTACCGACATTTGTCAGTAGGCATGATTTATTGATCAAGAGACAACAAACTCCTATTAAGTAGTAACCTTTAACACTGTTTTAATTTTCTGTATTATCCCGCCTGAACTATATGTTAGTACACTTCGTTTATAGAACGATAACGTAACAAAGAACGCTAACACAACCGTTACGACTAGTGCAATCAGTGCAATTAGAGGTTCAAATGATGATAAATCTGTTGCACCCATTCTAAGTGGCATGACCATTACTGTTGTAAATGGGATGAATGAAAATACTTTGATTAATAATGTATCAGGACTATATAAACCTGACATTAAGACATAGAAACCTGCCACTCCTATAAGCATAACTGGCATCATCGCTTGCCCTGCTTCTTCCACTTTCGATACGAGTGAACCGAATAGTGCGCCCATCACTAAGAACAAGAAAATAGATAGCAATAAATAGGCTAGTGTATAAAAGACATAGCTCATCGATAAATGTTCCACAATATCTGTTACACGATGCCATTTTGAACCACCATCAAGCGTTAAAAACAACACAATTTGCACAGCTAACAGAATACCAATTTGAGTTAAAGCTAATAAATAGGTCCCTGTTAATTTTGCTAAAAAATGTGTTGATGGTTTAACACTTGCTAGCAATACCTCTAATACCCGAGATCCCTTCTCAGAAGCTACATCTGTCGTAATCATTGATAAAAACGACATAACAAGTGAATAAACTAATGAACCCACTAAAATAGAAGCACCAATTCCTGCTGCTTTTTCATCTTCACTCTTCCCGTCTTTCGTTTGTTCGTTTAAATTTTTCATATTAATAGGTGTTTGTGACTCAACAATTTGAGCTGCCTGTTCTGCAGATAAATTTAATTGTTGGACTGCATATATTTTTCCAGCGTATTGGATTAAGGATGAAAGTTTTGTTTGATCATTGAATTCAAGAGGTTTATATGTAGCAATGTCCGCTCCTAATTTTCCATTTGTTTCTTTCAGAACAACAACCGCATCTAGTTTTTCATCCTTTACTTTTTGTTCGATCTTTTTCTGATTATCAGTTGGAAATGAAAACTTCATATCACGATCTGATTGGAAAACCTCTTTAAAATCTTGTTTTGTATCATTGATCAAAGCAATCTTGAGTGGCTCTTCAGAGAAAAACGCTGCTTTAATATCCGACCAAAACATTACGACACTAATAATTGCTACATAAAGCACAATTGAAAATATAAATGATTTTGTTTTAATCTTCTGCTTATAGAGTTGTGTTGCTAATATCCAGAATTTAGACATGCTCTCCACCTACCAAATCTTTGAAGATTTCATCTAATGATAAATAATCCATGCTAAATTTCTCCATATATTTTCCTTTTCCAAGTATCTCATAAAGCTTTTCACCAAAAGATTCATCTTCTAATAATAAGGTGTAGCCATCCTTCGTTTTCTTAACACTTTTTACTCCTGGTAGCTCGTTCAATTGGGATTCGTTTAATTCAGTCCGAATACTTAATTTGATCTTTCCGTATTGTTCCTTTAAATCTATCAAACTACCTGTAAATAGAGAGACGCCTCTTTTTAATATACATAGATGATCACATAGTTCCTCTACGTTATCCATTTGATGACTTGAAAATAATATGGTTGTTCCTTTTTCTCGTAGATACAAAATCGCCTGCATTAATAATGATCGATTGACAGGATCAAGACCACTAAATGGTTCATCTAGTATTAGAAATTCTGGTTGATGAATAAAACTTGCGATGAGTTGAACTTTTTGCTGATTCCCTTTTGATAAGGTTTCTGCCTTTGATTTCCGCTTATCTTCCAAATCAAACCGCTTAATCCAATAGTCTACTTCATTCTTTAAATCTTTTTTCGTCCATCCTCGCAGAACGCCGAAGAAATATAATTGATCTTCAACTGTCATAGAATGGAAAATCCCCCTCTCCTCAGGTAAATAACCAAGCACGTCTCGATTTACATGATGCATAGACTCTCCATTCCACGAGATATCACCTTCTGTTGACTCCTGCAAATCAAGAATCATTCGGAATGTTGTGGTTTTACCAGCTCCATTTTGGCCAATAAGACCAAATATTTCTCCTTTTTCAATCGTAAAAGATAACTGATTAACTGCTGTGAAATCATGAAACCTTTTTGTTACTTGATCAATCACTAATGCCATAATTCTACTCCTTTTGCGCGAAATTTCTGAACATAATACATATACGTTTCAAACTTCCAAATGTATTCATTTCTAATAAATATTATTCATCAATAAACCTCAACATTGTTAATCGTAAAAAACTCCCTGTTCCTTTTGTAAAGCATTCATCTTATAAAATGTTTTTACTAATGGGGACAATAAAAGAATCACAACAAGTAAACTTAATAACCCCGTCCAACCATTTAAATTTTTTAAAGATTCACCTTTGGATGTAAGGAAAATAGAAATATTTGATATTGCACAAATTAAATTATAAATAAACAAAGACAAATAGAGTAAAATGATTCGATTATAATAGAAAATTTTAGATGTATGATCTGAATACAATTCAAATGGGCCATCTGCAGACTTCTTTCGAACATACGCCCATTTATAATATTTACAAACAATCTCAACACCTGTAGAAGCCAAAAACTCTAAATATTCCTCTCGCTCCTTTGGTAAGAACACAACACGATATATGAATTCTCCTGGCTCTCCTTCATCATATAGATAATAAAATGGAAGTGCTCTCTTTAAATGCAATCCATTCAGACTTTGAGTATTAATCCAGCGTTCTTCTCTTTCATAATCGATAAACGTTCGAAAAAATCGTTTCATTACAAATCCCCCCGATTAAGTATATGTTGTCCATTTATATAAAGCTCTTTTAACCGCGCTACTTCCCATTCGACTATTTCTTTTCCTAAATCTGTAATGATATATTCTTTCTTTCTACCATCCTCTTCATAGGCTTGAATCCATTTTTTCTTTACCAATGATTTGATTGCCCCATAAATAGTCCCCGCACCAAGTTTGACACGTCCATTACTCATTTCTTCTGCAAATTGCATAATGCCATATCCATGTCTAGGTTCATAAAGTGCCAATAAAATATAGTAAACTCCTTCAGTCAATGGAGCATGTTCTTGTGACATCAAAGCACCTCCCATATCAACAACTGATATATCGACTGTCGATATAAACAATATATCAGCTAACGATATAACAAGTCAACCATTAATGGAAATAAAATCTAATTATACATTAACCTACAAACATATTTATAGGATAAAAAAAGCTGTACTCACACATTTATTGTGTAAATACAGCTTTTTTCGCTAATATTAACCTTGTACTCGATTAATCTTAATATCCTTCAATAGATCACGCACTACCCAGCTTGCAGCAATTAAACCTGCTGTAGATGGAGCAAAAGCATTTGATGATGGTGGCATTTTGGCTTTTCGAATAGCAGCATCTGGATTTCCCACTGTTTCTGCAACATCTGGACGAATAACAATTGGGCTTTCGTCAGAGAAGATAACAGGAATTCCCTTTTTGATCCCTTGCTTTCGAAGTTTTAATCGAATGACTTTTGCAAGTGGATCTGTATGTGTTTTAGAGATATCCGCAATTTTGAAACGAGTTGGATCCATTTTGTTTGCTGCACCCATACTAGAAATGATTTTAATATTACGTTTTAAGCATTCTTTCATAATATGAATTTTATACATGACTGTATCAGATGCATCGATTACATAGTCTGGTTCATAACTAAAGAATTTTTCATAAGTTTCTTCTGTGTAGAACATGTGCAAATCGATCACTTCACATTCTGGATTAATATCTGCTATACGTTCTTTCATAACTGCTGATTTTGATTTGCCAATTGTAGATATATAAGCAACTAGTTGACGGTTAATATTCGTAATATCGACATCATCTTTATCAACTAAAATAATGCGTCCAACGCCACTTCTTGCACAAGCTTCCGCTGCAAAAGATCCAACACCACCAACACCTAATATAGCGACTGTTGCATTCTTTAATTTATCTAAACCTTCTTGTCCTATTGCAAGTTCATTTCTTGAAAATTGATGTAACATGAAAACCCTCTCCATCTATTAAAATTTCATTACTTTAGTAAACCAAGTTAATTACTTAGAAAATTCCCTAAACAATTGTTAATTATAACACGAATTACTTATTGGTAAAAAAAATATTAAAAAATTGGTTATGGCTTTTCTACTGCTAGGTCAAACATTCTGTGATCACTAAATAAGCCGATGCAACCTATCTATGTAGGATTGCATCGGCTAGCTATTTTATTCAGTATTTTTATAAAAGAATTCGAACTCAATTTGTATTTCTTATTATTAAAAATAATCTCTGACCATTCGATGTGAAGTGGACAGTTTTTTAAGATTTTCATCATAATCTAATGACACATATGTGTAATATAAAATATTTAAAGCATAGAGTTGAGCGATAAGAGATAAAGTTGCCGCACTTCGAATTGTCTGATTCTCTTCACTTGAATCATGAAGAAGTGTTATCGAACTAAAATTAGCTAAAGTACTACTTGAATCATGTGTCATAACAATTCTTTCAATATTTAATTCTTTTGCAATCTTCGCTAGCCTAATACTCTCTTGTTTCTTACCTGAATTTGAGATTAATACTAACACTGACTTTTCAGGTTGTACTGATAGTGCGGAGGTGATTAAATGATGGTCTAGAGAATGGATGACCATTTTACCAACTCGTATAAATTTTTGCTTCATATCCTCTGCTACTACATTTGATGCACCCATCCCATATATCAATAATCGATCTGCTTTTTTTAATAATTGTGCTGCTTTTTTGATCGAATCATCGGCAAGTTTTTGATTAGTTTGTGCAATGGTATGTTGAATTCGAATAGATAACTTATCTTTTATTTGTTTTGTAGAATCACTTGGATCAATCTCTTGATATAATTTTTTATCCATCACTGATTCTGCAGACAATTTTAATTTAAATGACGTAAATCCTTCACTATTGACAGATTGGCAAAATCGAACAACAGTTGCTGGACTTACTCCTGCTCTTAATGCCAATTCTTCTGTACTCATTTCAATAACTCCAGTTGGGTTTTCTAAAATAAATGTTCCAACTTTACGTTCAGCTACTGATAAGCTCTCTAGTCTTTTTTGAATTGAAAATAATAAATGGTTTTTCAATAGTCTATTCCTGGAACTATTCTACACTTTCATTTTCTTGGACAGCATCTTTTGGTACGCCGAAGAAATAAGTTGCAACAAAACCACCAATGTACGCTGAAAGTAATCCCAAAATATAACCAAGGATATGACCATTTGCGATTAGTGGAATTAATGAAACACCACTTGGTCCTATTGCAATGGAACCTATACCTCCAATTCCAGCGATCACCGCACCACCAATTCCTCCACCAATACAAGCTGTGATGAATGGACGCCCTAATGGAAGTGTTACCCCATAAATTAGCGGTTCACCAATTCCAAGAATACCTACCGGGAGTGCACCTTTAATAAGGTTTGTAATTTTTTTGTTTTTCCGGCATTTTACCCATAATGCGATAGCAGCTCCTACTTGCCCTGCTCCAGCCATCGCTAATACTGGTAATAACAATGTCACACCTGAACTATTAATCATCTCAATATGGAGTGGGGTTAGTATTTGATGTAATCCAAACATAACCAATGGAAGGAAAGTTGCTCCAAGTACAAAACCTGAAAATGCTCCGCCCACATCTAAAATCCAATTAACTGTTCCTACCAAACTTGCTGAGATAACGCCTGCAATAGGCATAACGATAAAGATTGTGATTAGTCCTACTATTAACAATGTAATCGTAGGTGTTACAATAATATCCACTGCATCCGGTACAAATTTACGCACTTTTCTTTCAACAATCGATAAGATCCATACAGCGAAAATAACGCCTAAAATACCACCCTGCCCAGCTGCTAAAGCAGAACCATTGAAGATATTGGTTAACGGAGCATCAGGATTCATACCAGTTAATAAAGTTGTAGCACCTATGACTCCCCCTAATCCAGGTGTTGCGCCAAACTCATTTGCACTATTAATCCCAACGTAAATTACTAAATATGCGAATACACCATTTTTGATAATATTTAGTATCGTAATCATTTGTGTCCAACTATCACCTATTTGTCCTGCAACAAGCATATTAGATAAAATTGCCGCTATACCGCCTAATAAACCAGCACCTACAAATGCAGGAATCAACGGTACGAAAATATTTGAAATGGACTTTAGTATTCTCTTGAATTTTGTACTTTTTTGTTTGGACTTATAAGTTGCCTTCACTTCCGCAGCCTTTGCTTCGACTCGTTGTCGATCTGTCAAATGGTCTTCATCATTTAATGTACTGAACTTTTCTAGAAATGGCTCTCCCAACTTTACTCCCGCCATCCCTACCATTTCATGTGCTACCCTACATACTGTGCCCGGTCCTACTACTACTTGCAATGTTTCATCATCTACGATTCCTAATACACCTTGAATATTTTTTAAACCCTCTAGTTTAACTTTTGTTGCATCTCTAATACTCATGCGTACACGAGTCATGCAATGGATAATTTTAGAGACATTTCCCATTCCACCGACTTGTTCAAAAATTTCTCTTGCGATCCGTTGTTCTTTTGATTCGGCCATATCCAATCCCCCTTAAAGTGTTTTTCGCACAAATCCTTTAGCTTGTTTCAAACGTTCTTTTGCTTCTTTCTTTCCTAAATTTGTTAACAGCATGACTATTGCCAACTTCACGTCCAGATTTGCGTTTTCAAAACTCTTACTTGCTTCTTCATACGAACAATCCGTAGCTTGCATGATAATACGTTTCGAACGTTCTACTAGTTTTTCATTTGTTGGTTGGACATCGACCATTAAGTTTTTATATACCTTTCCAATACCAATCATGGAAACGGTTGACAGCATATTCAATATCAATTTTTGTGCCGTTCCGGATTTTAATCTTGTAGAACCCGTTAAAACTTCTGGTCCCACCTCTACTTCAATTGGAAATGTAGCGTATGTACTAATGATTGAATTTTTATTGCACGCAATACTTGCAGTTGTAGCTCCTGCATTATTTGCATATCTTAGACCGCCAACTACATATGGGGTACGTCCGCTTGCTGCAATACCAATCACGATGTCTTTTGAATTCAAATGTAAATTTCGAAGATCTCGTTCAGCTAACTCTTTAGAATCCTCTGCCCCCTCTACAGCAACTGTCATAGCAGACATACCCCCTGCGATTAATCCCACAACTTTTTCAGGGGCTATTCCAAATGTTGGAACACACTCTACAGCATCTAAAATACCTAGTCGACCACTCGTTCCTGCCCCTAGGTAAATAAGTCGACCATCCTTTTGGAAGGATGAAATAATCGCAGTAACTACTTTTTTAATCTGTGGAATTTCTTTCTCTATACTTTTTGGAACTGTTTGATCTTCAATGTTCATTAACATCAATATTTCATCAATAGTCATTTCATCTAGATGCATCGTTTTTTGGTTTCTCTTCTCGGTCGTTAACTTATCTAAATCCACCCATTCAACTCCTTAATCATTATTTTCTGACCTGGACCTATCAATGGTAATAATTCAAAATCTTCTTTCCGAATACCACCAATTACGTTTACTCTTGGATCACTAGGAAGATCATTTTTTGTAATTTGAATTTCCCCCATGTAGCGACCATAGTTAAAATTATCGATGGTAATGGAGCCTTTTTCACGCGCAATAATATTTTGCGGTTGAATCGTTCCAGTTACTAAAGATCGTGCCTCCTCTAAGCGAACAACATCTCTTGCAACATCGCATCGATTATGAAAATTATTAGTGATGTAGTTTGGTGCATGATCTAACATAGTTCCAAATAATAAGATCGTTTTCTCCTTCAAAAATGCTTGAAACTGTTTCATCGTTTCTTTGCTTAGTCGTGGATCACCGATAAAAACTTTGTCGGTTGACGTGTCAGTTAGTAATTCGATTGCTGAGCTTAAAGAATGATGACCTCTGTGTTTTTCAAGAGTAGGTAAGCCACTGTATACAGGACCACGAATTAGTCTATCCCCAGGAACAAACGCCATTGTGGTAAAACCCCACGTTTTTAACATACTATTTTTTTCTTCTAAAAATTGCTTACTTAAACCCGTTTCGTTTCTTGGGTAATAGTTGTGCCAAGCTTCCATGTTTTCAAAGTTTGCATGATTCGCTTTTAGTACTTCAACATGATGAGGCATAATTGTACTTGCATTTAGTGCAACAAATAGTTCATGAGACAACTGGGCTATTTCCTTCATCGAAAACCCATAGTCAAAACGAATTCCTGTAATCCCTATTTGCTTAATTTCATTAGAATTTTTTAGAGACAACCCTATTGTTTCAAGCGCTGACGGAGAAATATCTACCGTAAGTCTTATATCCGATTTTTTACATACTTCCCCTAATGCAATTAATTGCTTTTTATATAGAGATGTATCATATTCTGGTATATGTAATGATGTAAACACTTCTTCAAATCCGAAATCCTTCATTTTACAAATATAATTGTAATCGCTTTCTTTTAAGTCTTCGTTTAAATAGATTGAAAAGCCAAACAACTGAATCCCTCACTTATTCGAAGTTTCTACCCTCTAATGATTAACGCTTTTATTACATTTAATATGAAATAACATTTCAACATATGAATACTTATTTACACGGTGTATGAAATGATTTTTCATGAAACTATGAAATAAGACTAGTGCGATGTTCATTTATAAAAAAAGAAGGCTCTCAATAAATATCAAGAGTCTTCCAATCTCATCTTAGTCATCATGATTTGTATTTTTGAAGCCTAAATCTGTTAAAACTATAACATTACCATGTTTTTTTAATACGGTAACAGGTATCATTTCTGTTATTTCACCATGCAGTAATGCTTGAATTGCGGGTCTTTTCTTAGCACCTACTGCAATAAGCAGAATTTGTTTTGCTCTCATTATAGATGCGATTCCCATTGTGATGGCTTTTCTCGGTACGTCATCAATTGTGTGAAAGAATCTCGCATTCGCTTTTCTTGTGGAATTTGTTAAGGTTACAACATGTGTTTCACTTGTAAATGATGTTCCAGGTTCGTTAAATCCTATATGACCATTTTCCCCTACACCTAATAATTGAAGATCAATTTCTAATGATTTTAAAGTTGTTTCATAGCGCTTTGCTTCTTCTTCAGGATTTGCCGTTTCTCCATTTGGTAGATAGGTTATTCCAAATGGCTTTGTATTAAATAAGTGTTTTCTCATAAAAGAAAAATAGCTTTGTGGATGACTTTTAGGTAACCCTACATACTCATCTAGATTTACGCTATTGCAATGTGAAAAATCTAAAGCACTATTGCGAATGTATTTATACAAAGGGATCATGGTTCCACCTGTAGCTAAACCAAAATTCTTTGCCCCCGTATTTTGTTGTTCTTTCAAAATGGAAAAGGCTTTTTCATAGAGCTGATCAATGTTTTGAATTGATAGTAGTTGAATAGTCATCTTACACCTTTTTCCTTAGTTGTTTTTCAACAAGAATTTCTTCACATATTGTGAAACCTCATCGGCTGTTGTAAGTTTGAAAATTTCATCTAAATGAGGACCTAACTGCTCTTTATTAATTTCTGCAATCTGTGCTCGAGTATGTAAAATAGACGATGCACTCATTGAAAATTCATCTAATCCCAGAGCTAGTAAAATTGGAATTGCCATTTCATCCCCTGCCATTTCTCCGCACATTCCTACCCACTTACCTTTTTTATGAGCACCATCGATGACCGTTTTTATAAGTCTTAAAATGGCTGGATGATAAGGTTGATATAGATAAGAAACTTTTTCATTCATACGATCAGCCGCCAGCGTATATTGAATTAAATCATTTGTTCCAATCGATAAGAAATCTGCTTCTTCTGCAAATAGGTCTGCAATCATAGCAGCTGATGGAATTTCAACCATCATTCCAATTTCAATGGTATCACTAACCTTTATACGATTCTTTACCAAATTTCGGCGCTCTTCTTCAAGTAATGCTTTTGCTTGTCTGAATTCTTCTAGCGTTGCAATCATTGGAAACATTATCTTCAAATTGCCATAAACGCTTGCACGAAGTAATGCACGTAATTGGACACGGAATAGTTCGTGATGATCTAGGCATAAGCGAATAGCACGAAATCCCAAAAAGGGATTCAACTCTTTGCCTAACTTTAGGTATGTCAACTCTTTATCTCCACCAATATCTAATGTGCGTACTATAGTTGGTTTTCCATTCATTGTTTCTAGAACATATTTGTATGCATGAAATTGTTCTTCTTCTGTTGGCAATGTTTCACGATCCATATATAAAAACTCCGTACGAAAAAGACCTATTCCATCTGCTCCAGTAGAAAGAGCCGCTTCAACATCTGCCGGTTTACCGATGTTAACTGACATTTCAACATGATGTCCATCTGCACTTACACTTGGTCTATCTTTAAAAGATTCTAGTTTTTTCCGTTTCTTATTATTAGCTTGTTGAGCTAATTGATAAGTAGCTATATCTTCGACGGATGCATTTACAATTACAACTCCTTTAGCACCATCTACTATAATGGAAGTACCATGTATAATTTCCTTTGTGGCTATTTTTGTGCCTACAACAGCTGGTATTTCCATTGTTCGGGCTAAAATAACAGAGTGTGATGTACGTCCTCCTATATCCGTTACAAAACCTTTTACAAACTTCTTATCCAATTGCATGGTCATAGATGGCGTTAAATCTTCTGCAACAATGATGACATCCTCATCCAATTGACGATAATCGGGAATCGTAACGTTTAAGAGTTTAGCCATTATTCGATTCGTTACATCCCGAATATCAGCTACTCTTTCTTTCATATAGTCGTTTTCCATTCCTTCAAACATTTTGATAAACATAGTAGAAACTTCATCAAGCGCATATTCTGCATTTACACCTTCAGCAATCCGATTCTCAATCATCCGTAACATCTCTGGATCTTCTAAAACAAAGAGGTGTGCTTGGAAAATAGTAGCTTTTTCATCACCTAATTTCAATTTTGCTTTATTGTGAATTTCTTCAAGTTCAGTCTTTGCTTTCAAGACAGCCTGATGAAAACGTATTTTTTCATGATTGACATCTTGTATTTCAATCTTCTTAAAAGATAACTCCGGTTCACTCAAACAATATGCCTTAGCAATTGCAATTCCGTTCGAAACAGGAATTCCTTTTAACTCTAGCATTCCAAGCCAATTCCTTCTGTTGTCATTACCGTTGCAACTTTCTCTAAAAGTTTTTCTGCATCTGCTCCGTCTGAAGATATTGTAATTGTAGAACCTGATGGAACGCCAAGAGACATAACACCCATAATTGATTTTAAGTTTACTGTTCTTCCATTATAAGAGAGTTGGACTTCTGAAGTATAAGGAATAACTGCTTGAACGAGCAGTGTAGAAGGTCTTGCATGTAGTCCTTCCGTTGTAGTTATGGTAAATTGTTTTTTCATTCAAAACGCCTCCAATTCAATTTAACGTTACTTAGAACTTTTTAGGATTTCATCTTCTTATCTCAGTTATAAATTTATAACGATCTGCACGATATGCACTGCGGACCACTTCAAATGGTTGGCCATTTGATAAGAAACTCATTCTTTTTATTAGTAGAACTACAGCTGAAGTATCCAAATTTAAATACTTTGCATCCTCTTTTGTCACAATAGAAGCTTCTAGTTGCTGGATAGCATTACCAATTTCTAAACCATACTGATTTTCCACAAGATTATATAATGAGCCTTGGAGTTGTTTTTCTATTAAGTTTGGAAAAAGTTTAACAGGGATATACATTCGTTCAATAGCCATTGGTTTCTGATCAGCATTTCTTATTCGAGCAATAGAAAAAACTTCATCGCCGTCTTTAAGATTGAGATCCTCTCGAATATCGAAAGTAGGAACTTGTTTCTTAAACGCAATAATATGGCTACTTGGCTCCATTCCTCTAGCAAGCATATCTTCTGTAAAACTTGTCAGTCCATTTAATGGCTGCTCGAATTTAGGTATCGCTACAAACGTTCCCCTCCCCTTCTCCCTATATAACAATCCGCTATTAACAAGTTGAGTAATGGATTGTCTTACCGTCATTCGGCTTACATGAAATGTTTCAGCAAGCTCTCTTTCAGAAGGAATGGTTGAACCTATAGTGTATTCACCATGTACAATTTTCTCTTTCAATAATTCCACTATCTGTATATAAACTGGCACATGTGAACTTTTGTTAACCAAATCATTCAACACCTTTAGTTAAAATTATACTTTTGCTGAATAAATCACTTTTCCATTTTTAATTGTTTTTTGTATCGTTAAATCATTATTTAAAAGTATTAAATCCGCATCATACTTTTCTTTCACTTTTCCTTTTTTGGATAGATTTAATTGTTTAGCAGCATTGGTAGAAGACATTGCTACTAACTCTTGTAAAGTACAGTTTGTTGCTTTTTTCATATTACGTATTGCAGCATCCATCGTTAATACACTTCCTGCTAATGCTCCATTCGGAAGATGTGCTCCATTTTTGGTTACAACTACTAGCTGTCCACCTAACTCATAATCTCCATACGGTACGCCTTTAGCACGCATTGCATCTGTGATGAGAATAATGTCTTTAGCCCCCTTCATCTGATACGCTAGACGCACTGCTTGTGGATGGGAATGAACAAAATCTACAATCATTTCAGCTTTAATCTGTGGTAACAATAACGTTCCACCAACTACACCTGGTTCACGGTGATGGAAGGGTCTCATTTGATTATATAAATGTGTTCCCTGCCTGACACCGAATGATATGGCCTTTTTCATTTCATGAAATGTTGCGTCCGAGTGTCCAATTGATACAATAACGCCTTGTTTCGCAAGTGTTTTGACAAATTCAAAACCATCTTCCACTTCGGGAGCTACTGTTATTTCTTTAATACGATTGCCACTTATTTGTTGCCAATGTTCAAATAATGCAATAGTTGGTGGAATTATATGTTGAATTGGCTGTGCACCCGCACACTTTTTTGAAATGAAGGGTCCTTCTAGATGGATACCTATCATATCTGCCTCGTTTTCATCACTTTTGAAAACAGCTAAATTACGGAGTGCTGCTTCAATTTCCTTGGAAGATTGCGTCATTGTAGTAGCTAAATAACTTGTTGTTCCTTCTTCCACTAATGATCTCCCTATTGTATGAAGAGCTTCTGGAGTTGCATCCATTGTATCTTTTCCTGCCGAACCGTGTATGTGCATATCAATAAAACCTGGAAAGAGGTATAGATTTGAGCCATCAATTGTTTCATCAGCTATAAGATTTGACTGATTCCCTATCTTTCTTATTTCTCCATCCACAATATAGACATCTACATTTTCTTGAATATCATCGTTGTTAACAACTGTTACATTTTCAATAAGCATTGATCGTGTCAATTAAAACATCTCCTAATGCTAAGCCAGGTGTTCCCCTGGCTTAGCATTCTTTAGCTTCACTTAATTATTAATGTCTCAATATTACTTGAAATGTATGATATTAGTTGTTCCACTTCTTTGATAACCTGTTTTTTCTAAAACAACGGTTTGATCATGAGAATTTGTAAAAATAACAGGTGTTACAATTGAAGGTGAATTTGCTTTTACATAATTCAAATCAACTTTGAGCAAAGGATCTCCACGCTTAATCAGCTGATCATGCGCTACGAGCAATTCAAAACCTTCGCCGTCTAGTTTTACAGTATCCAAACCAACATGAATCAACACTTCAATTCCAGTATCAGTAACTAAGCCAATTGCATGTTTAGTAGGGAAAATCATCATTACTTTCCCATCAATTGGTGATTTAATCGTATTGTCTTTTGGTATAATGCCAAATCCTGGTCCCATCACTCCTGATGCAAACGCTTGGTCAGGAACTTCAGCTAACGGAATAATCTCACCCGTTACAGGCATCTCAAAATCCTCTACATGAAATGTTGTATCCAAATCAACCTTTTTCTCAAATCCTTCTACCGTGAAATTTGTTTTAGGTATAGGATTTCCATTTGCAAGACGTCTCTTCATGGCTTCTGCTAAGAATTCTACAGATGTACCAATAATTACTTGTACATTTGTTTTGTTGATGCGTATTGTTCCACGAGCCCCGTATTTTTTTAGCTCTTTTTCGTTTATTTGATCTGCGTCTTTTACCGTTAAACGAAGACGAGTTGTACAGTATTCGATTTGTTGAATATTATCTTTTCCACCTAATCCTTCAATTGTATGATAAGCTTTAGTATCAAGTACTTCATCTTCCGTTCCCTTTATATCTTGTGTGTCCTCCTCATCATCTTCACGCCCAGGTGTTTTTAAATCTAACTTGATAATGAGGAAATAGAAGATGACAAAGTAGATGACAGCAAACACTAAGCCCTGAAGGATTAATAATAATGGTTTTTGAGCAATACCAAAGTTTAATAAATAATCAATTAGCCCCGCTGAGAATCCAAAACCATCATGGATTCCTAAGGTAGCAGCAACCATTAATGAAACCCCTGTTAACACAGCATGAATGACATATAAAATAGGAGATAAGAACATAAATGTAAACTCTATTGGCTCTGTTACCCCTGTGAGGAATGCTGTTAAAGCAATTGATACAAACATACCACCTACTACAGCTCGCTTTTCTTTCTTTGCTGCAAAGTACATTGCTAAACATGCTGCTGGTAAACCGAACATCATGATTGGAAAGAATCCTGCTTGGAATAAACCTGCTGTCGGATCACCCGCTAAGAAACGAGGAATATCCCCTTTAACAATTTCACCTGCTGCATTTTTAAATTCACCAAAATCCAGCCATACAATCGTATTTATGACATGGTGTAAACCTACAGGAATTAACAAACGGTTAAAGAATCCATAAGCACCTACACCTAATGCTCCAGCACCAAGCATCCAATTACCTGTTCCATCAATCAGATCTTGAACAGGCCCCCATACATAAGCAAGAACACCAGAAAGAATTGCCATTGTTATGGATGTTATAATTGGAACAAATCGCCTTCCTCCAAAGAAAGCTAACCATTCAGGAAATTTAACATTATAAAATTTATTGTATAAGGTACCTGCTACGATACCTGCAATAATGCCACCGAAAACGCCCATATTTAAATCTGCATTTATTTTTGCTAATACACCTGTTAACACTAAGTGTGCAACCGCTCCTGATAGTGCAGCACCACCACTATTATCAAATGCAAACCCCATCGCAATACCAATCGCAAAAATAAGTGGTAAGTTATCTAATATCGCACCGCCTGATGCGGCCATTATCTTCGCAATTATCTGTATGAATTTCACTTGAAAACTACCAAGCATATCATCAGAACCTAAACGAACAAGCAATGCTGCTGCAGGCAATGTAGCGATTGGAAACATCAAGGACTTACCGATTTTTTGCAAAAATCCTAACAAATCTTCACTCTCCTTTGTTTTTAAATCTTCTGGTATAGTTGTCTATACCAATTACAAAGTGACTTAGATTCCAAGACTTTTTAGGAAAATTTATAAGAGTGATTTTATCCTTTCCTCCTTTAAAAGTGATTGTGAAAACGTCCAAATACTCATTAGCATTACGATTACTTGTACTCTATGTTTCTGTTTCGTCTCTTATTCTTTATGACCATGTAATTCCAGAGTGTTCCTTTATTTCATATTATTACAGGTAGGTGATGGTCAGGAATGATTGTAACTGACCGCTCTCCTGCTCTAATTTGCTTGCATTTCTAAATGGCTCCTCAAAGGACAACTCAATAAAATACGTAAAAACTAAAGAAGCATACAAAAAAACCTCTGACTCTATAAGAATCAAAGGTTATTAGTCTCTTAATAGAACAAATCCCAATTGTGCCGTTGATTTTTTTTCCAATCGCTTTGAACCCGCTCTCTTGCAGGTGGGTGTTGTATTTGAAACTTTAAAGGTCCCATGACGGGCATGTTTGCCATTTCAAAATGCCAACTCCCAACGATACTATGTTCGGTCAAAACTGATTAAGTTTCATCGAACACATCAGGATTTGTTGTTGAATTAATCTTAACATGAATGTTCTGAAAAATCAAAATTAACTGAATGAAATTTTAAGAAAAATTTACAAAATGAGCAAACCCTTTACCAATTCATACTGGTAAAGGGTTTGTGAAGCGTGAAGAACATTTGACCGACAAAGCTAAACGAGCGTCCTTTGCTTTTAGTCTTCGTCAGCTATTGTTTTAACACGGATGTGTAAGTCATCTAATTGTGCAGTTGCTACTTCAGATGGAGCTTCGGTTAATAAGCAGCTAGCTGATGCTGTTTTAGGGAATGCGATTGTATCACGTAAGTTGTCACGACCTGCTAGTAGCATGATGAAACGGTCAAGACCAAATGCTAAACCACCATGTGGAGGAACACCATATTCAAAGGCATCCATTAAGAAACCAAATTGTTCTTGTGCTTGTTCTTGTGTGAAACCAAGTACTTTGAACATTTTCTCTTGTAAGTCTTTCTCGTAAATACGTAGTGATCCACCACCAAGTTCGTAACCGTTAAGCACGATATCGTAAGCTTGTGCTCGAACTTCTCCAGGAGCTGTTTCCATTTTATCCAAATCTTCATCGAATGGACGAGTGAATGGATGGTGAGCTGCTGTGTAGCGACCTTCTTCTTCTGAGTATTCAAGTAATGGCCAATCAGTAATCCATAAGAATGCGAATTGTGATTCGTCGATTAAGCCTAGTTCTTTACCTAATTTTTTACGAAGTGCGCCAAGAGCATCCGCAACAACAGATTTTTTATCTGCAACGAATACTAATGTATCGCCTGGTTCTGCTTTCATCCGTTCAACTAATTTTTGACCATATTCATCTTGGAAGAATTTACCGATAGGGCCAGTAAGACCTTCTTCAGTGACTTTAATCCACGCAAGACCTTTTGCACCATAACGACCAACAAATTTTGTTAATTCGTCTAAATCTTTACGAGAGTATTGATCATTTGCACCTTTGATGTTAAGACCTTTTACTTGGTTACCAGCTTCAACAGTTTGTGCAAATACTTTGAAGTTACATCCAGCAACTACGTCTGTAAGTTCAATTAGTTCTAAACCAAAACGAACATCTGGTTTATCTGATCCATAGCGTGCCATTGCTTCATCATATTTCATACGTTGGAATGGACGTGGAACATCAATACCTTTGATTTCTTTCATTACTTTTTGGATTAAACGTTCGTTAATATCAAGAATTTCTTCTTGTGTTAAGAAGCTCATTTCCATATCGATTTGTGTAAATTCTGGTTGACGATCCGCACGTAAGTCTTCATCACGGAAACAACGAGCGATTTGGAAATACTTTTCAAAACCAGATACCATCAATAATTGTTTAAATAATTGTGGTGATTGTGGTAGTGCATAAAATTCACCTTCGTGTACACGTGATGGTACAAGATAGTCACGAGCACCTTCTGGAGTTGATTTTGTTAGGATTGGTGTTTCAACTTCAAGGAATCCTTCATCTTGTAAGAAGTTACGAATGATTTTAGTTACATCTGAACGTAATTTGAATGTATTGTACATTACAGGGCGACGTAAGTCTAAGTAACGGTATTTTAAACGTAAATCTTCATTTACTTGGATACGGTCCTCAATTTGGAATGGTGGTGTTTTAGCTTTATTGATTAATGTAACTTTATCAACGTAAACTTCGATTTCACCAGTTTCTAAATTCGGGTTGACCATTTCAGGTGTACGAGGACGCACTTCACCTTCAACTTCGATCACATATTCGCTACGGAATGTATCCGCTAAATCTAATGCTTCTTGAGAGTTTTCTGGTGTGAACACAACTTGTGTTAAACCAGTTCGGTCACGTAAATCAATGAAGATTAATCCACCGAAGTCACGACGATATTGTACCCAACCTTTTAATACGACGCGCTCGCCAACGTTTTTAGCGCGCAAAACTCCACATTCATGTGTACGTGTTGCCATGTATAATTCCTCCAATTATTGTTCTTTCTGTTTTGTTAAGTAATTTACTAGATTATGGAATGGAACCATTTCTTGATTCCCTGTTGCCATGTTTTTCACAGTTGCTTGTTGTTCAGCTAATTCTGTTTCGCCAAGTACTATTACCCAAGTAGCTTTTTGACGATCAGCAGATTTCATTTGTGCTTTCATTTTGCGGTTTGAATAATCAATTTCAGTCGAAATACCTTTTGCACGGAAAGAGCTTGCTAATTCTACAGCTTTTAGTTTAGCTTCATCGTCCATTGCAACAATGTACATATCCAATTGATTTTCTGTATCTAATTCTTTTCCTTCGGCTTCTAAAGCTAGCAGTAAACGTTCGATACTCATCGCAAAACCAATACCTGGTGATTCAGGGCCACCGATTTCTTCTACAAGGCCGTTGTAGCGGCCGCCACCACATAAAGTTGTAATAGCACCTAATCCTTCAGCAGTACTCATAATTTCAAACGTAGTGTGGTTGTAGTAATCTAAACCACGCACAAGATTTGGATCTACTTCGTACGAAATACCAAGTACATCTAAATATTTTTTTACTTGTTCGAAATAACGAGCAGACTCCTCATTTAGGTAATCTGTTAAAGCAGGAGCTGTTGCCATTAAAGGATGATCACGATCCACTTTACAATCTAAAATTCGAAGCGGATTTTTTTCAAGACGTGATTGGCAGTCTGAGCAAAACTCGTGAATATGTGGTTCAAAGTGCATCACCAATGCTTCACGATGTTTTGCTCGAACTTCATGATCACCAAGTGAATTAATCACTAGTTTTACATCTTTTAATCCAGCTGCTTCATAAACATTCATGGCAAGAGCAATCACTTCTGCATCGATTGCTGGATCTTTACTTCCAATCGCTTCAACACCAAATTGAACAAATTGGCGGTAGCGACCTGCTTGTTGGCGTTCATAGCGGAACATTGGTCCAATATATGACAATTTTACAGGTTGGTCTGGTTGGCCGAACATTTTGTGTTCAACATATGATCGTACAACTGCAGCTGTACCTTCTGGACGAAGAGTAAGCGAACGATCACCACGATCTTTAAATGTGTACATTTCCTTTTGCACGATATCAGTTGTATCACCTACACCACGTTGGAATAACTCAGTGGATTCAAAAATAGGTGTACGAATTTCTGGGTAACGGTATACTTGACATAGATGACGGATAATTTCCTCCACCTTTTGCCATTTTTCTGTTTGCCCCGGTAGAATATCTTGTGTGCCTCTAGGTACTTTAAAACTCATACACAGTTCTCCTTTCTATCATAAACGGCTTCAACAAAAGCTTCCCGTTTCCAATAAAAAAAGCTCTCGCCCCTTGCATATTGCAAGGGACGAGAGCTATATTAGCTTCCGCGGTTCCACCCTAGTTGATTTAGCCTTTTTCTTACTAAATCCTCTCAAATCGGATAACGGCCGATTCCGTTTTCCCCTACTAAATTGCTCGTTCGAAGAAAAACCTCTCAAGTGTTTTTCACTAATCGGTACAATAGAAAAGATTTCAGCCACGTCTTTTCCTCTCTTAAAAGTACTTACTGATTGTTACTTTCTTGGTCATAGGCATTTATTAATTCTACAGATTACTACATATCATATCATTTCCAAGAAATATGTCAACTATTTAAAAAAACTTATAGTTTTTTATAGACTTTCAATTTACAATGGAAGAAAGGAGGAAAATTATGAATACAAAAAGACTACATATAACGACTATTGTCTCAATTTGTCTGATTTTAGTTATCTCAATGTTCGGAGTCATACCACAAGCAAATGCAGCAACAACTAACTTGAAAGTAACTGCAAATACGCTAAATCTTAGAAGTGCTCCAAATACCAGTTCAAAAGTCCTTTTAACTCTTAAAAAGAATGCAACTGTCTCAAAACTTAAAAAAAGCGGTAATTGGTATCAAGTGAAGTATAAAAGCACAAAGGGTTGGGCATCAGCTAAATATTTAAAAGCGATCAAAACAACCGTTTCAACTGCTTCTACTACTTCAAAAATTGTAACTTCTAAAACGGATAATTTGAATATCCGCCAATCTAACTCCGCAAACTCTAAGTCTCTTGGAAAATTAAACAAAGGAAAGACAGCTACATATATCCAACAAAAGAATGGTTGGATCAACATTAAAACATCAAGCATTACAGGTTGGGTAAACGCTAGTTATGTGACAGTTTCAAACAACAAAACAACAGTCGCATCAAAGCCTGTTATTACCAAAGCGAAAGAAAATTTATACTTTATCGTAACCGCAAACTCACTATCTGTCCGTTCAGAGCCTACATCCAACTCCAAAAAATTGGATTATGTTTATAAAAACGAATCTTTATTAGTGTCACGTACAGCAAGTAATGGCTGGATCGAAATCACTTATAAAACTGGTAAAAAAGGCTGGGTATCTGGAAAATACGGTACACAAAAAGTGAAACAACCAACAACTAGTTCTATTACAGTAGTCGTACCTGACAAAACAACTTACTATTATGTAACAGAGCCTACTGGATTAACAATACGCGACAATTATAGTACAAGTGCTCAATCACTTGGACAAGAAGTGCCGTTCGAATCGAAAGTACAAATTCTAAAACAAGCAAGTAATGGCTGGATTTATGTCAATTACAATGATGTTGAAGGGTGGATTAATGGTAGTACGTATTATGGATTTGCTTCAACTGCCAATATCTCATTTACAGCAAGTACCCCTGCCAAAACACAATATTTTGTGATGAAATCAAGTACTTTAAATGTTCGTTCATTACCAACAACTGCGGCACCATCACTTGGGAAAGTATCAAAAGGAAATTATTTCAAAGTGTTACGTGTTTCAAATAACAATTGGGTAGAAGTACAGTATTCTTCAAAACAAAAAGGTTGGATTTCAGCTAATACATCTTATAGTAGAATTACTACAAAAAAACCTACAACTACTGTTTCAGATAGTGTAAAAGGATCTCTAGAGGGTATTAAAATTATTATTGATGCAGGTCATGGTAAACAAGACAATGGTGCATCTGGGAATGGCGTAATAGAAAAAACACTAAACTTAAAAGCAGCAAAAGCCATTCAATCAGCAATTGAAAAGGTTAATGGAACTGTATATATGACACGGACAACTGATAATCAATTTTTAACATTGGATGAACGTGCTGCATATGCAAAACAAAAAGGTGCAAATGCCTTTATTAGTGTACATCATAACTCTGGTCCTTCTTCTGCTAGTGGCTACGAAAGTTATTATTCAACTTCTAACAGAGTAAGTAGTGCAAAATTTGCAGAAGCCATTCATCAAGGAATCAAGGATGCTATTCAAGAAGAATATCCAAGCTATAGTGACCGTAAATTGAAAAAAGTTGATTATTATGTTGTACGATACAATTCTGTTGTATCTGTATTATTAGAACTTGGATTTGTTACGAATTCTTCCGATGCAAAATTGATAAACAGTGATCACTATCGAGAAACTGTTGCTGAAGGCGTTGTTAACGGACTTCTTGCATACTATGGTCGTGACTAACAAAACTATAAAACCAAAAGGTATCAAGAGAAAAGACTCTTGATACCTTTTGTGATTGTATATGAATTTTGGATTGATAAACATAGGATGGTACAATATAACTGTACCACTTATATTGTGTTATTTATCTATTCAATCGAGTAAACTCTCTATACAAAATCCCTTACCAACTAAGTCTACTTGTGATCTAGTTTGATAAGGGATTTTGATATTATTTGGATTCAATTGTTATTGTAACAGGTCCATCATTGATCAATTTTACATCCATCATTGCACCGAATACACCTGTTTCAACATGTAAACCAAGTGCGCATAGTGTGCTATTGAAATACTCCCATAATGGTAAGGCTTCTTCAGGGCGTGCTGCATCCGTAAAGCTTGGACGATTTCCTTTTTTCGTATCTGCATATAAAGTGAATTGAGAAACAGATAGAATCGCTCCACCCTGTTCTTTAATAGAATGATTCATTTTCCCCGCTTCATCTTCCCAAATACGCATTTTGGCAATCTTCTTGGCTAAATAATCTGCATCATCCTTTGTATCGCCATGTGTAATTCCGACAAGTAACACATAGCCTTTTTCTATCCTTCCAGTTACTTTTCCATCTACGGTAACAGATGCTTCCTTGCTCCGTTGTAAAACTACTCTCATGTTAAATCTCCTATCTTAGTGCATTACACGCTGTACAGAATATATATCAGGGATTTGTTTAACGCGATCTACCACTTTATATAAATGGTGAATATGACGTATTTGTAAGGTCAAATTAATCGTAGCAATTTTATCACGATCTGTACGAGCACTTATTCCGCTAATCGATGTTTTTGTTTCGGTAACAACTTGAATTACTTCATTTAACAAACCAACACGATCAAAACCTGATATTTCAATATCTACATCAAATAATTTTTGGACTTGCTCTAAGTTTT